>NZ_QJHD01000021.1:0-89174 GCF_003184505.1 Blautia sp. BCRC 81119 | reverse complement strand
CATTCAGCTGGAAAAGTATCGTTATCTTTTTCAATGCGCAAAGGAAAGCAATGATTTTGATTCATTTATGAAATTCGCAGTGTAGTTTTGTGCAATTTTTCAAATTTGCTCATTTATAGCTTATGAGATAATCACAAGGGAAATAAGGGAATTTTTTTAATCATTGCCTACCACTTTATCAAGAAGCCTAACTGATTTTCGTTTAGCATCTCTTGTGGAGTGAGCATAGACATTCATTGTGGTACTTACATCTGAGTGTCCTAACAGTTCCTGCACATCTTTTGGGGCAGCTCCATTTGCTAAAAGGTTGCTTGTATAGGTGTGACGTAACTGGTGGAAATGAAAGCCTTCAAATCCCTCTAATGTTTTTGCCACCTTTCTGCAAACAGTCCCCAAAGTAGTTGGAAGTTCCAGACAACCATCCGGTCTTAAACAGACGAAAGAAATTTCTTTATAATCTGCCGGGACTTCCTCTGTTCTGTCTAAGCAATAATATTCGTAGTACACTCTGTTTTTCTCTTTGACCGCTTTGTAGTAGTTCGTGTGATAAAGTTCTCCGTACTGCATTCGATTTTTTAACTGCTCTTTCCGGGCATTACGGAAAATCTCTACCAGCGTATCTCCAAAATCAACAATCCTCACTTTTTTCCGCTTGGTTGGTCCGATGATATATTTGCGCTTTGAGCCATCGTATCGGATGCTACGTCTTATGGTAAGGCATTGTTCTTCCAGATTTACGTCCTGCCACGCCAAACCGCAGGCTTCTCCAATACGAAGCCCGGCATAATAGGCTATCTGGATTGGAAGTATTGCGGCTGGGTTCTTTTTTTTCAGATAAGCAAGCAATCTTTCATAATCTTCTCGTGAAATTGGTTGGATATTTCCGTCCATGTCCTCGTCTGAAAACAAATCAACTTCATCCGTCTGATACCGCAGTTTAATATACTGCATGGGATTAAACGTAATATACTGTTTTGGAAATACTGCAAAGCGGAAGGACTGCTGCATGACTGCGGAAAAAGAATGGATGTAATCTTTGCTGTAACCCTTTCTCTCTTTTCCGTCGGGATGAACTCCCCCGAAGGAAAGCAAATCAAAAAAGGATTGCAAATGCTCAGAGGTTACATTTTTTAATTTCCGTTCTGCCAGCGGATGTTTCTTAATATTTCGGATTGTTCCGAGGTAATTCTCCACAGTACCATTGCTGAGCGTACCTGTTTTTAATTCCTCCTCTGCCCACACATCCAAAAGTTGTCCGACTGTGAGATTTTCCGCTTTGGCAACAAATTTCTTTTTCTCATAATCATCCATTGCCTGACGGAGCAGTTTTTCAGTTTCACTTTTGCTTTCTGTTCCAACGCATTCTTTCTGAACAAGATTGCCGCTTGCGTCCTCTACATAGAAGCGGTAGTACCATTTCTTTCCTTTTTTTCTTACAGATCCTTTTGCCATAATCGTATGTCTCCTTTCGATATTAGACAATCGGAACTGATGAAATGCTTCGTGCGTGTAAGTATATCATAACTCCGGCTGTCTTACTATACCGATTCGGAATCTTCGTATAAGACTTCTGATAAAAGATTTGCAAGCCTTTGCTCTGCTGTTTTGGGTTTCTTGGAATAGAGCCTTACGATGTCTGCCATCTCATTAAAAGCATTGATGGTGTGAGTGATTTCCCTTAAGAACATAATCTCATTATATTCATCATTCGATTCAAACCCTATTGTTTTGGCAATATCCGTCTGACCATCATTCCCCTTAAAGTTTTTGCAGGCGAACTGAAAGGAATCCAAAAACAGACCATATTGTTTTAACATCAGCAGTAATAAATCTTTTGAAAAAGCATCTTCTTCTTTGGTAAGGGCAAGTGGTAACTGTTCCAGAATATCTCCCATCGCATCACGAATCTGTAATTCTCTCTTATCCGTAATATCGGTTTCATATTCATCTGTTTCCCCTTTGAGCCATTCCACAGATACATGGAGTGCTTCCGAAAGACCTTCCAACACCATTTTTTTCGTATTGTCAATCGAACCATTCTCATAACGCAGGATTGTAGAAGCGGTAACACCCATCTTTTCTGCGACATAAGGCTGTGTCAGATTCAATTCCAGACGGCGCTGTTTTACTCTGCTCCCTATCAGCTTGCGTAATTCTTTATCTTTCATGCTGACTGCCTCCTTTTTCGGTATGTATGAATTATAGCATTGTTTTTCTGAAATTGCAATATGCAATATAAAGTTTATTTTTAACATTTCGTAACGCTTGACAAAAAGATGTGAAAAGGATATACTTACATCACAAGAATTGCATAATGCAATTTGTAAGGAGGTGATTATATGACGCAAAGAAAAATTGCATTATCCATCGAAGAAGCTGCTGACTATACGGGAATCGGCAGAAACACCTTAAGACAGCTTGTAGAATGGAAGAAACTTCCAGTATTAAAGGTTGGTCGCAAAGTCCTGATTAAAACCGATATTCTGGAAATGTTTATGGAAGCTAATGAAGGTCGTGATTTGAGGGATAGAGGAAATGTAAAAGCTGTAACAAGAACTGTGGCAAATTAAAAAGGCGGCTTCCAAAGAAACCGCCAAAGGTTCTATCAGACCAAAGCCATGATATACCTACACGCAAGAAGATTATACCATGTGCTTCTTCTGATACGCAACCGAGAACTTATGTTTGCAAAAGAAAGGAGAATGTAATAATGGCAAAATCAACAAAAAGTTATGAAGAACGAATGCTTGAAATGGAAAAAAGGGAACAGGAAAGCCTTGAAAAAGCAAAACGATATGCAGCACAGAAGAAAGAACTTCTGAAACGAAAGAAAACCGAGGAAAGTAAAAAACGAACCCATAGGCTCTGTCAGATTGGCGGTGCGGTGGAATCCGTTCTTGGTGCTCCTATTGAGGAAAAAGACATCCCAAAGCTGATTGTTTTTCTGAAAAGGCAGGAAGCCAATGGGAGATTTTTCTCAAAAGCAATGCAGAAAGAAACCAATACCGATATGGAGGAAGTGTAATGGCAGAGGGGATGAGTTTTTCATTCCCTTCATTGCTTTTTCATGAAGGGCGCACTTATGGACAACCAGAGGTCGTCCCAATAAGTTTGCCACAAGTGTCAACCGGTCTGCGCTCACGCTTGCCGGGCTCGTTCCGTCGGCGGGGCTTTCAGCCAGACCTGCTCATGCCGCAGGAGGCACTCTTCGCCAGAGAGGCGCATTCCATGCAGGCTGCTATGCGCAGGGCACTCTTACGCAGAGGGAGTTCCGGCAATGCTGCTTTTTCTAAAACTGAAAGCAATGTTGCCGGAAATCTATGCCGGATACGTCAGAAAGGAGGAATCCAGACATGGCGATTTTTCATTACACAATCAAAATAGTCGGACGAAGTAAAGGGAAATCTGTTATCTCCGCTTCCGCATATCTCAATGGGGATGTGATGAAAAACGAGGAAACAGGGAGAATCAGTTATTACACTTCTAAAAAAGAAGTGGTCTACACCCGGCTGATGATGTGCGAAAACGCACCTCCTGAATGGCAGATAGTACCAGAAGAAAATATAAAACGCTTTCAAAAATCTGTCCGATACAAAAGGTCAGAAGATAAAGAAGCTGCTTTAAAAAAATTCAAAATCACATTTCAGAAACAGAGGTTATGGAATGAGGTATTGAAGATTGAAAAAAATGCAGATGCCCAACTTGGCAGGTCATTTGAATTTGCCCTCCCCAAAGAATGGAGCAGACAGGAACAAATTCAATATACAACCGACTATATCCAAAAAACTTTTGTAGATAGAGGAATGTGCGCTGATTGGAGTATCCACGACAAAGGGGATGGCAACCCCCATGTCCATCTGCTTCTAACTATGCGTCCTTTTAACCCGGATCATTCTTGGGGAAAGAAAGAAGTCAAGGATTGGGATTTTGTCAGAGATAAAAACGGAAATATCGTGATTGATGAATCCCATCCGAACTGGTGGCAGGATAAGAAAAACCCTGACCGTCATGGAATCCGTATCCCTGTATTAGACGAAAACGGAATTCAGAAGATTGGAGCAAGAAACCGCCTGCAATGGAAACGGGTGCTGACCGATGCTACTGGATGGAACAATCCAAAAAATTGTGAACTGTGGCGGAGTGAATGGGCAAAGGTATGTAATGAACATCTGCCTTTGCATAATCAAGTTGATCATCGTTCTTATGAAAAGCAGGGAAAACTCCAGATTCCTACCATCCATGAAGGAGCTGACGCAAGAAAGATTGAACAAAAGTTTTTTGCCGGGCAGGAAATAAAAGGCTCGTGGAAAGTAGCGGAAAATCAAATCATAAAACAACAAAACACGTTATTGCAAAAGATACTAAACACCTTTGGGAAAGTATCGGGTGCATTATCATTATGGAAGGAGCGATTAAATGACATTAGAAGAAAGCCGGGAAATTATACCCTTAATGGAATCCATGATTGGTCAAATCGAAGAACAGCAGAACCTAATGGCAGAAATGATTCTGGAAATGCAGAACCGGGACACTCAACTCTCTCTTATGCAAAAACAGAATCAGAAATTACAAAAATTAAACAACGAGTTATCCGAGCTGCTCAACATTTTGCCAAATACCGAGGAACTGCTTTCCAAGATGGAAGAACAGAAAACGAAGATAGAGCTTTTGGAAAACGAAAATCAGCAATGGCAGAAATTGGCACAGAAGCTGAACAGCGAAAACAGTTTATTACTGAAACAGAACACCGAATTGCTGAACTGGAACAGCAGATAGAGAAAGGACGTGATATAGATGAACGAATCCAGAGAATCAAAGAACGCCGAACAGTTGGAAGAACTTCTGCTCTTGACCGAGGAGATACAAGAAGAACTAGAACAGAAAGAACAGCTTATCGTGGAACTGAAGACGCAGCTCAGCGAATCTCTGACCTTGAACGAGAAATTAAACAAAGAGAACAGAGCCGGGAATATTCAAGCATTAAAGAACGACTTGAAGCTGGCAGACAGAGCATTGCGGATCGAGAAAGAGAAGTTGCGAAGCGCAAACGTCATGATAGAGGAATGTCAAGATAAAATATGCTATTTAACACAGGAACGGGATTATGCCCGGACACATCAGAAAATCGTAGAAATACCGGTAGAAAAGCCGGTACTCTATGAAAAATGTGAAGCCTGTAACCGGACAGCCTATCAGAATGCAAAAGCAAAATACGAAACACAAAAAGAGCGACTTGCAGGACAGTATAAAGCAAAAACGGTAATGTTCCAAACAACCTTGTTCCTTCTTGCATGGTATTCGTTGACAACCACTCTTTTTCAGGCAGTACAGTCAGATATGTTCCTTGTCGATTGTAAATCATTCTTCAATGATTTAGCATCATTCATACAAACCTTTGTCGGATGGACGATTGATGCCGGGCATTCTGCGGCACAGATTAGTACAAAAATTCCAAATGCTTTTATAGCCGGAATGGTATATTGGTTATTGCTAATATTGATTGTAGGAATATGTATGGCAGGAACAGAGATGCTGGCGATACTGATAGAAATAAAGGTTATAGAATTATATAAGAAAAACTGTTGGGATGTTATTACTCTACTAATGATACTGACAAGTGTTGCTATTGTCATTTATTTTGGAGAATCAATCAAAAAAGTACTGTCAGTAAATCTTCTATTGCTTTTCGTACTTTCGCAGGGCGCATATGTTGGAATTAGATGTTATCTTAAAGTTTGGTTAGAAAAAAGACCATATTAGTATTTTCAACTTACTGTATAGACAGTAAAATTACTCCATACCAGCCTAGTGAAAATTTACTGTATGAAAAGAAGTATTACAGAGAAAAAAGGCTGTAAAAACAGGAACAGCCAGCCCGAAAGAATTTACGGACTGGCTGTATCAGCAGAGTAATGTAATTGTGGAGCTGACCGAGATATGAAAAGCTTTCTATCATCAATTTCGCATTATTGCAATAACAGATTGCTTCTTCCATGAATGAATAAGCAATATTGTCATCAAACTTTCAAGCATAAACATAGCAACAGCAAAAAGAGTAAAAGCAACAACCGGAAATACAAATCCCGTAGACATGCCTGCATTTTTCAAAAATATACCGATTGCATATCCGCCGGGGATTCCAACAACAGCAGTTATAAGCAATGCAATCAAAGTAGTAAAAAGACCTTCCATCATAAATGCTTGCTTCAACTGCTTATTTGTCATACCAATAGATTTTAGTGTGCCCATTTCCTGTTTCTGTGATAAAAGATTTGTCACAGTAAGATTGATTTGATTGATGACCGCAAATATCCACAAGATGGCTGCAATCGCATAAGCTAATGTAAAACCTGCACGATTGTCTGATTGGTGTTCTACAATAAAATCTTGAAGGGTTTGTAAGCGAACATCCCTATTGTCAGAAACGAGTAATTTGAGTTCTTGCTCGATTATCTCCTGATATTCAGCTTCTGCTTGTATTTCGATTGCGTATGTACAGTCATAACCTGCAAGTTCTTTGAGCATATTTTCCGGCATTCTGAAAATATAGCCACCCATTCCATCATTGCTGGAAGTGATTGCACCAATTTTGAATGCTTTTGTTATTGTTTTACCACTATGATTTTTGAAATTAAAGGTCACAGTATCCCCAATTTGAGGTTTCCAATGGTAAACATCATAAATACGTTCGGGATCACTTACAACTAATTCTGTATCATCAGTAATATTTCCAGACAAAACCGCTGCATTTAGCGACGCCAAATCCTTTTCATTATAGCCGAGCATCAAGGTGCTATCTGAAATATCATTGTCTGTTGAGAAATCAACTGGTACGGTAGCATAAGTAAATATATTGCTAACTCCCTCTATATCTCCAACACGCTTTACATAATCAGAAAAATATTCTTTCTGCAAGAGAGCATCCAAATTTTCACTTTCGTTTTCTAAATCAATGCTGATTTTGAAATCTCCGTACTTCATATCCCAATAACGAGCCATACTCTCGGCATTAAAAGAACTCTGATAACTTGCTGCAAGGAAAAATATAACTCCGCACAGTCCCAATGATAAAATGGTCAATAGAGATTTTTTTCTGTTTCTGGAAAAGCTGATTTTCGCTAAATATACAGGCGTAATACGATGTCTTTTGTGAGTGCGGTAATTTACAATTCCCACTGGATTTTTCAGGGCGGAAATTGGAGAAGTATTCGCTGCAATTTTTGCTGGTTTACGAACACTAATATAAACAAGCAGTATTCCAAAAAGGCATGCGCCACATAGAGAAACAATAAATGCAAATACTGACCAGCCTTTTGATTGCAGACAATAGCTGATGATCGTTCCCATGATACTACCAATTAAAATCCCCGGAACTGCAAGCATATAACCCTGTTTAAGAACTATTTTATAAATTTGCTTTTTACTTGCCCCTATTGTCCGAAGCTGTCCGAACTCAGCAACTTTTTGTCCAACCGAAATATAGAAAATGCTGTAAATTACAAGTGCGGCAGCTAAAAACAAAATGGCAGCAACTACACCATATACCGCATAATTACTGAAGGACAAAGTTGTATTTACATAATCATAGTAACTGCTGACTGTCCAATTATTCAGTCCAGTCTCCTCTGAAATTTGAGATAATATTTCTGTTGCTTCGTCTTTTGTAAGGGTATCTGCATTTTCAAGCCAAACATATCCATTAAGCAGGTTATTTCCACGTAATTCCCGGCATTTTTCAAGTGAAACAAAAACAGGATAAGCGGTAGAAGTTTTATCATGATAAATACCAACAATAGTATAATTCTTCAAAGTACCATCCAGATTCAACTGAACTATGGCGTTGATTTCCGGAGACTTATTTTCACTGGCAAAAAAGGCATCTGTAACAGCAATTTCACTTGCTTTCTCTGGATATTTTCCGTCAAAGGCAGGAATCAAACTAAGCATGTCATCATCATAATAAATCAGAGACAGTTCTTTAGAATTTTCTTTCACTGTTTTGATATTACAGGAAAGTCCTACACTTTTTACTTCTTCGTTTGCTAACAACTTTTCTTTACTGTCCTGCGTAATGTCAAAGAAAATCCCTTGATGTAATCCTTCGATTTCTTTCTGATTTTGATAAATGATATTTTGCACTGTGAGCAACGACATCATTATCATAGCAACGGCTACAATAATTGCCGAAAGGCAAAATAAGTTTTTCTTCTTATCAAAACGCACACTTTTTCGTGCTAATTTTTTAATTACTGCACTGGTATCATTTTCAAAAGGATAATTCATAATTCCCACCTCCTTTAGCCAACAATTTTACCATCTTCAATCCGTACAATGCGGTCTGCGAGTTGAGCGATCTCGTTGTTGTGAGTAATCATTACAATGGTCTGATTAAATTCTCCGCTGGTATGCTTCAAAAGCCCTAACACATCTGCACTGGTCTTGCTATCAAGATTTCCGGTCGGTTCATCAGCAAGGATAATCGCAGGCTTCGTAATTAAAGCTCGTGCAATCGCTACACGTTGCTGTTGACCGCCTGAAAGATTGTTCGGCATATTTTCCAGTTTATCTTCTAAAGCCAACATATACACAACTTCGTCCATAAATTTCTGGTCTACTGTATCGCCATCCAGTTCCACAGGCAGGACGATATTTTCATATACATTCAAAATCGGAACCAGATTATAATTTTGGAAGATAAATCCGATGTTACGACGGCGGAAAATTGTCAATTCATCATCATTCTTTTTTGCGAGTTCTTCTCCCCGTACAATCACGCTGCCGGAAGTGGGGGTATCAAGTCCTCCCATCATGTGAAGCAATGTAGACTTACCGCTGCCGGAAGTTCCAACTACGGCAACAAATTCTCCCTGTTCCACAGTAAAATTTACACCATTAAGGGCACGAGTAATATTTGGTTCTGTGCCGTAATACTTCTTTAAGTCGATTGTTTGTAAAATGCTCATATTCAAATGCTCCTTTCAAGGCTTTCTATCTGTTGATAAAGCCATTGTAAACCACAAATGTTACACAAATGTCCGAGATAGAAAAAATTTTTATCGAAAATCAGAGTGAAATGTTACAACGCTCGGACATTTCAAAAAAAGTGGTTATATCTTACCTTACAGGAAGCATAATAGAAAATTCTGAGCCTTGCCTCAGCTCTGAAACAACCTTGATATAGCCCCCTTGCCTTGTTACAATCTCACGAGCCAAATACAAACCTATTCCCACACCCTGTTGATCGTGTACTTCTTCCTCACGATAGAAGCGCCGGAAGATGGCAGCCTGATTGCTTTCTGAAATGCCCTTGCCGGTGTCGGTCACTTTGACCTCTACGTACATTTCCCACTGAACCACTGATACAGAAATCTTTCCACCTGACGGAGTGTATTTTACTGCATTGTCCAGCAGATTGAAAAGGGCTTCGCTTGTCCACTTGCTGTCATGGGAGATTATCAAATTTTCCGGGCAATCCACGGATACAGCAATTTCTTTTTTCTCTGCGGCATATACAATACTGCTCATGGCTTGTGCAAGCGTATGGAATAAGCTGCTGTCTTTCTTTTCTAATCGTATTGCTCCGGTTTCCAACCGGGACGTTTTAACCAGTGCTTGGAACAGAAAATCCAGTTTATCAGTCTGACTACGTATGCCTTGTAAAAAGTCCATCCGTTCTTCTTCTGAAACAGGCTTTGTTAAAAGTGTGTCCGTTACCATTTGCAAATTGCTGACAGGCGTTTTAACTTGATGTGAAATATCAGAAATCAGCATTTGAAGCTCCTGTCGTTCCATGTCTACCTTGTGCCGGTTTTTCTGCATAATCTCATACAACCGAATTAAGCGGTGGTTGATACGGGCAAAAAGAGTTTCACTATCATTTGACTTTTGTAATTCCTCGTTTCCATCAATCATGTTGTCCAGCGTCCGGCACAAATTAGAAGTAAAATGAGAAAGGCGTTTTCCAAAAATCAGCACCAATAGCCAAATCCAGAAAAACGCACAGAGTGTCAATGTTCCACCCACTATAAAAATTCGTATATCCTGCATTATACCGCCGAAAATACCGGTAATTACCAGCATAGAGAAAACCATGCCAGCACTAACCAGTCTACAAATTTTCTTAGCAGAAAGGTTATTCAGATTCATTTCTTTTCGCCTCCTGTCCATTGATACCCCATACCATAAACCGTTTTGATATATGTGTCGCCATCCGCTTCAATCTTACTGCGAATACGGCTGATAGAAGTAGTAAGGGTATGTTCATCTACATATTTTTCATCAACATCCCACAGTTTTTCTAAAAATTGTTGGCGAGTAAGTACCTGCTTCGGATTTTTAAGAAATAGGTTCAACATTTTATATTCCATCGCAGAAAGTGCTAATGGTTTCCCGTTCAAACTTGCAAATTGTTCCGAAAAATCCAGAAACAAGCTACCATCCTCGTAAATATCCTTAGCTGGTTTGTGATGCTCCAACATAGCGAACATGGCTTTGATTTTTCGCTGCAAAGCACTAATCGAAAAAGGTTTCGTGATATAATCCACTGCACCAGCTTCATATCCCCGTATCTGATTGCTTTCCTGATCGTTGGCAGTTAGAAATATAACTACTGTATCAGGATGCTCTGGCTTGATAAGACGGCATAGGTCATAACCATTTCCGTCTGGTAAATTTATATCCAGCAATACCAAATCAAAAATGTTTGTTTTTAATGATTCAGCGGCTGTCCTTGCATTCAGAACAGAAGTTATTGTGTAACCGTCCAATTCCAAATTATAAGTAAGCGTTTTATTCAAAAGATTATCATCTTCGACAATTAAAATATGCTTCATATTATCACTTCCTTTTCTTTTTGCAGATAGTATAACAGGCAAATGTCCGAGAATTGTTACAAGGACAAATATATTTTTCATTTTACAGCTTTTTTCTGTGTACTGCAATTTTATAAAAGAAAGGACAGCAGTGTCAAATTGCTGTCCTTTCTTTTATCATAGCTGGTAGTGTAGAAGCGTGGGTTCATCATATCGGGTGTGGTATCTTTAACTACAGGAAACTCCCTACAACACTATCTCACTTCTTGCTTAATAAAGTTCTAATGAATCTTCTGTATCCACCCACATCTGTAAATTGCCATCAAGATATAATCTTGCATATTCCAAAGGCTCATCCACAGCCAATGAAGTAAGCGCACATTCTGATCCATATGTGGTTTTTAAATTTTTTTCAGCTTCCCAGCAATCAATGCGAAGCATATATCCAGCACTTGTGTAAACATCAATACTATCGTGGTTTATATTATATTCTGCATAAATTGTTCTCATCGTATCTTATCTCCATTTTCTTTTGATAATCAGTTACAGAGTTAAATATCGAAAACATTTCAATCAGTTCACCATGTCGTTATTGTTATATGTTATATTGTGTTATGAAATTTTCTTTCCCTTAATTTTTCCCATATTAAGGTTCATGAAAAGCAATGGGAAAATGTAACACAAGGGAAAGAGTAAGGGAAAGTTCACTTGCTACAAACTTAGTATTTTCAAGGGTTTGCGAAGAATTTGATAATCAAATATAACAGTTATTAAATTTCCTAAAATATGTGAAATATCAACTGGAATTTGACTTGCCTATTTTCTTAAAATCTCATGTGGAGCTTCTATTTCATTTGCCAAGGTATGCTCTGTTAACTCTGACATTCCATTGTGCATTGTTGATTTCAAAACATTGGAAATTTACTCACTACATGATTACTGGAGATCATATTTTGTCCGAGATTATTATGTAGAAATGGATTTTGATGATAATATAGTAAGAACAGAAGTATTTTATTTGCCAGAACGTCAATAACAAATATGGGAAAGAGATGGTACTACATGGGAATAATTAAATATTTTAGAAAAAAGTACTGGGAAGCAGCCATTTTCAGAGGTGGGCGACGTATACCATTTACCTGTGATGGATTAACAGCTGTTCCTGATAGCGCCTATGCATTGTTTACTGAAAAAGAGTTAGAAAAAATTTACGAAGAAAGAGATATTTTTCATGAGCGGCTAATGCATATGATTGATTCTTTTTAATCACATGTACATCAGAGTTTTATATATTACTTATGATATTGTGCCGGCTTTGTCGCTTTGTATCAGCCGAATGAATACAAGAAAAGGAGCTGTCGGGAAATAGACAGCTCCTTCAAAGAAAATCTGCAGGATACCTTTCTTCTTTCCTTCTGTAAGTTCATTCCACCCACACTTTTCTCTGGATCTTTTCACCTGTTCACTTGTAAGCCCAGATTTCTTGCCATTCACCCTTTCAAGAACCTCTTCTACCGTCTGCTGATAAATTTCCTTCATCACTTCCGCCTCATCGTTTCTAAGTATTTACTACCTGAATTTCTTATGCAATGAAAGACCTCTTTGAAAAAAATATAAAAAAAAGACCTTCATTGCATAATAAAAAATGCAATAAAAGTCTCACCATTTCCTTATGATACCGGATGCTTCCACCGTACTGACAACATCACAAACGCAATTTGTTAAGCGCAGGTTACTCCCCTTTATTGGATAAAATCATATACCCAAAGTAACATGATTGTCAAGATACTTTATCATTACTTTTTCATTTTATGTTATACTTTTTACATCGTTAACACTATTAAAATAAATTCTCCGGAGGTGAATCAAATGGATCATACGAATAATTCCTGTTGTTGTGGTGAAGCGGAACATTTTTCCGGATGTCTGATTTGTGGTGCTCCTATTACGTATCGTGCTGAAAGCTCTATTCAGACGTGTAGTATCTGCCATAAAGAGCAATTAACCAATGCGGTCTGTGAAAATAGTCACTTTATCTGTGATGCCTGTCACAGCTATGGCACATATGCTCCGGTAATCGCAGCGCTCAGAGACAGTACCGAAAAAGATGCTTTGCTTCTTCTGGAAAAAATTATGGATCTTCCATCTGTACATATGCATGGACCAGAGCATCATGCAATTGTTCCGTGCGTTCTTCTGACAGCGTTTCGCAATAATGGAGAACATATGGATTACGATGCTGCACTATCTGAAATCTGTAAAAGAGCGAAGCAGGTTCCGGGCGGTACCTGTGGTTACTGGGGTGTCTGTGGAGCTGCTGCCGGAGCCGGTATTTTCATGTCCGTTATGACTGGATCCAGTCCACTTCACAAAGATGCATGGCCGTTTCCTCAAAAACTTGTTTCCATTATTTTATCCAGACTGGCAGATGTTGGTGGACCTCGCTGCTGCAAACGTACCAGCAGAATTGCCATTGAAGAAGCCGTTCATTTTTACAGTCAGTTTTGTTCTGTAAACATTCCGTTGTCTTCTATAACGTGTAAATACTGCGAAGATAATCGCGAATGTATCCAGGAAGATTGTCCATACTATCCCGAATAACAGGCAAGGCAGTGATTCCATGATACCACGAAATCACTGCCTTGTAACTCGTTTGCCAGGATACAGCGCCCCATCTTCCCACTTTGCTTTTTTGCAGTTCCATGAACGAATATCCTTCTCTTCCAAAACACTCCTGATTCGTTCTTCTCCATTGTCCGATGTAAAAAGCGCTGTAATTTCCTTTTTTCCATCTACAATTTTCACACAATAATCTACCAGTTCCGGAATCTCAAACAGTAATTCATCCATCTCTCTGATACTTCCCAATGGATCCATCCGCTTTACAAAGTCCAGGCGTTTTATTTCACTTCCACAGAGGCATCTTCCTGGAATGATCCTTGACCAGTCACCGGTTCGATATCGAATCAACGGCTGTGCTTCCATTCCAATGGTTGTAATCACCAGTTCTCCCCATTTACCGTCCGGCAGCACATTTCCGTTCTCATCTATAATCTCTGTAATACAATGGTTTTCCCGCATATGCATGCCCTCATGCGCCGTGCAGCAAATGGCACCTCCAAGCCCCATCTCTCTAGAACCATAGTGCGGCCAAAGTCGTGTTTGCAGAATTTCTTCGATTGCTTTCATGACAGTTTTCGGACAGGCATCTCCGGATACCAGTGCTCTTTTTATACTGCCTTTTCCGCACATTCGAAGCATGGAAAGCAATGCCGTCGGCATTCCCACATACGTATCCGGCTGCTCCTCTTCCAGAATCCTGTTCAGTTCGCCATAAGTTCTTCCTGTCCCGGTTGAAAGAGGTTTTGCTCCCAGACGTCTGATTGCCTCCGCGATCAGTTCTCCTAATCCAAAAGGACCTGAAAATGGCATAGCCACCATCGTTATACTTCCAGGATAAATAAATTCACCCAGACCTGCCATAAAAAGTTCTATGGTGTGTTCACAGTCTCCCTCTGTATAGAATACACGTTTACCGGCACCGGTAGTTCCGCTTGTCTGTTCTGATATCACTTTCTGGACTTCCCCCTGGGAGCAAAGCAGCATCCTGCCTCCATCTCGTGCCAGATCTGTTTCTGTCGTAAAAGGAAGGCTTCTCAAATCTATCAGGCTTTCCAGTCTTTCCGGCAAATCTCGGTAAAAACCCTCTCGTTCTTTCTCTCTCTTCAGTACAATATTTAATTTCTCCAGCTGTATTCTGTGTATTTCATCTCTTGTAATCTCTGTAATACCTTCCTGCTTACAGATCATTGCATCTATATTCGATCGTTTCACTTTCTGTATAAATATATTCCTTTCGAATTCGTCAGATTATATGCACAAAACGGCACCATTCCATAATCAGAATCCACCTCGCAGATATAACATCTTTTCAGACGTTCAAGATCCAGATTCCATGCATCCTGAAAAATCATCCCTGATACTGCAAAAGTTTCATTATGAACCCGGATCAGGAATTCATCCAGCGCATCTGTCTGTGTCATTTCTCCATCATCAAATTTTTTTGTGCTATAGCTCCACTGATTTTCCACATACTGTCTGGAATTATCGCTGGTAGTACAACAACATCCTCTGCCTGATTTCTTTTCCAAAAGTTTCAGTTCCCTCTCACCTTTTTTCAGATAACTTGCATGAAAAGAACAGTATGGATTCTCTGCTCCACCACCGGCGAAATCCTTGCTTTTCATAAGCCCGTCAGTCTGTTCCTCGATCAGCTTCAACATCTTTGGTATGGTAATCGGAGCTTGTGGACGCTGCTGAGAACATCTGCCAAAATAGCTGATCGGCTGGAAATGTACTCCTCTTACAAATGGCATATGATCCATCGCAAACTTCAGAATATCTCCAACCTGCATGTCATTTACTCCTGGCGCAATGACAGGTACCAGGGCAATTCCCAGTTCCGCTTCCGAACAGTTTAACACAGCCTTTTCTTTCAGTTCTATCATAGAGCGTCCGCGCAATGTCTGATACACATCATCTGTGACACCGTCAAACTGAAGAAATACTGTATTCAGTCCTGCTTTTTTTAGTTTTCTGGCATATCCTGCTTCCTGCGCAAGACGGATTCCATTGGTATTCAATTGAAAAAATGTAAACCCTTTTTCTCTACCCATATGTATGATCTCCGGAAGATCCTCCCGCATGGTTGGTTCTCCACCTGAGAGCTGAATATTGAATGGTCCTCCATGATCCATCAGAAAATCATATTGCTTTTCTATTTCATCAATTGAAAGATCACCGTTTTCCAGACATTCTCCTGCCGAAGCAAAGCAGACCGGGCAGTGTATATTGCAGCGCTTTGTCACTTCCAGTATCATACAACAGCCTTTTCGTTCGTGCTCCTCACAGAGTCCACAATTATCCGGGCAGGATTTCTCTTTGATTTTGGGATTTACCGGAGTCTCCGCAGACAGGTTTTCTCTTCCCCAGGAAAGATACTCTGCTGCCGTTCCTTCCCAGATCAGTGTCTGAAACTTTCCGTGGATATCACATTCTTTCACCAGATAAATGCCATCTTCACCGATACATTTTTTAGCCGTAAGTACTTTCATACATATCGGGCATACACTTTTTGTTTTACCCAGCGTAATCATAGTTCCAATATTCCCCGTTCTGTCAGTATTTCTATCACTTTCGTATAAGTATCTGCAATCAGCGCAGGACATTGCTCCATAATCACTCCCCAATCCAAATTAGAAGTGATATCCTTACAATAAAAAGCACCAAATTCTTCTTCGGTCTTCTTATGGAACCACTGATATAATTCCTGCACAGCCGGTTTCATCTGTATATCTTCTTTCTCCTGCGGAGCCAGATTGCCAAGGAACAAACCTATCGCACAGGCTCCTCCTGTCAGGCAGCCACAGGTATCTCCACAGTAACCGATCCCACCGCCAAGACCTCCCAGAGCCTTTACAAGCTGTGGATTTTCCTCACCTATGGCTTCCAGTGTCATAATCATAACCATTTGTGAGCAATGATAACCCATACTGCTAAGTTCTATGATTCTTTCATAAAGATCCATGTGCTACTCCTTTCTGCCAACCAACATGGTATAGCGCAGCTTCTTTCCTTTATATTCTTTCTGCAGAAGCTTATACTCTTCGCAGCAGAACGAATCATTCCAGATTGCTTCCAGATAATATTCCCGCCAAAGTAACGTCTGATCCTCCTGCCGGAGAATGGTAAATCCTGTCTGTTCTGCCATTTTCAAAAGATTTCCGGTATCCAGATCTGACAATAAAAGAAAACCTCCCTTTTTCAAAACGCGCCAGCATTCAGATAGTGCATTTTTCTGATCTCTGCTAACAAAAAATGCACACTGGCTGATGCAAAGATCTATACTGTCTGATGAATACTGCAAATGCAGAAAATCGCCAATTTCCACATCACTGCCCCGTGGGAAAAGATCCACGCCATGTGCTTCCAGCCCAAATGATTTCAGGATTCGAACCGTGTCTCCTTCTCCTGCTCCAAGATCCAGTGCTTTCATTTCTTTTTTCCATTCTATGTTCTCCAGAAGATGAAGCGTCTGCGCTTCCCCTCCCGGATGCCTGTTCATCTATTTATCCTCCAGTGCACGCTCCACCGCGAGCACTTTTCCAAGTGCGAGTTCTTCCGGAACATACACAAACCCACACTTTGGACAGACAGGCATTTCCACAGGAAACCCATTTTCCAGATACATAAATTTTGCTTTTCCTTTTACAAGAGGAACCTTACATTTCATGCAGGTCAGCTTTCCTTCCGGATCAATCGTATAATATGTTCTTTCTACTGCCATTACTGTCCCACCCTTTTCATAATATTCATTCGATGACTGTATGCTCTGTGTACCAGATATCCGTCTTCTGTTTCCACAAACCGCACCCAGAATGTGACATTTCCCAGTCTGCTTCTTGTCACCAGTTCTTTTGTTTCTTCATCCAGGATTGCTTCCTGATTTTCTCTGTAATCTGATAACACACGTTCCACATCACTTTTCAGTATCATGCGCTCATCCATCATATGGATTGCCTCTTCTGTATAGGCAACAGTATAGTCTTTTTTCTCCATGATCGGTTCCTCATTCCAGATGTTTTTTAAAAGTGTCTGTTTCAATATGAGCCTGTTGTAGCGTTTCTCACTGATATCAGGCATGTTGCTGGCATTTGCACCATACAGAAGTTCCATGATATGTCTGGATTCTCTTCCCTCTCTGGCAAATCGGTCTCTGCATGCCATGCAGTATGTAATATATGGTGCATCGGAACGTTCCAGACACTTTTCTGTCATTTTCGCTGCCATATCTTTATTGGCATATGCCGTCAGACCTCCATATCCACAACATGGAGACAAATCTCTGGAATATTCTGTATCTTCAACGATACATCCCATATCCGACAAAAGTTGTCGTATCATATCTTGTGTCTGTGCATCCCCTCTGGCACCACAGGCATCATGTATGGCAACCGGTATCTCCAGTCCTTTCGCCTGCTGTGGAAGTCCGATTTCTCTCAAAATTTCCCAGATTCCTATAACATGTGCTCCAATACTTTCTTTTAGCTGCTTCATGCAGCTTGGACAGCCTGCAATGATGATCGGATCACCAAGCTTGGCCAGTTCCTGTTTCAGCTGCTCATTTACTTTTTCTGTCATTTCATAGCGGCCCGCCCATTCGCTGATTGCACCACAGCATCCCAGCATCAGAGCAACACCTCTATCTACCCGATTACTTAAATCTTCGTATGCCTGCATAACCACATCCGGCGCTATCGCCCCTGCCTGACAGCCCGGGAAAAATACATATCTGCAAGTTTCATATCCCGGCTGGGGTCTGCTTAAAAAAGCCTCTGAATTTGAAAATAACATGTCCATCAGTGCAAATTCATGTGGCGCCAGCGGCATCTTATCTGTGGATACCATATTTTCTCTTGCTGACTTACACACCTGACTCATATCAAATCCATTCGGACAGATCACCGTACACTGTCCACAGAGGGCACAGGCATTCATCGGTTTGTTCATCGGATGATCTCCCATGATAATCTGAGTATTATTATAGATCTCACGGGCTAATAAACCCGGATGTTTTTGATATTCACTTAAATACACACAGCCTTTCATGCATTCGTCACAATGACACTGAATACATCGTTTTGCTTCTTCTACAGCTTCTTCTTTTGAATACCCATCCTGACCACAGAAAATCTTATTCGATCCATGGATTCCTTCCATGTTCGTATAAAGCTTGGTAGTCACTGCTCCTTCACTGCCTCTGTTGCTGTGCGGCGATAAATTCTGTACCAGAAGATCCACTGTCAAAGCTGCCCGCTTTGCGGCAAAAGCCGCATCCATCACAGATTCCGCAGGTCCGCTGACAATCTTTGCCTGTTCTCTTAACATAATCTCGACATCTGCTGCTTCTTCCGGAGCTAACATTTTTGCCACTTCTTCTGATGCGCATACCACATCTGCCAGTTCCATTTTTTCTCTGATAAACGAAAGATTCAAACTGCATCCAAATTCAAAAGAAAGATCCATAGATTTCAGACGTTTCGCTTCATTGCTGCGGTCTGATTCCAAAAGATGTCCGGCTGCCGCTGCAATATAGCTTTCATAATCTTCTTCCTTACAATAAATCGTCGTAGGATACATTTTCTTTTCCAGTTCCCCCGCAAGAAACAGTGGAAATAATCCAGAACCAAAGATTGCTGCCTTTTTCTTCTTTCTCATGCGGAATACACTGCTTCTTCTTCCCGGTTCTCCATACCGGACAATCGCACGTTCTACTTCTCGTATGGAGACACCATCACCAAGTTCACAAAGCTTGCAATTATCTTCGCAAGGTGCCGTACATCCATCACAGAGAATCATTGGAAATGGTGTAATTTTCTCATAAATTGCCAACGCTTTCTTAAAATTTCCTTTTGCAGCATAATACAGCATCTCTTTTGTATCCATTTTGAAAGGACAGGCTGCAACACAGTAGGCCGGCTGTTCATGGACGCAGAGACTGATCATATGATCCATCTCTTCTTTTGACATTCGATTTACATGATAAACGTGAGTAGAACCTCTCTCCTGTATGTATGTCATAACCTGATACTCCTTTCGTCTGTAAAGGGGAGGCAGTTTCCCGTCTCCCCTGATTATATCACAGTTGGCAGCTTTTACTCCAACCACATTATGAATTAAGCTTATTTCTCAAGTTCTTTTAATGCTGCAAGAACCCTTTCCGGACGGGCAGGGATACGTGTAATACGTGCACCTGTCGCATTAAAGATTGCATTCAGGATTGCAGGATGTGGAGCATCCAGTGGAGCCTCACCACAACCAGCCGCACCGTAAGGACCACTTGGACGATATGTTTCATTGAAGTGAAGTTCAATATCATCCGGAGCATCCTTTGGATATGGAATACCACAATTCTTCAAAGTGGTGTCATGGTTCAAATCTTCAAAATCTTCCGAAAGAGCAAGACCGATACCCTGTACAAGACCACCATAGAAATTACCTTCTACAAGAAGTCTGTTCATGATCGTACCTACGTCAGCTACGCAAGTAAATTTCTCAACGGTAACTTTACCTGTTTCTATATTAACAGCAACTTCCGGCAGGAAGATAGTATACATATAAGTTGCAAATGGATCGCCCTGTGCGGTATCCTGATCGATCGGATGATCTGCACAGAATGTAGTTACCCAGTTACCTTCATATTTTGTTGCAAGCCCTTCTGCTACCATCTCATCATAAGTACGGAATGTTCCGTCTTCTTTCTTCATTGCTGCTACAAGATTTTCTGCAGCCAGACGACATGCATTACCTGACATAACCTGTGAGCGTGATCCTCCTGCAGGTCCTGCATTCGGACATGTCTTCGTATCATTCATAACCAGTTTAATCTGTTCCGGTCTGATTCCTGCCTGACGCAGTGTTTCATGAGATGATACAAGAACACCCATATCAGCCCCCTGTCCATGATCTTCCCATGCAGCATACATCGTAACGGTTCCATCCGGATTTAATTCTGCAAATGCATTTGATGTATCAACACCATCAAGACCACAACCGTATACTCCAAGAGATACACCGATACCATATTTCATCTTTCCGTCAGAAGCTGCATTCTTTTCGGCAACACGTTTTTTCGCCGCTTCATACAATGGACGTGCTTTCTTAAACAAATCTTCCTCACAATATACCTCCGGTGGATAACCTGTCGGGATGGTAGTGCCCTCTGATTCTTTATAGCAGTTCATTTCACGGATATCAAACGGATCGATTCCCATCTTAGCTGCCAGCACGTCAATCGCAATCTCAGATCCCATATAAGACTGTGGTGAACCATAAGCACGGAATGCGGAGCCCCATGCATGGTTTGTAAATACGGTTGTTGATTTATTACGAATAGAATTAATTCCATAACCTGCGCCTGTAAACTGAGAAAGTCTCATGGTAAGCAGATCGCCAAATTCTGAATATGGACCGTGATCTACATAGTTGTTACCCCAAAGTGCTAAGAGTTTACCATTTTCATCTGCTGCAAGCTTAATATTCATAAATGCAGGAGATCTCTTTCCTGTATAAGTAATGTTCTGGAACTGATTAAATACCAGCGATACCGGACGTTCCAGAATCTTAACAGCTGCACCAATCAGAGCCTCATTTGTCGGTGAGAACTTGTAACCAAATGTTCCGCCTGCATGGTTCTGAACAAGTCTTAAGTTTTCCATTGGTACACCGATACCATCTGCGATCATAGGCATATGAAGATGTATACCGATAGATTTGGAATGCACTGTTATCATACCGTCTTCATCAATATATCCATAACCACAGTCCGGCTCAAGGTGAAGATGAGGCTGGCGTGAACAGTAGGACTCGATCTCAACCTGCTGTGAATCCGGAATGCTGTCCCAGTCAAAGTCCGGTCCCTTGATACAGTTTGTCTCAAAAAATGCGTTTGGAGTACCAGGATGGATCTCTGCTGCATCCGGTGCGATTGCATCCATTGCGTTCATATATGCAGGAAGTTCTTCGATCTCCACCTTAACTGCATCTGCTGCTGCACGTGCATGCTCTTCTGTGTCGGCAGCTACGATCGCAATCGCATCACCAAACTGAAAGATCTTTTCGTCGCAGAGTACAGGACGCTCAAATCCGTCTGTCTTATTGTGTTTCGGAAGCATTACAAGACCATTGATCTTGTTGGTTCCGCCTGCTGCCTTAATGTCCTTCGCTGTAATAACACGAACAACTCCCGGCATACTCTCTGCTTCTGTTGTATCGATACTGAGAATATTTGCGTGAGAAACCTTGGCCTGTGTAAGTGCAAGACGAAGAGTTCCCTCCGGCATCTTTAATGCATCATCTGCACCGAAATCCCAGGTACCTGTTACCTTCTGTGCTGCTGATGGACGGATATAGTTTGTACCGACAATAGAATCACCTGTCTGCTTGAATACGAGGTCTTCTTTGGTCATCTCGCCACGCATAACTGCTGCTGCCGCCATGGTCGCATCGATAAGCGGCTTGTAACCTGTACAACGACAGAGATTACGCTGCTTGTTAAACCAGTCCCTCACTTCTTCACGGGTAGGGCTCGGATTATTATCGAGAAGAACCTTTGCTGAAATAATAAAACCTGGTGAACAGAAACCACACTGTGCACATCCATATGCCATCCATGCAACCTGTATCGGATGCATATCAGAAATTGTTCCCACACCCTCGATTGTTGTGATCTCTGCATTGTCCGGAACACGGCTCATCTTGTAAATACAGGATCTTGTAACTTTTCCGTTCATAATAACATTACATGCTCCGCAATGACCTTCTCCACAACCGATCTTACATCCTGTAAGAAGAAGATGCTCACGAAGTACCTGAGCCAGTGTCTCATCCTTATCAAGAATAAGGATTCGCTCCACACCATTGATCTTCAATGTCTTTTTAATCATGTTTCATTCCTCCTTTAAAAAATACACGTTCCGATGTTACAAATCTTCTGACTTATGTGTTCCGCATGGATCATGATCGGCTCCCTTACCCGTCAGATCTTTAAGTCTTTCCATTCCTCTGACAGAATAGAAAACAATGGAAGAGCTGCTTCCGTCCAGATTCTCACCGCTGAGTTTTAAAACATTCGCATTCTCATAATAATCAATCGGAAGTGTCCGACTGTATTGCTCTCCTGTGCGCTCATCTTTTACCTGTATCGTAACTTCTTTTGCGGTAATTTCAAAAATCTTATCCATGGAAACGTTCTCCTGTTTACATTATTTTGTATAATTTCATGTTATCATAATTTTGTACAGTTTTACAAATTGTAAATAATTATTAGTTGGCTATTTTCGTCCTTTTTTATATTGTTTTTATTACTTTATTTAAAAATTTTACTATTTATCCTCACTTTTCATGCTATAATAATGTCAAATTTGTACAATGTTATTTTTAGGAGGTATCTATGATGCAGACAGGTGCTCTCATCGTAGCTGCAGGGAAATCGTCACGAATGGGAGACTTCAAGCCCATGCTTCAGCTTGGATCCATTTCCATCGCGCAGCGTGTGATTAATAACTTCCGGCAGGCCGGAATCTCTAAAATAGTAGTGGTAACCGGATACAATGCGGATGCTCTAGAACGCCACCTTGCTTCCAATCATGTTATTTTTCTTCGAAATGAGGACTATGAAACTACTCATATGTTTGATTCTGTCAGGATTGGACTGGAATATTTAAAAGACAAAGTGGATACGGTACTCTTTACACCTGTAGATGTTCCACTATTCACAGCACATACCGTTACACAAATGCTTTCTCTTGGACAGCCTCTTGTCACTCCGGTCTGTAACGGAACTCCAGGTCATCCGATCCTGATTCGTTCCTCATTAATTGAGTCCATTTTAAGCAATGATGGAAACACTGGTCTGAAGGGTGCTGTAGAACATTGTGGAACTCCCATGTATTGTTTAAATGTAGAAGATCCTGGAATCATTCATGATGCGGATACACCAGAGGATTATGCAGAACTTCTTCGTGCACACAATCAAAGTCTGATCCGTTCAGAGATTCAGATTCAGCTGGCACGGGAAAAGGTCTTCTTTGATGAACAGCTCTATTCGCTGCTTACACTGATTCATGAAACAGGATCTGTTCGTGATGCCTGCGAACGCATGCACATTTCCTACTCCACCAGCTGGAATCTGATCCATACATTAGAATCTCAGCTTCATGAACCGCTGATTATTCGAAGTCAGGGCGGTGTAAAGGGCAGTCACAGTGAGCTGACACCATACGGAGAAGAATTTTTGAAGCGATATGCCCGTTTTTCAGAGGAAACACGTACCTGTTCCGAAGCAATATTTGAAAAGTGTTTCAGAGGATTTTTCAATGCGTAATCTTTATCTTATTCGACACGGAAAACCACAATATCCAGATGAACATTCTTACTGTATCGGTCAGACTGATTTTTCTTTATCTATGCTTGGACATCTGCAGTCAGTCCTTCTTCACGGAGAACTGGATGATAAAATAACTGCTGTTTACTGCAGTCCTTTGTCAAGAGCTATGGAAACGGCTGCACATATCACACCTGATCTTCCACATATCACTATCTCAGATTTAACAGAACGAAATCTGGGAGAATGGGATGGTCTTTCATTTGATGAGATACGCAAAAGATGGCCGGACATATATGAAGCACGTGGAATGAATCCTGATTACCCGATTCCAGGAGCAGAAACTCCTTTCGCATCTGGCATGCGTTTTTCGCAGGCAATTTATGAGATTCTTCGTTCTTCTGAGGGTGATATTGCGATTGTTGCTCATACAGATGTAATTTCTTCTTATCTGTATTTGCTTGATTCAAAACAGCATGCCAGACAGTATTTTCGTCTTCCATGTGGTTCCTATTATCATCTGAACACAGACGATAACGATCATGTTGTCTTATCCGATTTGACTTACCTGCTGCCTCATCCTGACTTGCATGACGAACTATGCCGGATGCTTCGCGATTCGGTGTCTCTTCCTCATCATGTACAAGCGCACAGTGATGCAGTGACTGAATTGGCTTGCCATTTCTGCGATCTGCTGGAATCTCATGGTTACTTTTTTAATAAAAAACTGATTCGCTCCGGAGCACTCCTTCACGATATTGCCAGACTTCAAAAACATCACACCAAAACAGGTGGTGATCTTTTCTTACAATTAGGCTATACTGAAATCAGTCAGATTATTTCACAACATCATGGTTTACAGAAGACACTTCTGAATGAAGCGGCTATCGTCTTTTTATCAGATAAACTAATTCAGGAAACCGAACGTGTAACCATCGAAAAACGATTTGCGGAAAGTCTGTGTAAATGTAACAGTCCCGAAGCTTTGAAATCTCATGAACGACAGCTTAAACAGGCTCTTGATCTGCAAAATATGATACAGACCATCTGTCACATGACGATATGACTTATAGAAAATTACAGGAGGTGTTTTATATATGAGAACTTTATTTCAGATCATACAACAAGAATTTCAAAAAGGAAACGACCTTGTGCTTGCATCCATCGTTGCTTCCTCAGGATCAACGCCAAGAGGTGCCGGTTCCCGTATGTTGGTTGGAAAAAAAGGCCGAATTGCCGGAACCATAGGCGGAGGTTCTGTCGAATATCGTGCAGAGCTTATGGCACTTGATATTCTTGAAAAGAAAGAATCCTGTGAACATGAATTCCGGTTGAATCGCAAAGATGTTGAAAATATCGGTATGATTTGTGGTGGTGATGTTACCGCATTTTTCCAGTATCTGGATCATAATGACCCTATTATTATGGAACTTGCCGTAACTGCTGAGACATTATATAAAGAACGAAAAGATTTCTGGCTGATCTGTGATCTTCATGTTACATCCGGTATGAGTCTTTACAGTGCATCCTATGGATTGACTGGAAATGCTGATGTTCCTTCTTCCATCTTATCTTCCTTATCTGCAAGACCATGCCGTCATCGCAATGAAACCTGTGACCTGTTTACAGAACAAATCGGTACATCCGGAACTGTCTATGTATTTGGAGGCGGGCATGTTTCACAAAAGCTGGTACCAATACTTGCAAGTGTTGACTTTCACTGCATCGTTCTGGATGACCGTCCGGAATTTACAGATCCTGCTCTTTTCCCGGATGCAGCGGAGACAATCCTTTGCGATTTTGATCATCTGGATCAGAGCATTTCTATCACAGATGCTGATTATTGCTGTGTCATGACACGAGGTCATGCCTATGATACGATTGTGCAGGCACAACTTCTTGCCACACCTGCATGCTATATCGGCGTCATTGGAAGTCTCGCCAAAAGAGCTGGTGTATTTCATCGTCTCGTAGAAGAGTATGGAATCGATGAGCGAGAATTAGACCGTATTATCACGCCTGTGGGACTTAATATTAAAGCAGAAACACCTGCTGAAATCGCAATATCTATCACAGGACAAATGATTCAGGTTCGAGCTGAAAGAAAGGCTGCTATGAAATGATGACAAAACATGTCTACAAAACTATTATATTCGGTGCCGGACAGATTGGGCAGATGACTGCCCGACTTCTTGGAAATTCCTATCAGATCATGTGCTTTGCCGATAATGATCCGCGCAAACATGGACAATTTATTGGTAATATCCCAATCTGTTCTCCATCAAAGGCCGCTGCTCTTCTTCCTGATCTGATTATTCTTGGTGTATTGGATGAAGAGCGGCGTGGTTCTATGATGCAGCAGATGGAGCACTTGGGCTATCACGGTTCATTTTGTGATCCTTCTGCACTTCGCATGTTCGATGCACGGGTTGCGGTTATGCGCCTTTTAGCCGAACAGATGCATCAACAAAATATCCCTGGAGATGTGGCAGAACTTGGTGTTTTCCAGGGTGATTTTTCTTGCCTGATCAGTACGGCCTTTCCGGATCGAAAAATACATCTTTTTGATACTTTTGAAGGCTTTTCAGAAAAAGATATTGCCGTAGAAACCTCCAGGCATCTGTCTCGCGCTAAAACAGGTGACTTTTCTTCTACAGATGTAGATTCTGTTCTTCGCATCATGCCTGATCCATCACATGTGATCATCCATAAAGGATGGTTTCCGGATACTTTTTCCGATATTACCGATGAAACTTTCTGTTTCGTATCATTAGATGCAGATCTCTATGCTCCAACTGCTGCTGCATTACCTCTGTTTTATGAACGTCTGTCTATCGGCGGAGTTCTCCTGATCCATGACGTATACAGTACCCAGTTTTCCGGATGTAACAAAGCTGTAGACGAATTCTGCCTGAAACACCACCTGTTTGCAGATCCTGTATGCGATCTGCATGGAAGTGCTATTATCCGAAAAATCATTTAAAACCTAATTGGAAGCCTTTCATAATCCTATACGCCTTCTGTATTATACTATTTTACGAGATACCCTTCAGTCTTTAAATATGTATCAGAATCGTTAATATTCTGAAAATATCCCTCATTGGATTCCGTATAACAAACAAAAATTCCTACAGTATTTAAAAATCTATAGTTTAACGGATTCCTTTATGAAAATATCAGCAATTTCGCATTCCGTGCAGACTTTCTTATAGATTTCCGGATCATTGATATTCTGAAAATAGTTTTCCGGTGCACTGGTATGGTATAGGGAATATCCCACTGTATTTAAAAAACGATACACCGATGATCTTCCTGATTCCAGAAAATCTGTGATCTCTTTATAAAGTCTGGCATCATATACCGCTATCAGCGATTCTTCTTTTCCATTATGACACAGCATAGTCACCGGTTGGTCGGCTTTTTCCATTGCGAACTTCAACAGATTTTGAAGTTCTTCCACAGGTACCAGCGGCGTATCTACCCCCAGCACCAGGCATTTTTCTGTCTTTGCCCTTCGAAAACAGCTCTCCAGACCGCCAAGTGGACCCTGACCGGAAATTCGATCCGGCACAATCTCTTCCCCACACTGTGTTCCACGATATCCAGAAATTAAGATCTGTTTTGCTCCCAACTGACATCCTTTTCCGATCTGTATCTCCAAAAATGTCTGTCCATCTAAAAGCAGATCTGACTTCTCCCTTCCCATATGGCTGCTGGCACCACCTGCCAGGACTACCAGCATAAAATCTGATGGCAATTGCTGTTCTGCCAACTGACCGTTTTCTAATTCAGATATATCAGTCTGCATTTTCCGATTATTTTCTGGCACAGTTCGTTGCCTCCCCGGTCAGGATCTGTAATCCATGTTCCAGCGCTGGAATAATATATTCCAGACTTTCTCTGACTGCTTTCGGGCTTCCCGGCAGATTCACGATCAGTGTTCCTTTTCGAATACCTGCTGCTGCACGACTGAGCATAGCTCTTGGTGTAATCGTCATACTATATGCTCTCATTGCTTCCGGAATCCCCGGCACTTCACGTTCTATAATATCCTTTGTTGCCTCCGGCATACAGTCTCTCGGCGAAAATCCGGTTCCACCCGTAGTTACAATCAGCTCTGCTATTCCCTCATCTGCTATACGAGCCATCTCATCTGCCAGCATCTTTCTGTCATCCGGCAAAAGAATGGTATGCACCACTTCGTAATCGTTCGCTTCCAAAATTTCCTGGATTACCGAACCACTTTTATCTTCTCTCTCTCCTGCATATCCGGAATCACTGGATGTGATAATCGCAGCTTTCATAATTCCTTATCCTCCTATCTGGGACATTAATTTACATTCATCTGTCTCAATCTCTTCCGATGTAAAATGATGACTGACCGGTTTTTCCCATATTACTTTCTGTATTGCCTCTGTCAGTTCATCATCTGTGCATCCTGAACGCATCAAATTCTTCAAATCCGTTCCAGTCTGATATTGCAGACAGGCTTTTAAAAATCCTTCTGCTGTCATACGCACACGATTACACTGGTCGCAAAACTTATGCGTCATCGCACTGATAAATCCTATTTTACCCTGAAATTCTTCTATTTTATAATAATGACACGGTCCATTCCCATATCGTTCTTTTATTGGAGTCATTCTTCCATATGCTTTCTCTAATATTTCGCATATTTCACTTTCTCCCCGAAACTGAAAATCCTTTCCATATCCAATCGGCATCATTTCAATGAAACGAACATGAATCGGATATTGCTTTGCAAGTCTCGCTATCGATACCAGATTTTCCTGCTCTTCCACTACCGGCACACAATTAATCTTCAATCCAATCTGCGGATACTGTAATGCCGCCTGGATTCCCTCCAGCACCCGATCCAGACTTTCTCTCCTGGTTACCTTTGCAAACTCTGCTGCATTTAAAGTATCCAGACTGATATTTATATCATCAAGCCCCGCTTCTGCCAGATCTGCTATCTGTTCTTCGAGCAATACACCATTGGTCGTTAATGTCACTTTTTCGATGCCAGGAAGTTCTTTTAACATTCGAACCAGTGTGGCACAATTCTTTCTAATTAACGGTTCTCCTCCGGTCAGTTTGATCTTACGTATACCTAAACCAGTCATACATCTGCTGATTCTGGTAATCTCATCATAAGTCAGAATTTCTTCATGCGGGATCTGCACAACTCCATTTTCCGGCATACAATAGACGCACCTGAGATTACATCGATCTGTAATGGATATCCGCAGATAGTCAATCTCTCTTCCAAATCTATCCTTCATACTATTCTTTCGGGTTTCGATATAACCCGCTTTTTCCTCCGCTTTTTTCTACCAGATGAATGTCCGTCAGCTCCATGGACTTGTCAATTGCCTTACACATGTCATAAATTGTCAAAAGTGCCACATTCACACCAGTAAGCGCCTCCATCTCCACACCGGTCTGACCTTCCGTTTTGGCTGTACAGATTGCCGTAATTTCAAGATTTTCTTCATCCAGTTCAAAATCTACCGAACACTTCTAAATCATCAGCGGATGACACATCGGAATCAGATGAGATGTCTGTTTTACCGCCATAATGCCAGCCACTCTTGCTATTCCAAGTACATCTCCTTTTTTCACAGTCCCCTGTTTCACTGCATCCATCACAGCCTGACAGGCACAAATCTTGCCTTTTGCTACTGCTGTTCTGGATGTCGGTATCTTTCCGGACACATCCACCATAACAGCGTTACCCTTCTGATCAAAATGATTCAGCTTATTCTCCATCTGCCTCACCTGCTGCCTTCTCTATCACAATTTCATCGCCTTCTGTCAATACGCCACCATGAAGTACTCTGGTAAAGATACCTTCTCTTGGCATAATACAGTCACCCATAATTTTATAAATCTCACATCCACTATGACATTTTTTCCCGATCTGTGTCACTTCTAATAATACCTCTCCGCTGCGAAGTCTGGTGCCAACCGGCAATGCCTTCAGATCGTATCCACTTACAATCAGGTTTTCTCCAAATGCTCCGTCTTCGATCGGTGCTCCCTTTGCCTTGAATTCTTCTATTTTTTCATAAGAAAGAAGACTCACCTGGCGATGCCACTTGCCGGCATGGGCGTCCTTCTCGATTCCAAATTCTTCCATCAGTCTGGCACTATGTACATTCTTTTTCTGTGTACCTTTCTTCTCACTGATATTTACCGCCATAATCTTTCCCATTTTATTTCCTCCTTCATCCCTCAATTCACTCTTTCGAAATAAAGAGATGTCTGTTATACTAAATCTAGTATAACACATAGTAAACATGATAAAAGAATTGTTTTTTCAATTGGAGAAATTATGTATATTAACGAACAATAACAAAATCTGTCTCTGCTAGAGACAAAAACATATCAATATATCGGAAGAAATGGAGAATCCCGTACGGAACAAGAAGAAGTATTGAACGAACATATGATGGATGTCTATATAAATGATCATCTGACTATGAAACTTGTTTGCCTGCCCCAGCATCTGACTGAACTGGTTCTTGGAAGATTGCTGACAGAACAAATCATCACGTTTTCCATATTCACAGATGTAGATCATATCTATATCTGTGAATATGGAAAACGTGCAAAAGTCTATTTAAAAAATTCGGCACGCAGCACACAATCCTCATCGGATGCCTTTGTAGAAGTAACTCCTACCTGCTGTACCGGCAATCATATTTTAAATGATTACTTTGTTACATCCAAAGAGCCGCAGTCACTTACACCGATTTTCTGGAAACCAGAATGGATCTTTCATATGGCGGATGCCTTTGCGGATGGTTCTCCTCTCCATGGCATTACCTTTGCCACACATAGCTGCATTCTCGCTCAAAAAGATCACATTCTGTTTTCCTGCGAAGATATCGGACGGCACAATGCTTTGGATAAAGTGATCGGCTACGCTCTGCGGCACAATATTGACCTGCATCAATGTATGGTATATTCCAGCGGCAGAATACCAACTGATATGACTTTAAAGGTCATCCATGCAGGGATTCCAATTCTCTCCAGCAAGGCTTCTCCTACTTCTGAAGCAATTGATCTTGCAAAAAAATATCACCTGACCCTGATCTGTGCAGCCAGAAGGGATCGAATGAAAGTATTTACGAAATAATGTTTGACAACCGCATATTAAACCACCGGAACTGGATATTGAAAGCTTTTTCGCATTTTTCACGAAAGAATCACCGTATCATAGATTACCTCAACCTTGATACGGTGATTCTTTCATTTATTTTAATAACATCACATCTTTTTCATCTATCCCAATCCATATCTTATTTCCAGAAATATGCTTTTGGTACTGCTGCCATTGTTCTTTCGTCACATCTACGCGAATCCTGGCTTCTTCTTTCGTAGATACGATCAAGATATACGAAAACACGTCCTCAATCACTCTTTCCACTTTACATGGAAATACGTTTTTCGTTGTGCCATCTGCTTCCGGTAGTACCGGATATATAAAGTGACTTCGCACTCCTACACTGCTGGCGTCTTCTTTTCCTGTGGTATCACACTGCAATGTAATTCCCCAGTCCAGAGCCATGACTTCGCCTGCTGCTGTCATAGCCTGCGGGCGATCCTCTATGGCTGCCACTTCCACCAGTTCTGCACCAAATTCTTTCATGCGAACCGCCAGAAGTCCCTGATTACAATCATAAATCTTCCCCGGAATCAATCTTTTTCCGGGTGCCATTACTTCATCTCCGATAGTCAGAACAGCTGCTCTTACCCGACGATAAACCTTCACTTTTATGACTCCCATACTGGCCAGTATACCTGCTTCAATAAATCCGATTTTGTCACCCTTTTTCAAAAGAACCGTTCCATTTTTAAAATTCTCTCCCTGATAACAGTAATTCTGCCACTGTCCGGTCGGACGGAAGATTCTGACAGTCTCTTCTCCATAATCTGTATCCTCCTGACGGACACAGCAGTCACAGCCTTTCGGAATAGCTGCGCCTGTCATAATCCGAACCGCCTGCCCCCTTTTCCACTGTGACTCTGGAATACTGCCCCGCATCAATCTCTTCCAATACCGTCAACTGTACCGGATGACTTTCTGATGCATCCGTTATATCCTCCGCTTTGCAGGCATAACCATCCACAGGTGATCTGTCAAACGGCGGGTTATCAAATCCTGCAATCATATCCTTTGCCAACACTCTTCCACATGCCTGCAAAAGTGGTACAGTTTCCGTTTCCTCTATTACTTTTGTATGTTCCAGCAGTGCTTCCAGTGCCTACTCTACCGTAAGCTTTTCCATGCTTATTCCTCCTGTCCTGCTCTTATACGCCCTTTCCAAAGCTGCAGTTCGGATAATGACATTCTTTGCAGCCAAGACAGAATCCGCCATTTCCCATATGTGCCAGATCTTTTTTTGTCACTTCTATACCTGCGATAATACGTGGCAGAACAAGATCAAATACGGTGGCTTTTGCATACATCACACATCCCGGCAGTCCCATTACCGGTGTGCCATCTTCCAGATAGGATAACAGGAACATCGCTCCCGGAAGTACCGGAGCACCATAAGATACGATTCTCGCTCCTGTATTTTTGATCGCGCCCGGTGTCTTATCATCTGGATCCACGCTCATACCACCGGTACAGACAATCAGATCTGCCCCTTCTTCTTTTAATTTCATAATAGCGGCAGTGATTTTTTCCATATCATCATTGCACAGAATATGTCCGTGAATTTCAGCACCGTAAGATTTCATTTTTTCGATGATTACCGGTGTGAAAGTATCCTTAATTCTTCCATAAAATACTTCATTTCCGGTGGTTACAATTCCTACCTTCCGTTTCTTATAAGGTGCCAGCGATACCAGCGGTTTTTCTCCTGCTGTTTTCTTCACCAAATCCATTTTTTCTTTTGCAATCACCAGCGGAATCACACGGGTTCCTAAAAGACGGTCACCTTTTTTTACCGGGAAATTTGTATGACGGGTGGCAATCATAATCTCATCGATCTCATTAATAGCATCCAGCCTCGGCACATCCACCTGAAATACTCCGTCACAATCTGCAATCAACTCAATTTTTCCTTCTTTTACATCCGTTGGATGCATATTCTCATTGATGCACACATCACACAGAATCTGCGCTGCTTCATTTTCATGCAAAGTATTTTCATCCTTCTCCCACACATAAAGATGGTCTTTTCCCAGAGATAGCAAAACCGGAATATCTTCTTCCTGTACAATATGTCCTTTACGAAAGGCTGTATCTTTTACCACATCCTTCACAATTCTGGTAATATCATGGCACAGTACATGTCCTACCGCGTCCGTTGTTTTAATACACTTCATGACGTTCCCCTTTTACTTTCTGTCTAGAAAAGTTATAAATTTATATGGAGTAATTGTAACATATTGCCAAGAAAAACACAACTTTCATAAACACGGGAGTTTGACACATTGAAATCCGAAAAAATACCGCAAAGCCTTGAACACGGGATGTAATTATTCTTCTACAGCGAATAAATATGGTTGCTCCTACGGACAAGTTTATGCATAGGTTAGAAAATATAAAGATAAAGGAATCGAAGGATTATATGATCGACGAGGTAAGAACAAAGCGATTTCTCAATTATCAGATATTGAGAAGTTGAAAGCTGAAAACCGACTACTAAAAGCTCAAACACAGCAGCAACAAATGGAGATTGATTTCTTAAAAAACTCGACGAAATAGAGAGGAGGTGAACCTGACCAAGACACGCAATACAACAAAATACCTTGCAATCAAAGAATTATAGATTATTTCTGGCTTTCCATACTGGCAGTCATAATTGTTATCTCCATAATCATCGCATATATCATAGTATGAACAGGATCTTTTTATAATGATTTATTTTCTATGTGAACTACTCGGCAACTGAGTTACCAGAGCATCTGAATTAAGGCGGGATACCGCCTTTTCAGGGTGCGTCCATGACACCACTACTGTTTGCTCTTTAGAGCTATACAGCTACTTTTATTATTTCTGGCGTTTTTAGTCCGGTTACGGACAGTTCCTTTTTCTCTCCGGATACGGAGAGATATTTTCTCAGGATGTTATATGCACCTACAGCATCTGCGTTATACTTCCGGTTTCTGTCCCTGTACAGTCCCCTTTGTTTTCGGTTGCATGGCTGTGCATATCTTTTTTCCACCTCTGGTGACAGCGGACTGCACTGGCTGGTATAGCTTTCTTCCTGTCTTACAAAACGGATCCCGTACATCTTAAGCTTATATTCCATCATGCTATAGAGCCTGTTATACGGCAGATTGTGGAACTTCTGGTTTGTTCTGTGTCCCAGGTCTTTTCCTTTCCGGATATTCCGGATATCCCCTGCCACAACACAGGTAATTCCCTGTTCACGGCAGTATTTTGCAAAGTATCTTGTGATCTTGTGCAGATAATCCGTTACCGAGTTCTGCTTTTTCTGATATAATCTGCGAATATGTTTTGATGTGACTGGATGTTTTATTTCCTTCACAGACTGCTGTCCATACCATTGTGCCTGCACCCTTGCAATCTCTTTATGAAAATATCTTTCCAATGCAAGATATCTTCTGCCCAGGATAAATGTATTCCCATTCCCGGAATCATAGCATGTCATAAGATTATGAAGTCCCAGATCAACTGACAGATAGTGTCCATTCTGCGAAAGTTCTTCCCTCTCTGAAATCTCATAAACAACAATAACTTTACATTCACCTTTTTCCGGTGGGTAGATCCGCAACTGTTTGATCTGATCCATGCCCCTGAAAATCTTATTTTCAAGATAAAGAAAGTTCTCATGGATCTGATACGTTTCTTCCATATATCTTTTTAATGCTTTTGGAAGGGACAGACGGACTTTTTCTGTGTCCCATTCATGTACAATTCCCATCTGCATATAGGTAATGGGGATACTTTCCTGTTTAAACCGCGGTGGTCTGGGATTCTCAATCCCTCCGGATCTTTTCAAGGCGTAAAAAGATTTCCATGCTTTATCCAGCAGCTTGCAGACTTCCTGGGCTGTCTGAGATGGAAGCTGTTTATACCACAGATCCTCTCTATGGGATTTTTTCTGATAATACCAGTCCGGGTATTTCTCCATTCCCATTTCTTTGTAATGCTGACGTTCGTAATTACAGACATTCCAGAGCTTGGATGCCGCATAACACATATGTCCGATGACGTTTGCATATTCCTGACTGACCTTTATGGATGTTTTCTTTGACAGCAGCATTTCCCACCTCTATGATCTCAATAAACTTTACTCTGATGCTCAATATATCTGCGGATGTTTTCTTCCGACACAGACCCGACCGTTTCCACATAATAGGAATGGTTCCACAGCTCTCCTTTCCAAAGCTGTTCTCTTATTTCCGGAAAACGTTCGAATAATTTCCTGCCGGTGATCCCTTTCAGATATTTCACGATCGCAGTTATGGATAATTTGGGAGGAGCAGACACAAAACAGTGCACATGGTCTCCTTCCCCGCATTCAAACAAATGGACGGTAAAACCTTTATCCGCTGCGATCTCCTGCACCAGCTCCTGAAGATATGCTTCAATCTCCGCATTCAATATCTTCCGCCAGTATTTCACTGACCATACCATATGGTAATTAATATTGCACACACAAGTGCGGTAATGTATAAGATTCTCCTTCATACATATAGTATAGCATAGTATTAAGAATATCACAATAAAATGCCGAACATATTTTCTTTTTTAATAAAGCTGGATACAGCATTTTTTAGTAAAAAAATAAATATATTTTACTTATAATGTGCAGATATGCACAGTTTACGCTTTCATCTCGGCAATTGAATTACCGAGGATTCCCGCTTATCTTCCTAAATATTTTTCTAGTCATTGCAATATAAAATTGCTTATACAGTCTCTCCCTTAAGAGTCCTGGTATTCTGGATAATATACAGAGCGACCGATATGACCATCATTATAGCGCACAAACCAATCAACAGATCTGATACCATCGGTGTAATGTGGAACCATATAATATGCACCGCTGCAGTTCCATATAATAAAAAGGTTACTATCTTTCCATGCCAGTCTGCACCATGTACTTTTCCTGTCTTTCGTATCACAAGACATCCACTGACTACCATATACAGCTCCTTACCTGCCATTATTACGATTAAAAGAAGCACATGCGGAAAACGAGTAAACAGACAGATTAACATCGCTGCCTGTGTCAGCTTATCAGCCACCGGATCAAGTATTTTTCCTAAATTACTAATCCTATGGAATCTTCTTGCGATATATCCATCAGCAAGATCCGTAAGCCCAGACAGCAATAAGATTTCACCAGCTAACAGAGGATTTTTCTTTACACAATAACTCCATATAATTACCGGAATCAGACAAAGCCGAAAAAAAGAAAGAAGATTAGGAACCGTAATAATTCTATTCAAATTTTCTTCCTGATTCACTTCACTCTGCATGTACGGTCACCTCACTTTCCTTTTTTTAGACATAAACCAATAAAATATAACACAAAATGCTAAAGCAAACACAACACCAAAAACATTTTGAATCACTCTAAGACTAACCGCTCCTTGTAGTCCATAAGTCTCTGCAGCAATGGCTAAAGCACCAAATGTGTTAAATACTGCCTGCCAGCCATATTGTGCTGAAAATCCTACACCGATTCCACCAAGAATTCCTATATATGCATAGATTGACGAAGGAAGCAGAAAATATAATACTGTAAAACATATAACACCTGCAATATTTCCGACAATCCTTTTACGGACTCTGTAGTGCATATCTTCCATAAACGGCAAAATCGCGGACATGGCCGCAATACCAGCCCACATTGCACGTGGCATATTACAAATTTCTGCAATGCAAAGGACAATCGGTACGCATAAAATCTGACATATCTGCCATTTTGTTCTGGAAGAAGTGATATCAAATTCTTGTATCAGATCTTTCAGATTTCTTTTATAAGTTCTGTTTTTATGATTTCGATAAAATACGAAGCAGGTAAGTGCTGCACCTAAAGCCATCCCGACTAATCGCATCTGATAGCTTTTTCCCGTAACATCATAACCATATAGCAGCAGATACCCAAGAACCAATGTAGATTGATTAAACATGAATGGATTATGGCATCCGAACAGAATCAACACAGCCAGTGCCGCAATATTTAACAGCATTCCCAATACCGGTGAAAACTGATTTGCTAAATGCGGACATACAGTCATAATTACAAAGAACAAAGCCAAAAGCATCGTAGATTGTCCGGTGTGGATCCCCAGATCCGCATTTCTAAACACCATGAGACATAATAAGACTACTACACCTACAATGCTGTTCTCATTTCCAAATAGGATGCTGAAAATACTAACAAAGAAAAAACAAAATGCCATTGTAACAGCTATCTTCACCAGATATACCCACATATGATATAATTTTTCTTTTAGTGTTTCACTCTTTTTCAACAGGTTTTTAGAACCTGCCTGATTTAACTGCAACTCCTGATAAAATGTCATATAAATCCTCCCATCTTCTAATTTATCTTAAAACTATATAATCTCATCTTTCTGCTTTGGCAGCTCTATAACAAATCTGCATCCACCATATTCACGGTTTTCTGCTTTGATTGTTCCTCCGGCACTATCTACAATCCGTTTTACAAGTGCAAGACCTAGGCCATTTCCTTCTGCTTTATGAGATCCATCTACCTGATAGAACTTGTCAAATATTCTGGATTTTACATCATCCTCTATTCCTGGTCCTTCATCTTCCAGAATGAACTTAACAGAATCCTGTTCTTGTTTCAGAAACATCGTAATTGTCCCCTTTGAAGGGCTGAACTTAATCGCATTATCCAAAAGATTTATCCAGATATGCATAAAAAGTCCTTCATTCCCAGTATATTTAACTTCCTCCAATTCTACCTGAAAACCAATTTCTTTTTCTGTCCATTTTGTTTCCAATGAAAGAAATGCCTGGCGGATCTGTTCATCCAGACGATATTCTGTTTTTTTCATTGGTATATTCTGATTCTCTAACTTGGATAACAGCAAAATATTTCCAACCAATCCGGAAAGCCTTTGGGTATTAAACAGGATTTTTTCTACATATTCCTCTTGCTCCTGAGACAATTCTTCTCCCTGAAGAAGCATTGTATACCCTTCAATGGCATTGATCGGGGTCTTAAACTCATGAGAAACATTAGATACAAAATCCATCTGCAGCACCTCTGTTGCACGAAGTTCTTTTGTCATAACGTTAAAACTTTGATAAGATTCTCCAACTTCTGCTATACGGCTGTTCGTTTCCAAATGCTGTTCAAAATCTCCCTGAGAAACTTCCTTCATTGCTTTACTAAGTCTGGTAATTGGTTCCAGTAACTTTGCATTGATAAAGGAAGTGATCAGCCCTGCAATCAATGTATTGAAAATCAAAAGCCAGCCAAGCACAGGTATGCTGCCCGGCAGATTAAAAAAATGATTCAAAAAAGCAAATAATAACGCAGATATGACTGTTGAAAATACAAGTGCCAGCCAGATTGCACCAGTCAGACAGGATCGGATCCGCAATCCTTTTTCTTTCTTTTGTTCCATTATTTTTTCACCACCTTGTATCCAATTCCACGCATTGTTACGATTTCAAAATCCGGGGTATCTTTAAAACGCTCTCTGATTCTTCCTATATGTACCTCTATTGTATGTGGGTCTGCCTCCGTCTCGTATCCCCATACTTCATCCATCAACTGTTGTTTTGTAAATGTTCTGCCTGGCGAAGCTGCAAGCTTATATAAAAGCAGGAATTCTTTTTTAGGCAAAACAAGACTTTCCTTATCAGTTGTAATCGTCATTGCATCATAATCAAACTCTGTTGAACCGATCACAATTTTGTGTTCATTCAGTATCTGTGCACGGCGAAGCAGTGCTCCGACTCTTAAAACCATTTCATTCACATTTACCGGTTTTACCATATAATCGTCACTTCCCGAAAGAAATCCCTGGCGCATATCATCAAAGGAACCTTTCGCAGTGATCATAAGTACCGGTATCTGATATCCTGCTGAACGAAGTTCTGACACCAGTTCATAGCCATCCATAACCGGCATCATAATATCGGAAATGATCAGATCAATATACTCTTTATCCAATATTTCTAATGCCAGTGCTCCATCCGATGCACTTTTGACCTGATATCCATTCTTCTCAAGCACTTTTTGGAATAGCTGGCTTAATTCTTTATCATCTTCTACAATTAATATTTGAAACACGATCTTCTTCCTCCTTTATCAGAACAGATATCTTGCCCATCCAAGCAGATGCTGTACCAAAAGTACGTTTCTCTGACGTTTCTTTGTTAATTCGATTGGCTCTACATGATATGGATCATTATAAGTTCCGCCTTCTAATATCTGGCGGGACACTTTTTCATATTCCATCATGCCCTCTTCCAACTGTTTATTAATATCTTTACTGCGAATTACAAGCATCAGTTCCGTATCCAGATATGCACTTCTCATGTCCATATTAAAGGAACCGATTACAGACAGATCATCGTCAATCAGAATACTTTTTCCGTGGTATGAATAACCGCCTTCATATTCCCAGATATTAATTCCTGTACTTAAGATTCTATTTCTGTTTTTCGCATAATCGGCAGCCCCAAATGGATTCCCATTATTCGCAACTGAATTTGTCATGATAGAAAAATCTGAAACGTTCTCTGCAATTTCCTCCCATGTATTATACATCATATCATTACAGATAATATATGGCGTGTGGATCTTCACACGATTTTTTGCATTTTTCATCAATTCTCCCAACTGATACCACACTACTGGTTCTTTGGAACCTGTGTGAATAGGATTTGACACTAATGTAATCTTTTCTGTCTCAAAAGTTTCGTCCGTATAATTGGTCTCGCAGATTCTTTCCTTATTCTCTTCAAAATATTTCTGATAGCTGTTCTGCAGCTCTAAAACTGCGTTCTTTACAGATTTTCTATTTGCCAGTTTTTTATTGTTATGAAAATAACCACAGTCTTCCTGATTCCATATGGTTTCAAAATACTCTGACAACTGGTTAACTGAATTTTCTTTCTCAGGTTCATCGCAAACCACTAACACGTCTCTGTCATAGTTCTTATGTCCCGGAAAATCACCCAGGAAATAATTGTATGTATTTCTTCCCCCAAGAATATATCTCTTTCCATCTGCAATCAAATATTTATCATGCATTCTACCCATCATTTTCCACGGTTTCAACGGATTGGCCTTATTATACAGTTTAATTTCAACATTCTCATGGGAAGATAATCCATAGAAATACGGATTTCCTTCCATATCAATCCAGCTCTCCATTCCATCTACTAACAGACGAATATGTACACCTCTGTCTGCCGCATCATGCAGTGCTCCTAAAATCAATTTTCCACTTTCATCGGATTGAAATGCAAAAGTAGAAAGAATAATTTCCTTTTTTGCATTCTTGATCAAACGCACTCTTTGTAAAAGTGCTTCTGGATTCTTTTCTATGATTACTGCCCGTTCTGTATTTTCACTGCATTCGTTCCATGACCCATTTTTTGTTTCTTTTTTGGTTGTATTGGACACTTCCGGCTGCTTTTTATATGCAACGCAGATTCCGAGCAATTCATAAAAAGCCACACATAAAAAAATTGCCAGTATAACAAGAAGGATTTTACATATTTTATGCTTTTTCATTGTACATCACCTGATTCCTTTTTATTTCATACTTATACAATACAAAGTCAATCTCAATTTAACCTCAACAAGGTTTGTTTTTTTCATCCATGCAAAATCTTCTTTGTACAACAGACTGTTAGATATAGCAAAAACGGCCTTTCAAAAACAGTTAACTTCTAAATCAACTGTTTTTTGAAAGGTCGTTTCATCAGATTCTTATAGCAATCCAGCAAATAATCTCATAAATAATTGTCCCAGTCGCAAATATGCACTTCGTCCGGTTTGATATTGGTCTGTCACATCACGACATTCTCCCAGCGTTCTTATCAGATCATTTTTTATTTCCACAACTGCCTGACAATCTGCCATAAAACAGCCGTTTTCAAAATGGTGATATAAACTTCGATAATCCAAATTAATTGTTCCACAAGTTGCCATACAGTCATCTGCCACACTCATTTTTGCATGACAGAAACCAGGAGTCCACTCATAAACACGAACACCATGTTTAACTAATCCATGATAAAAAGAACGAGTTATATTATAAATGAATTTTTTATCAGGGATACCAGGTGTGATAATTCTTACGTCTACCCCTCGCTTAGCAGCCAGACATAACGCATGCGTCATTTCATCTGTTATGATTAGATATGGAGTCATAAACCAACAATATTTTTCAGCTTTATTTATCATACTGATATAAACTTCTTCTCCTACTTGCTCATTATCCATAGGGCTGTCTGCATAAGGTTGAACAAACCCAGTTTGCTGTGCCGCATAATCATAGTGGAAAAGGTATTTACTAAAATCAGAATCATTAGCATCCTTATCACTTACTGCATTCCACATTTCCAAAAATGTCACCGTAAGCGACTGAACAGCATCTCCTTCTAAACGAATACCTGTATCTTTCCACTGTCCATACGGGTGTGTGTAATTAAAATATTCGTTTGCTAGATTATATCCACCTGTAAATCCGACTTTTCCATCAATAACTGTTATTTTTCTATGATCACGATTGTTCAAAAACAGATTTAAACCTGGCACAAACGGATTGAATACACGGCAATGAATTCCTATTGCCTCCATCTTTTTCACAAAATCTGTGTTAATAAAGCCTATAGAACCCATATCATCGTAGAATACTCTAACTTCCACACCTGCTTTTACTCGCTCTTCCAGAACATCTTGAATCTTATGCCATGCTTCAGCGTCTTCTATCGCATGATATTCCATAAAGATAAACTTCTGTGCTTTCTCCAAATCCTTAAGCTGTGCCTCTAATCCTTTCACTGCTTCATCAAAATACACAATATCCGTATTCTGATAGATTGGATACTGCGAATTTCTTTGTATGTAACTTGCTATATTTCCTGCTTTCGGAATTGTTTCTTTTATTTTGCTCAAACACTCCTGACCGTCCGGAAGCATTGGTAACAATTTGCTATCAATTTCTGCATATCGCTCACGCATTTTATGTGTGCCACCATTCAAACCAATCAACAAATACAGGCCTACACCCATAATTGGGAAAATTAGAATTAAGATGACCCAAGGCATTTTCATAGAGGATGTCTTATTTGATGCGTACAATCCCAAAACCAAGATCCCACTCAAAATCCTTGTAAATAAATTTATGATTTCTGCATATTCATTCAAGCGTGTTACGATAGTAATAATAAAAATCACTTCCAGAAGAATGCAGATTATGGAAAAACACAGTCGTTTTACCCCATTTTTTGTTTTTGCTTTGCCCTCTAAAGTATCTTGTTTCATATATATTCCACCTTCCTACGTGCTCAGTTTTCTCCCTAAATTTCGTGAAACATACCAATTTTGTCTTTTATTCTCTGCATTTCATTATCTGCTTCAATGATAGCTCTTGCAGAATGAAGTAATTCTTCACTTATCTCATCATAGCCAGGCATTTCTTCAATTCCTTTTTTATAGCGAAGTTGATGTTCCAATGTTGCCCAGAAATCCATACCATTGGTTCGAATCTGTAATTCTACACGCATAGGTGTTTTACCCTTAGCAAAAAATACTGGTATTTCGACAATCATATGATAGCTTCGATAACCATTCGATTTTGGATTTTTTATATAATCTTTTATTTCAATAACTTTAATATCATCCTGTTGGGTAATCAAATCTGATATCATATAAATATCGTCAATAAACGCACAAACTATTCGAACGCCTGCTACATCATTGAGATATGTCTGTATATTTTCTGTTGTAAATTCATATCCCATCTTCTGCAGTTTATCGTAAATACTATTGGGCTTCTTAATTCTTGTTTTTATAAAAGAAATAGGATTTCGATTGTTCTCAACTGAAAATTCATCATCCAAAACCTCAAGTTTAGTTTGTATCTCCCGAATAGCACAACGATACATCATCATTAAATTATAAAATTTTGTAGCATTATTTAAAAACTGTAGTGATTCCGGACTGTTCATCCTGAGTTTTTTTACTTCATCTTTTGTCATGGAACTTTCCTTTCTACCTCATCCCTGATTTCAAAACATTATTTATTTTGATAGTTGATTCGTTCTCCTTGAATTACTGGATAACAAATCATTTTATCACTATCCAGATTTTCTACATGCATATCTACTGCACTGATCTGATGGTTTTCATAAGTATTGTAATAATAAATACCTTTTGTAACATTACAACACGACGTATACAATGTGATTTCATATTTTCCATCCGCTACTTCGCAACATCCTCGTTGCTGATCCACAGATCCGAGAATGTGGAAGAATTGGCTAACGCTTTCTTCCTCTGATTCACCTGAAATTGCATTTACCTTTGTAAAAGCTACACGTACAAAGCGTGAGGAAGATGAGAGATCTCCCGGAAGACCTAATCCTCCCATACCTCTACTATATGCATCAAGAGCCAAATTTTCGCAGAAAGTATTTCTGGGCTGTTTAGGAGATAAATACATATAATTATTTAGTTGAAACATCTGCTGTGGAAATGGCGGATTATTCGTAAGCACTCCTACTGGATTGTCATAAATATGCAAACCATCCGACATAGATTCTACCGTAATTGACTCATTCTCATCAGAAATGATCCAGTGTAATTGTGCTAATGGTAATTGCTCGCTGAAAGGAGTATTAACAATATTAATTCGTTCAAGAAGCTCGCGAACTTCAACTAAAGAAGAACACTGACTTAAAATCCACGGAATAAATTCAAACTGTGCAATATTTTCCACATCTGGCTTAATCGCGGAATAAACAGCATTTCCGACAAAATTCAGTCCTGCCATTGCCACTCCTTTTTCATTCATAGCATCATAATACAAAGGATAATCCTCTGCAACATGAGCCATTCCAATAATTGCATAATGATTTTTCATATCGTCAACATGGCGAAAATTAAACGCATAATTACGTGGTGTAATTACTATCTGATCACCATAAGAGAATTCATAATCGAGGGTTCGTCCAAAGTAAAAATCTTTTGTTTTATAAGTTGCTGCTGTACACATGATCATTTATCCTCCTAAATAGATTGAAATATGTCAATGAGTTTTTTTCTTGAACAATAGTATAGCACAATCTTTTATTCTGTTCCAACTTCATACATGATCATAACATGTAAACTTTAAACTATTTTCCTAGATTATTTCTCCATCAGTTTTTCAAACCAGGTATCCATAGCTAGGATGAATTGACCTACGTCTGGCAATTCTTGCAGCATTTCGTTTAGGGTTTTGTGCTTCACATATTTCTGCACATACACCCAACAGGCAACGCTACTGGCTTCTGATACAATGTCAGCTATGGTTTTGCGCATAAGCTCTTCAAATTCAGCAATTTCTTCTTTTGGGACAACATCATACAGTGTTGGTGCCTGATGACTTAATTTTACGCCATTTTCATTTGCATCTTTAAGCAGATTCTTAACTTTTTCTCTTGAATTCTCCGGTACTTTCATGTACTACCACATAAATGCTACCACATCGGACGGTGTGTCTTTTTTAAGTGGTGGTAACTGAATATAATCATTGTTTTCGCTCATTTTCATATCCTCCTCACGATATAATAAAATCAATAATACGTTCTCTTGTCATGTCCAGTACAGTATCTACGAACACTCCTGCAAACAGGATCAGATACAGAATAACACTCAGCGCAAACAGGAATACAACCTGTACCCAGTCATGGTAACAGTATGCAGTTGCTATAATCAACAAAGTGAATATAAAACCAAGGATTCCCCTTACAACCGCATAAGTCTGTACTGTCATCTTCACTGCCAGGCCGATCACAAAAAGGATCAGCCATACCGGCAGTAATAATATCTTTCCAGCAAGTTTTAAAATAAACATGTGCACCTCCTATCTTACCAGTCCTGGCATATCATGGTTCACCTCTGCCTGATAATACCCGTTCATCGTTGACGGTGCATTAAACAGGGCTGCTAATAAATATTTCTTGATGTTCTTCACCTTTGTGGTGTTACCACTCATACAGTGTAAGACATACTCGATATGTGAATAGGTCAGCATCAGAAATTTTTTCTTCACCAGTGATGCCGGATACCAGTTGCTGGCAATCAAGATCTTGTCATTTTTACACATCACAGTCTCTACGATCAGGTTCACGATTTCATCTACCTGTCGCATATCGTCATGATGGGTTACTTCCAGTGATTCATAATCAACAATCTCTTTGACCAGTTTTTCATAAGCCTGATATTCCTCAGTGGAATTATCGCCATTGGATCGATTCTCATCTGCAGATACGATTTGATTAGATTTATTATCATTCATTTCAGTATCACTAAGATTAGTATTATTAGGGTTTGAAATGTAAACTTCTTGAAGTTTGTTTTCGGGACTTCTAGAAGTTTGATTTTGGGACTTCATGAAGTTTGAAATGTAAACTTCTGTAGATTCCTCATTTTCCACAGAAGTTTGTTTTCTAAATTTCTTTAATTCCTCTCCAAATTTTTTCTTATCTGTTTTCTCAGGCATAAAGGTTTTCACGTAGATAACGTTCACCTTTCCAAATCCCTGTCTGCGTTTCTCAATCAGACCAATTCCTGTTTCGTCATCCAGTTCTCTGACATTTCTTTGTCCTCTTTTCTTTGAATTATGAAAGAAAAATTATCCCTTCATATAACGAAACGCTCAGAGCCTGTTTTACAGTGGTCAAAAGCAAATTTTTTTACTTTTTTTCTTACGAGTTTTCTTGCGAGTTTTTTTTAATGCCACTCGTAAGAAACTCGTAACATTAGATTTCTGCATTTTCTTGAAATTAAGTAAAAGAAAAAGAGCATATGGAATTGAATCCATACACTCTATGATTACTGAAACTTTATTTCATTTTTAATTCAACAAACTGGAAGTTGACTATCAACTGATAATCAAAAATATCATTCCTAAAATTGCAAATCCTTCACAGATCGCAATTATCTAAAATCTGTCGAGCTCTTCGTATAGAAAAACAGTAATTTCATTCTTTCGAAATTTTTAATTCTACGTCTCCGTTACTCAGCAATTCTACAACCTCACGCTCTGGCATATTCATTTTTCCCAGTCTTACCTCTTGTTTATCATCGTTCACGGAATCCTTGTTAGAACTACCACATGCAACCAGACAGGCTGTGAGGATAATTTCCAGAATAACTGATAAATATTTCTTCATATGGCTACACCTAGTTCTTTATTATTTCTTTTCATCAAGCAAAATAACACCTTGTGCCGGATTTTTATCAATTGCACCAACTATCTCATGTGGAACATATGGCTCTTCAAGATATGCAAGGTCTTCGGCAGTTAATTTAATGTCAAATGCTCCGGCTGAATCATCCAGATACTGCGTTTTGGTTGCCCCAATAATAGGCGATAGAATTCCCTTTGCCCACTGCCATGCAATGGCTATCTGGGACATTTTGCAGTTATACTTTTCGGCAAGCTCCGCTACACGTTTAACTATCTGCATGTCTTCCGCTTCAGTCTTATCATATTTTCCCATGGCAACCCTATCCGTGGTTCCACGAAGAGACTCTGATTTCCACTGTGGTCTTGCCAGATGTCCGGCTGCAAGAGGGCTATACGGCATTAACGAAACTTTCATTTGCTTACAAATTGGTAGCAATTCTCTCTCATCCTCTCTGTAAAGCAAATTATAATGATTCTCCATCGCAGAAAATGGTGTCCATCCATTGTCTCTTGCGGCTAACTGCATATTATAAAACTGATATCCATACATGGCAGATGCACCAAGTGCCCTGACCTTTCCTGCTTTTACCAGATCGTGCAGTGCCTCCATAGTTTCTTCAATTGGTGTATCATAGTCAAATCTATGGATGATATATAAATCAAGATAGTCGGTTCCAAGACGTGACAGAGTTCCATCTATTTCCCTCATGATTGCCTGTCTTGATAAACGACCTTCATTAAAATATACCTTGGATGCAATCACAACCTGATTTCTCGCTACATTTTTCTTCAATGCTTTACCTAAATATTCCTCACTTGTTCCTGCTGAATATCCATTTGCTGTATCAAAAAAGTTATATCCCAAATCAAGTGCATGCTTGATAACATTCTCACTTTCAGCTTCATCCAACGTCCAGTTATGCATGGTTCCAGCTTTCCCAAAACTCATACAGCCCACACATAATTTTGACACTTCTATATCTGTATTTCCGAGTTTACCGTATTCCATAGTGCTCTCCTTATCTTAATCCAGCGTACTCTTTCTCCGATACCGCCTCACACCACTCATTGGAACAATCCACTCCCGGCACCTCAATTGCCAGATGGGAAAACCATTCATCCGGAGCGGCCCCATGCCAGTGCTTTACATCTACCGGAATGTTAATACAGTCACCCGGTTTCATTTCTACCGCATCCCTGCCTTCTTCCTGATAAAACCCTCGGCCGGCTACACATACTAAGATCTGCCCGCCACCGCTTTTTGCATGATGAATATGCCAATTATTCCTGCATCCGGGTTCAAATGTCACGTTGAAAATGCCAACCTGAGAAGTGGAAATCGGTGCAAGAAAACTTCTGCCAGAAAAATACTGTGCAAAGCCATCATTTGGTGCACCAATTGGAAATACCATCTCTTTTGCATGCGCCCGCATTGCTTCCTCTTCGTATGGTAAATCTCCTTCACCTGCCTCCCACACTTCCTTTGCAAGATTGAAAACAGCCCATGCTTTTGGCCATCCTGCATAAAATGCGACATGTGTGATTACTGCGGCAATCTCTTTTTGTGTTACACCATGATTTTTTGCATTTTGAAGATGATATTTTAAAGAAGAATCTGTAATTCCGGAAGCCATCAGAGCAACCACTGTGATGATACTTCTTGTTTTTACGTCGATGTCCTGGTTATTCCAGTTTTCGCCGAAAAGTACATCATCGTTAAAATGTGCAAATTCCGGTGCGAATTCACCAAGTGTATTTCTTCCTGCTGTCTGTACTATTTTTCCCATTTTCTGTATACCTCCATAGCACTGTTATTTATAAAGATTTTACCCACTCACTGATTTCCTGTTTTGTTCCACGGTTTAACAGGCTGCCTTCTGTGATAACCGCCTCCGGTGCAGATGGCTGTAATTCCTTTACAGTATTACCGAATCCACTTCCACCGGATGTTGCAAAGAGCACAATCTTTTTGCCACTGAAATCATAGGCTTCCAAAAATGTATTGACAATTGTCGGAGCTACATACCACCAGATTGGGAATCCCAGAAGGATCTCGTCATAAGAACTCATATCCATCTTTTTCTTCATAATCTCCGGTCTGTATTTCTTATCACTCATTTCCACACTGCTTCTGGATTTTTTATTCATCCAGTCAAGATCAGCCTTTGTATATGGAACTTTTGGCTCAATCTCAAATAAATCCGCTTTTACTTCCTCTGCGATCATCTGTGCTACTTTTTTTGTTGTTCCGCTTGCACTGAAAAATGCGATTAAATTTTTACTCATAATAAAAATCCCCTTTCTTTGCGAATTTTTCGTATAAAAATAGATGTATAAGATTTGAATTTCTCTTATACATCTATTTTATACCTGATATTTTTATTATGTCTAATGCTTATATTGAATTCCATTCTATGCCTGAAAAGCATTTATTTCTTCTATCATTTTACTGACCGCCAGAGAATATGGAATGTTTCGTCTCCAGGCAATCACAGTACTTGTTGTGATTTCAGGAGAAATTCTTCGCTGTACAAGAATATCCTCCCGCCAATACTTTGCAGCACCTTCGATGGATACCGGATAGCCCAGTCCATTTGCTGCCATAACTCCGGCATTCGTTCCAAGATTACTTGTAAAAGCAATCTGCAGTTTCGAAAAGTCTTTTCCAAACCAATTGGCAAGTTCACTTTGAACATTTACTCTTTCCGGCAGGATCAATGGTTTTCCAATAAGATCTTCTTTTCTTATAAACTCTTTTTCTGCCAGCGGATCATACGGCCGCATTCCAACACACCAGTGATCGCAATCTGTGATCCGGATATAATCCAGCCCTTCGGTGTCCACCGGCTCCATGAATAATGCAATATCTACAAGTCCTTTGTTCATCATCTCATACACTGCATCTGCTGTTGCAGTATGCAATACAATCTGAACCAGCGGGTATTTTTCTTTATATGTTTTACATATCTCCGCCAATGTCTCCACCGCTGCAAATTCACCGCATCCAATGGTTATATTTCCCTCTACAACATCTTCTTTTCCTTTCAGTTCCTCAAGTGTTTTTTCCTCAAGATTAAGGATCTCCAGGGCACGCCTTTTTAATAAAATCCCCTCTTCAGTAAGCGAAATTTTCTTCCCGCTTCGAATAAATAATATTACTCCAAGCTCCTCTTCAAATGCCGCCATTTGTCTGGATAGCGTTGGCTGGGTAATATGCAATTGTTCTGCTGCTTTTGTAAAGCTCTGTTCTTTTGCCACCGTCAGAAAATAGCGCAATAGTCTTAATTCCATATTTTTTTATTCCCACAACTTCCGATTTCTATTTTTGTTTCCATAGCATAGTGTACTCTTTTTCACCAGTATCTTCATCTAAACCTTCACATTGAATAATGAACCCTTCTCTTTGGTAAAAAGAATTTGCTCTGGCATTCTTCTGATATACATTTAATCGTAAGCTGACTTTTTTATCCTTAATATAATCCAATAAAAGCTTACCTATGCCACATGACTGCATTTCATCAGAGACAAAAATACCTTCGATATATTCATCATTTAGTCCTACAAATCCTTGTATCATTTTATCTGCTTCAAACACATAAACTTCGGATTGTGACAGCATTTCTTTCACTAATTCATAATTACTTTTCCAGTATTGATTGGAAATAAAATAATGTGCTTTCAGATTTGTCTTTAACCATATGTCAGCGACTCTATCGATATCTCTGTTCAGCAACTTTCTAATCATAACAAATATTCTCCACAACAACATCCTTTATGCTTTTCTCTTTTATCTATTCTATCACAAGCTCACCATTAATCATCAATTTTTTGATATTTTTTCTTTTCCCCCACTGCAAAACAGCATCTGAGCGTTTCGTTATATAGAGGGGTACACATACAGAGCAAAACTAAAATGTTAGCTGGAAATTGATCCTTTTGAATGGAATTTTGTGTCACGAACGTGATTAGAAAATAACAAAAGCGTTCGTTGTCAGCTAATCCAGCTAACATTTTCGAACGCTTTGAAGCCCGTCCATAAGAGGATTTGAACCTCCGACCCCTCGCTTAGGAGGCGAGTGCTCTATCCAGCTGAGCTATATGGACATATATGGTTGTGAAACATTTCGAACACTTCCAAAAGTTTCACAACCATTATTTTACTATATTTATTTTGAAATTACAAGAATTAATTCTAAATTCGAAAACTTAATAGTGCAGCTGACCCTGTAGCCAGATTGTTCCTTTGAAGCGGCGTCCAACTGCCGGTTCACCGAGAAGATCTTTGCTGTTGATGCAGATATCAAACTGTATATCATTGCTCTCTATAGTCATCTGGCAGATTTCTTCACCTGTCAGGATATTCTTAAATTTCATGATATCCAGAATCTCACCAAGAACATTATACTGATCACATTCAATTCCATAAGGCATGAAATAAGAATCCACGATCGTGAGAACATCATCTGTAACAATTCTCTGGGAAATCATGGAGTAAGTATCCATATCCTCCATTGTAAGGCTCTCCATAGCTTCCTCATCACCATTACGCGCTGCTGCGATCAGATTAGTCCTGTTTTTGGAAAGCTCTCTCTCCACCTTTACCGCTTCCTTATCCTTCTGCAGCGGAAACAGGATCTTTCCCTCAGAAGCCAGACCGGAAACCGTCACCGGACGGTCCCCCGGGTCTTTCAGGCCTTTGTATTTCTCCTGCATATATTCTGCCAGATTCTGCAGATAAAAGATCATAGTCACGCCAATACGCAAATCATCACATGCTCCTGCATAAGATTCCTTATCTGTATGACGTTCAACAGTCACTTTTTCCTTGGATGTGATTCCTGTTCCCCTGAAAAATGGGAAATAATATTCCACGTGAAACTCACCGTTCTCATCGTACTGACCACAAACGCTGATTCCACAGTCACAGCCATAATTCTTGGAAAACTGTACAAATACGCCTTCCGGATGATTTTCCACGCAAACCTTTTCATCGTAGCTTGCGATCACATCACGGATGATCTCTTTTATTTCACTTCTTCTGGTAATCTGTGAAAAACCAACGGTCTTTAAATAACTGTGCACAAGAACACCTCCCTGAAAAAGCCTGCGTTTCTCTTACGCGCGTGTCTTTTTCTCAATCTTTGTCATACCGCCCATATATGGCTGCAGAGCTTTTGGAATGTTTACAGATCCATCTGCATTCAGGTTATTCTCCAGGAAAGCAATGAGCATTCTCGGAGGTGCTACTACTGTATTGTTTAATGTATGAGCAAGATATTTCTTGCCATCTTTGCCGTTTACACGGATTTTCAGACGACGTGCCTGTGCATCTCCAAGGTTGGAGCAGCTTCCTACCTCAAAGTATTTCTTCTGACGTGGAGACCATGCTTCAACATCGAGGGATTTTACCTTAAGATCAGCAAGGTCACCGGAGCAGCACTCAAGCGTACGAACCGGAATATCAAGAGAACGGAACAGATCTACTGTATTCTGCCACAGCTTGTCGAACCACATCTTACTCTCCTCTGGCTTGCAGACAACGATCATCTCCTGTTTCTCGAACTGATGGATACGGTAAACACCTCTCTCCTCAAGTCCATGAGCACCTTTCTCTTTACGGAAGCACGGAGAATAGCTTGTAAGTGTCTTCGGAAGCTCTTCCTCCGGGATGATCTGGTCAATGAATTTACCGATCATGGAATGCTCACTTGTTCCGATCAGGTAAAGATCCTCACCTTCGATCTTGTACATCATAGCATCCATCTCCGCAAAGCTCATAACGCCTGTAACAACGTTGCTTCTGATCATGAAAGGCGGTACGCAGTAAGTAAATCCCCGGTTGATCATGAAATCTCTTGCATAGGAAATTACTGCGGAATGAAGGCGTGCGATATCACCCATCAGATAATAGAATCCGTTACCGGCAACACGTCTTGCGCTGTCAAGATCGATTCCATCAAAATTCTCCATGATATCTGTATGATACGGAACTTCAAAATCCGGAACAACCGGCTCACCAAATTTCTCAATCTCTACGTTCTGGCTGTCGTCTTTACCGATCGGTACAGAAGGATCGATGATGTTCGGGATCACCATCATATCTTTCAGAAGCTCTTCCTCAACCTCTTTCTCTCTCTGAGAAAGTTCCTCAATACGAGTTCCGGATGCAGCAACCTGTTTTTTAACCTCTTCTGCCTCTTCTCTTTTTCCCTGGCCCATAAGAGCACCGATCTGTTTGGAGATCTTGTTTCTCTCAGCACGGAGAGCCTCAACCTCCTGCTTGATCTCTCTGTTTTCTTTATCAAGTTCGAGAACCTTGTCAACCAGCTCCAGTTTGCTGTCCTGGAACTTATTGCGGATATTCTGCTTTACAACCTCCGGATTCTCTCTCACAAACTTAATGTCTAACATGATATTCCTCCTGTATTAAAAATATTCTTACTCTTTGCAGTTTTTTATTCCTTCTCAATCTCACCAAGGCCAAAGTTTACTGCTTTTCTCAAAGCTTCCACTTCTTCCTGACTAAGTACAACATAGGACTCACCTTTTACGATCTCCTTTAAATAAAGGAAACAGTTATCGCGGCTGTGAACCGCATTCAAGATCAGACCCGTATTGTTTTTATCAAGAAGCGCCAATGCAAAGCTGAGTTTTCCACCTACATCATCAAATGCATCATACTTTTCAACGCCATATTTGCTGAACATTACATTCATATTTTTTTTGATAAAGCTGATGTCATGATCATGATCTTCCTTTGCTTCATACAGCCGGTCGATCTGTGCAAATTTTCTTACAAAAACTTTTTCCAGTGACTGTGCATCTCCGCCTCTCATAAACATCTTGTACTTCCGTTCCAAACGGCTGAGACGCATATTGCTACTCACCACATTGATCAGAAGAATGATGGTAAGGATCAGCAAAACAATGATCACAATCCCGGAATCAATTCCCATGCTTTCAAAAATCCCGCTCATTCTGCCTCCTATCTGATAGATTCGAACAGATCAATGATCCTCTCCAGTTCATCTCTGGAATAATATTCAATTTCAATTTTACCTTTGTTGTTCTTCTTTCGCTGAATGGATACCTTTGTTCCCATGATACCTTTCATTTTTTCTTCCAGGCTCTCATAAATGGCATCTTCTGCTGTGTTTTTCTCTGTTTTTACTTTTTTCGCAGGAGAAACCAGATTCTTTACAAGTTTTTCCGTCTCACGAACACTGAGTTTTTCATCAAAAACCTTCATGGCTGTTGTTTCCTGAAGAGCTTCATCAGAAATTCCCAGAAGTGCTCTCGCATGACCAGCTGAGATCATATCTGCAATTACCATTTCCTGAACTTTTGAGGAAAGCTTCAGAAGACGCATGGAATTAGTTACTGCAGTTCTGCTTTTGGCAACTCTGTCTGCGATTTCATCCTGTTTCAGGTGAAACTCTTCCATCAGACGTTTGTATGCCATCGCTTCCTCTATAGGATTCAGGTCTTCCCGCTGAATGTTCTCGATCAGGGAAATTTCTACGATTTCCTGGTCTGTAAACTCTTTTACAACAACAGGAACTTCCTTGAGCCCTGCCATCTTGGCAGCTCTCCAGCGGCGTTCGCCTGCAATGATCTCAAAATAATCCTTCTTATCGGATACCAACAACGGCTGAAGAACACCGTACTGTTTAATGGATTCCGAAAGTTCCAGCAGCGCATCCTCATCAAAATGTCTTCTGGGCTGATTCAGATTTGGTTCTACGCTGGAAATTTTCACAAGTCGTTCTGCGGCCGGATTATCTTTTTCAGTTGGTTTGTCTTTTTTTACAACTGCAGATCTTGTCTTTTTTGCAGGTTCCTTTGACGGACCGCCTGCTTTGTTCGGGATCAGTGCGTCAAGACCCTTTCCAAGGCCTCCTGTTCTTCTTCCAGCCATCACTCGTCCTCCCTGCCTATAACTTCTTCTGCCAGGAGGCGATAACTCTCTGCTCCTGTAGATCGTGAATCGTACAGATTGATCGGTTTTCCATAGCTTGGTGCCTCTGCAAGTCGTACATTTCTCGGTATGATCGTTTTGTATATATTCTGGTCCAGGTTTTCTTTTACATTTTCTACAACCTGAAGTGACAGATTTGTTCTGGCATCATACATAGTAAAGACCACGCCTTCGATCTTCAATCTCTTATTCAATCGGTCTCTTACCAGTTCGATGGTATGTATCAACTGTGACAAACCTTCCAATGCATAATACTCACACTGAATCGGCACCAGAACGGAGGTTGCGGCTGTCAAAGCATTAATTGTAAGCATACTCAGTGACGGCGGACAATCCATGATTATGTAATCATATTTCCGGCGAAGTTTATCCGTGATCTTTTTCAGAATAAATTCTTTATCCTCAAGATCAACCAGTTCAATTTCTGCACCGGAAAGATTCATATTCGATGGTATCAGGTCAACATTATCTACAACGTTCTTTATAATGGTATCCTTGGTCTCTGCTTCTCCAAGCAGCAGCTCATAAAGGGTGTTTTCTACTGCATTCTTGTCTGCGCCAAGTCCACTGGTCGTATTTCCCTGCGGATCAATGTCGATGGCAAGAACCTTTTTCCCTTTTTCAGCAAGGCAGGCCGATAGATTGATGGCTGTCGTTGATTTTCCAACCCCGCCTTTCTGATTGGCAACTGCAATGATTCGTCCCATTGTACCCCTCCTTTTTATTTTTTTAAGGGATTTTTACTCATTGGATATCATTATAACACTTTTATTTTTAAACTGCCACATAATGTTTCACGTGAAACAATAGAAAATAGGTTTTGAATTATTTTATTTATTGTGTAGTATACCCAAACTCATTCCGGACTAAACAAAAGTTTGACAGTAACAGTACATCGATTATAAAGTCCATCAACTCCGCATAAACTTCCAGTTTTATTTGCTGTCAATCAGACTATATATTTTACGCCATTACGCCATAAAAACGTACCGAGAAATGAAGTTCCCATTTATAGATATTTTGCTGAAATTGTTCTGATTTATCGTAATCTCGAAAATAATTCGATTTTCTCGGTATAGATATTATCTTTTATGGAACCTTGCACACTGCTACATAGGCATCGAAATCCCTTTCTTTTACAGCATTTATAGCATTTTCAAATTTTATCTGAACACTAAAAACATTACTATTATTATCAAGCGAATAAAAGCATCTGTAAACATATTCGCTGTTCTACACTGAATAACTGCTTCGCGATTTACCAAAAGGACTACAAGCTACTCTTCCCTGATAAGAAGCAGTTCTTCAACCACTGCTTATCGTTTCTTGCAATTGAAGCCAAAAACAGGGGGGAACTCCTGATTCGAGTCATACAAACAAAAGCATCCGCAGTTGCTACGCAGCTTTACACCGAATAACTGCTCCGCAGTTTATCAAAACTTGCTTGTACTCTTCCTGATACAAGCAAGTCACCAACCGCTGCTTATTGCTTCTTACACTTGAAGCAGGGGACCTCCTGACGCGATTAAAAACTATATCACGCTACCGTAAAGCGCATATGAGTTGTCGTTGTTGCGAAACATTTTTTAAGTCAAGCGGATAAAAACATCCTCTTCACTACTGCTCATAGCTTAATAAATGCTTCGCAGTTTATCAGAAGGAGACTGTACTTCTCCTGATACAAGCAAGTCCCCAACCGCTGCTTATTGTAGTTCACAATTGAAGCAGGTGAATTACTTGATTCGATTAAAATCTATATTAAACCTACCATAAAACACATAAGCACGAACTACAGCTGTTTTTTATTTCTGCAATTGTCAAAGATGGTGTTATAACTCTTTATTCTTAATCTGTCTTCGGATGTTTCACGTGAAACATCCGAAGATGGATTATCAAACCAATATTCATAATTGAATCAAGTGACTTCCTCGATCCGGTTAAAAATGCCATCAACGAAATCGATCCAGGACACGGTTTGACTTGTAACTGCAAGGGTACTGAACAGTTACGAACACATTATAAAATCAATGAGAAATATCAAAAAAATACTCCGATATATTCTCTCTGGCATTATCTGTATCACGAAAGCATGTAAAAAATACAAGAAACTCCCTCCACAAAATAATGTGGCTGTTATCTTTATATTCTCCAAAAGCATCTATATATAGTAAATGGAAACTTCTTTTCCCGGAGTGTTTTTATAGTGTGAAATACATGTATCTCTCGTGAAAAAATATAATATTATGAAACTGGAATTTTCGATTTTTGTTTATTTTATTATGTTTACGAAAGATTTGCGTATTTATTTCATTTTTCTTCCAATCCTGTTATATATTCGTTATGTACATGTTAACTAAAGGCTTTTTCAAGCATAGTTTCATTTTGTAATATCCAATATAAAATGTACCTGAATAAGGTTCTGGCATAGAACTGGCATAAAATAAATTTCACTTAATAGGCTTTTTTCTTCTAAATCAAGCCATAAAACACTTCCCTGCCTTCCCTTTATCCCAGTCATGCGGACAAAAATTTTTGCATTCGATCATAGTTTTACACAAAATAGCTGTTTTACAGTTTATCAGGAAGAGCACAAGTATTTTCCCACCCACAGCTTATTGTTTTTTTGTAATCGAAGCAGCTGCTTTCTTTTATTCGATCAATCAAAATTTCACATGTTTAAAGTAGGAACGGATCTATATTTTATCTTTTTGCCGTATGTGTGCAGGTGCACACTTTGCATTTCAAGGCTTTTTTATGTGTGTATACGTGTAAAGTACGTTTTATCGTACTTTTTTTTTATTTAAAGTACTATAATTTGTACTTTAACACTTTTTTATTCGTAAATATCCTATTATTTCTATTTATTTGCCAGTATTTTCTTTCATAAAGTCCTTTTTATCGTACTTAACGTTTGTGCATTATCATAGTGTTCTCTTCGCAGAAATAATCTCTTATTTCTCTTTATTTCATCCTTACTCTTATATCGTTCTATAAAATCCCCCCATATTTTCCGCCTTACCCTCCGTTTTTTCATATAAATACACATTTTTATTACATTCACTTAACTTATTAATTCCCCATCCAGTTCACAAAAGCATCTAACCGAAATCATGCGGAATACTGATGACAGTATCTGGCAACTCACCTTCAAGTGTGCAAACATATCTATCCAATTTGGGATCAAACGAATAAAAATACCCGTATTCGCTACGCAGTTCTACACCCAATAGCTACTTTGCAATTTATCAGGACCTGCTTACAATGTACCCATAACAGTGGCCACATGAATTAGTGCAGTACCTTGTTTTCAGACATGCCCACTATTCCTTTCCCCGTTTCTAAACGCCGTCGCATTCTTCCTAATACACGCCACCCACTGCTTATTACTTATTACTTATTACTTTTTACTTTTTCGTAATTGAAGCAGGAGACTTACTGTTAACTGGTAATATTATCCTCCGAGTTTTTTTGTGAGCAAAGACCACTGAAAGCCCTGGACATACCATGCAAATTTATGTGATTAGCATAATTTCTGTGCATCGCGAAGTGTATTACCAAGAACGAAGTGATCAGTAATCAGGAAACTTCTTGATTTAATGCAAGCAGATAAAAGCATCCGCTTCACTACTTGCTCATAACCGAATAAGTGCTTCGCAGTTTATCCGAAGGAGCCTGCACTTCTCCTGATGCAAGCAAGTTCCCCTGATTATTGCTTTTCGAAATCGAACCAGGGGACTTATTTGATTCAGTTAAAAACACTTCTTCTCTTGCCTCATTTTCCCCTGAAATGCTATAATCCATAAAGAAAGCATCCGCAAACTCCTTGCAGTTTGCGGCTAATACATTGTTTCGTAAATAACTATACCAATCGCGTGGGATGTGGATTCGAATGTGCAGGTATAAAAATGCAGGCGTAGCTGGCTATGCTGAGGCTTTTAGATCTGTGCAGTCGGATTCACCAACAAGTAATTGGTATAGTTATTTCGAAAACAATGTACTAGTACAGCGAAAATTAAGTTTCTGCTATATTGACGTAGGATGATTTTCTCATATGCAAGGCGAAGGAATGAGGCGTAGCGGTGGCTACGGCGATTGACGACAACGCAGCATATGAAAAATCAGACAAGTCAATATGGCGGTTACTTAATATTCGCTGTACTAGTCATTTATCATCTGATTGAAAGGAATATTTTATACATGAACACCACAAATAATCGCAACGATTTCTATAAAGAACAATTAGACAAGACTTTAAATGGCAATGAAAAGATCGAAACTGCCATTGCAGCACTCCAAAAAGAAGCAACCGAAGAAATGCTTGCTCATACTCTCACCGTAATCCGTCACAGAATGCAGGAGCAGGCACAGCTGATCATTGCTGTAGAACCTCCAAAAGGTGATGGAAAAATTTCTCTTCATGCGATCAAAACAAACGATGGAAAGCAATGGTGGGCTGCATTTACCAGCTTTGACGAAGAGTTAAAAGGCAGTGATAAGATCATGTCCACATTTACCGCAGATATTGATAAGATTTTTTCTTCTGCATTGCAAGAGCCGTCTGTTGAGGGAGTAATTCTCAATCCATGGAACCGCACACTGATGCTGAACAAAACCCTTATCAACATCATCCTCGGCAATCCTGTATAGCATCAGCTCTGTCGGATAACAAGTCCAATGTTTCACGTGAAACACTTGGTATTCTTACTGAAGTATAAAAGCATTCCAGCGGATAACAGCATCCGCTTCGCTACTTGCTCATAACCAAATAACTGCTTCGCAGTTTATCAGAAGGAGCTTTTCTTTCTCCTGATACAAGTAAGTCCCCTGCTTATTGCTCTTCGCAATTAAAGCAGGGGACTTACTTGATTCGGTTCGAAATCTGATTTCTATGTATCATGAAGCATATTGGCGATGCTACTGTTCACTGATAATATTCCGTAAGTTTTTTTATAAACGAAGGTCGCAGAAAGCCCGAGACCATACCGCACCAATTTATGCGATCAACATAAATTCTTTGCATTGCGAAGCGCGTTACTGAAAGCAGAACGAACAGCAACTTAGCGATCATCGCCAAGAACAGAATGGACAGTAGCGTCAGCATACAATAACAAGGTTAGGGTTCCCACAAAAGCATTGTAAATTTTTCGTTCCTGTCGTATAATAAAGCAAAGAAATATTCAGAAAAAATCAGATCAGATACCTGAATTACGTTACATCTGTCCTGATTATTTTTACGAATTCCAGGAGGCTTTTTAATGAAGAAAAATGGACACAGACTACTTACTCTTGCAGCTTTAGTCGGAACTGCCGCAGGTGTTATTCATATTGCTAACCGTTTCATAGATGCCACATCTCAGCTTAAAGATATGCTGGAACAGCCACACAGCAGAACCTATGACTGGCGTTTTGGAAAGATTTTTTATACAAAACAGGGACATGGCACCCCTATTCTTCTTATTCATGATATCATGCCAGGTGCTTCCGGTTATGAATGGAATGCCATAGAGAAGCAGCTCGCAACCGAACATACCGTTTACACCATTGATCTTCTTGGATGTGGACGTTCCGAAAAACCGGATATTACTTATACCAATTTTGTATTTGCTCAGTTACTCTGTGATTTTGCCAAGAATGTGATTCGTGAGGAAACCGATGTTATTGCCAGTGGTTTCTCAGGTTCTTTTGCGATCATGGCTTACCGTAACAATTCCGACCATTTCCGCAAGATCATGCTGGTCAATCCACCAAGCTTCAGTTCCCTGAAGCAGGCACCTTGTAAAGACAACAAGCTCTTTAAGTATTTTATCGAGCTTCCGATTTTCGGAACTCTGATCTATCATATGGTAGCTTCCCGCGAATCCATCAGCAGTCTGTTTATGGAAAAGCTGTTCTACAATCCCTTCCATGTAACAGATACGCTGGTAGATACCTATTATGAATCCGCTCACAAGGGCGGTTCCAACGCTAAATATCTGTATTCCAGCTACATTGGCAAATACCTGAATATCAGCATTAATAATGCCGTAGAATCTTCCGATGCATGCATCTATATTATTTCCGGAGAAAAAGAAGCTTCCGCTTCTCTTATCGCAGAGGAATACCAGAAGCTGAATTCTTCCATTGAAACCGCTGTGATCCCGGAAACCAGACATCTTCCTCATCTGGAAGATCCGGAACATTTCCTGGAACAGGTAGCTATTTTCCTGTAAAAACAACTTATGATCCGGCATCAAAATTTATCTATAGTAATTTTGGAAATCAACGTATCAAAAGAACATTGTTCATGTTCGGAGCCGTTGAGCTTCATGCAGTAATTTGTGGAAATGCTATAAACCAACAAAAAGCCAATAAAAAAAGAGTACTGTTTCACGTGAAACATGAGTTTTCCCTCAAACAAACGTGAAACAATACTCTTTATTTTTTACCAGACTCACAGCATGCATCCGGACATTTCTCTTATCTAAGTGCCTGCTCCAGATACATGTGTGTTGTATTATCGATCAGCTTATGTGTCAGCTCTGCCATATGCTGTGTACTCTCCTGATTCTCAGAAGACAGCCATGTCTTGATCATTCCCACGCATCCATTCAGACAAAACGCATACGCATACTCAATATCACGGTTGTCTTTCGGCAGACGAATTGACAAGCGATGCAGCACTGTATCTGCGATCAGTTTTTCTATACGATTCACAAAAGCCATATCTCCATTCTTTCCAAGAAGTGCGATACAAATATCCTTATTATGATCCAGGATCGTAAATATCTGCTCAATAAAAGGATACGAGCTCTCCTTATTATTAAGAGGATCCAGAGGATAGTCTGCCACCAGATGCGTGATTTCCTCCATCAATTCAGCCTCAATGGATTCCAGCATCTGATAGATATCTGTATAGTGAAGATAAAATGTGGAGCGGTTGATATCAACTTCTTCCACCAGTTCCTTTACCGTAATCTCCTTAATGCTCTTCTTCTGCATAAGACGGGCAAGCCCCGCTCGCAACTGTGCCTTGGTCTTACGTACTCTTCTGTCAACTTTTTCCGCCATCTTAATTCCCCCTGCAATTCAAAAAAGCAAGCACGTTTCCTTCGCCTCAATCACTTATTACTTACGATACTCTGCAACTGTCATACAATGCATAATGCATCCTTCAAACGAATAAAAGCATTCGCTTTCTCTACGCCGATCTGCATGATACCAGATATCTGCTGTTGTTAAGAATTGACAAGATTAAAATTGTTAACGACGCCGACCTACACGATACCAGATATCTGCTGCATATTTGTGTTGAAACATAGGAATCCTGTCTGCATTTAATATTACCAACTGCACATAAATTCAAAGGAAATAACGTACTTTTTGTCTATTATGCAGTTTTTTATTTGTAATAGACACTTCCATTATTTCCGTCTATTAATATACATTCAGTAAAGATTTAATGGTTGTATCTGTGGTATGTGTTTAGTATAATACATCACGTAAAGAAAATCAATACTTTGTTTGATAATGGAATATAAAGCTATTAATAGATTTTAATATGATTAATAGATCTCGTCGCCATTACTGGAATAAAGTTTGATTAATCAACTATGTTTGATAATACAATTTAATAAGAAAGGGATAGGTAATATGATCAAAAACGAATGGAAAAGCTTACTTCGTAACAAGCTCATGCTTATCGTCGTAATCGCCATTATCGTAATCCCGATCATCTATGCAGGTCTGTTTCTGAAATCCATGTGGGATCCTTACGGAAACGTAGACAGCCTGCCAGTGGCCGTGGTAAACGAAGACAAACCTGTCGAGTATAATGACAAGACCTTAAGCATAGGTAAGGACATGACGGATGAGCTGAAAGACAACGACTCAATGGCATTTAACATTGTAGACAGCAAGACAGCAGAGGACGGTCTGGCCAATGGAACCTATTACATGGTTATCAAAATCCCGGAAAATTTCTCCGCAAACGCAGCCACTGTAATGGACGACGATCCAAAGCAAATGGAGCTATCCTATGAGACAAACCCTGGAACCAACTATATCGCCTCCAAGCTCAGTGAAACAGCAATGCTGAAGCTTCGTGATAACATTGCTTCCAAGGTTACGGAAACCTATACAGAAACCGTTTTTGATTCTATCTCAGAAGCAGGTGACGGAATGCAGGAAGCTGCAGACGGATCCGGAAAGATCGAAGACGGACTGAATACAGCAGCTGATGGTAACAAAACAATTACCAAAAACCTTAAGAAGCTTTCCACCAGTACTCTTACTTTCGTAAGCGGTGCTGACAGTCTCACCGAAGGTCTTAAGACCTACACCGATGGTGTTGCAAAGGTTAACGATGGTGCAAAGAGCCTGGACGATGGTGCAGATCAGCTGAACAGCGGCGTTGCAACTCTCACAGAAAAGGTTCCTGAGCTGACAACCGGTGTGGATACTCTGGATAAAGGTGTTCAGCAGTACACCGCTGGTGTGGATGAGCTTAATAAAAATTCTGATGCACTGAAATCCGGTGCAAGCAGCCTGGAATCCGGTGCAAACCAGCTGAACAGCGGCGTTGCAGCTCTGACAGAAAAGGTTCCGGAGCTGACAACCGGTGTAGATACTCTGGATGAAGGTGTTCAGCAGTACACCGCTGGTGTGGATGAGCTTAATAAAAATTCTGATACACTGAAATCCGGCGCAAGCAGCCTGGAATCCGGTGCAAATGCATTAAGTGCAGGTATTGATACTCTTTCCGACGGAGCAACACAGTATGTAGCTGGTGCTGACACTCTTGCAGATGGAACTACCACCTATGTGGCTGGTGCTGGCAAACTCGCAGCCGGTGCCAAAGAGCTTGCAAAACTTGAAGACGGACTCACAACAGTTTCCAATGGTATCTCTCAGCTGAATACCGGTGTTACCAAAGGAACCGATGACTCACAGTCACTGATATCCGGAACACAGCAGCTGGAAAACGGACTGAAATCCCTAAACGATAAGGTTTCTGCTCTGAAAGAGGGAACAACACAGGAATCCATCAACAAGCTTGCAGCCGGCCTTACTTCCGCAAAGGATGGTATGGACACAGCCGCAGCTGGTATGAACAGTGCTGCAGCTGGTATGAACAATGCCGCAGACGGAATCAACAACGCAGCCGGATATATCACTCAGGCCGCAGGCATCACAAGGCAGACCAGCAGCAGTATCACAGACAGTCTGATCCCTGCTCTCCAGAATGCAGGCACACAGTTCTCACAGGTAGGTGATCAGGTCAGCAGCATCCTTACAGGATACGGACAGCAGACAACGGAAGCACTTACTGATGCAAATACCAAGATCGGTACTGCCGGACAGACAATGACCGATTTAGCAGCACAGCTTCAGGCGATTCAGGCAACCGCTTCTGAGGACGGAACCATTTCCGCAGCAGCTCTGAATGATGTGATCAACGCTTTAAACAGCGTAGCCGGTGGAATGACTGGCGTGGACGGTTCTTACATGAGCAGCTATTCTGATCAGGTTTCACAGCTTGCAGCTGGTGTATCCGGTCAGCTCTCTTCTACTCAGGAAAATCTGAATACTGTTGCTTCCAAGCTTAACGAAGCAGCTTCCGGACTGACTCAGATCTCCGGAGGACTGACTCAGGGTGCCGGCACACTTTCTGAGGGTGCAACAACCATGACAGATGGTGCAAACCAGATGAGTGCAGGTGCAACAACCATGAGCGCAGGTGCAGAGCAGTTATCTGCAGCTACAAGTCAGCTTCCTACAGATCTGATCGCTCAGCTTTCTGCAGGTGTTACCCAGCTGTATCAGGGTGCACAGGCTGTAAACGCAGGAACCAAGAACGTTTCCGCAGGACTTCAGTCTCTGGAAGACGGCACAGTCGAAGCCTTCCCGGCTGCAGCAGCAGGAATCAAAGCTCTGAACGATGGATTTGACCAACTGACATCTTATGATAAGCAGCTCAACGACGGTGCAAAGAATCTGAAAACAGCCGGCAAACAGATCACTGGCGCACTTCCGGATATCAAATCCGGTGCAGGTCAGCTGGCAGATGGTTCTAAGGCACTGACAGATGGAATCACAACTTACACCGATGGTATTGCTAAGCTTTCCGAAAACAGTGCTGCTCTTACAGACGGCACCAAGAAACTGGCAACAGGAGCCAATGCTCTTTCCAGCGGTGCTACTACTCTTGCAGATGGAACAAAAGCATTAGCCGATGGTTCCGGAACACTGACAACCGGAATCACAACCTACACCGATGGTGTTGCTAAGCTTTCCGAAAACAGCTCCGCTCTTACAGACGGTACCAAAAAGCTCTCAACAGGAGCCAAAACCCTTTCCAGCGGTGCTACTACTCTTGCAAACGGTACTAAGACATTAGCAAACGGTACCTCAACGCTTCTCAGCGGTACCGAGAAGCTTGTAAGCAACAACAGCACACTTAACAATGGTGCAAAACAGCTTGCAGATGGCGCTGCCCAGATCCAGAGCGGTTCCTCTCAGTTGTATGATGGATCCAAGAAGCTTGGAAGCGGTATGAAAGAACTGAAAGACGGTTCCAAGACACTGACCACAAGCCTCAGCGATGGAGCTACCACTGTAAAAGACAATTCAGCAAGTAATGAAACGATCAAAATGTTCGCAACTCCTGTTGTGAACGATGAAACAAAACTTACCGATGTCCCGAATAACGGACACGCAATGGCACCTTACATGATGTCTGTAGGCCTCTGGGTCGGCGCACTGGCATTCTGCCTGATGTATCCTCTGGCTCAGTATAAAGGCAAACTGAAATCCGGTTTCGCATGGTGGGCAAGCAAAGCTTCCGTCCTTTATCCGGTAGCGATCCTTCAGGGAATCTGCCTGATCCTGCTGTTACGTGCATTTAACGGATTCACACCTGCAGAGATGGGCAAAACCGTACTCTTCGCCTGCCTGACATCAATGACCTTTACCTCTATCATGTACTTCTTCAACATTACTCTTGGTAAAGTAGGAAGCTTCCTGATGCTGGTATTCATGGTCGTTCAGCTTGCAGGATCTGCCGGAACTTATCCGGTTGAGGTTTCACCTTCATTCGTTGCAAAGATCCATGCATACGTTCCGTTTACTTATACGGTCGACGCATTCCGTGCAACGATCAGCGGTGGCCGGAGCATTACCACTTCCATTATTGTAATGGTTGCACTGTTAGTGATCTTCACGATCCTGACAATCCTTCAGTTCAATCACATGACCAAGAGAAAGAAAGCAGAAAAAGTTGTTCTCTTCGACTGGCTAGAAGAAAGAGGTCTTGCATAATACTTAGTTACTGACAGAAGCTCCCCCCGAACCTTCTGTTAGATATAGAAAAATTAAAACTGTACAGTTGCTCAGATGAGCTTCTGTACAGTTTTTTTATATTGTCCTCGTCAATTCTCCACGCTATAATTATAGCAGTTATAGAAAATCAAGCTCGCCAGTACACCGTGCCTGACCTATGCAGCAGATTTCAGTTCAGAAACACTCCTGTCAGATTCAGAAGAAGCGGCAATATGACTTCTCAGATCTACTCACAAACCGGAGCTCTTTCTGACTGCAAGCCTGCGGTTTTCAATGGAAAAGCAACCTGGTATGCATCTAATCCACTGACCGCAAAAACAGACGGAATCATCACCTATGCTACACCATTTACCGTCTTCAGGGTAAAATCTGGAAAGCTATCGGCAATACAAAAAATACAACCTACACCGATAAAAAGCCAGGCACCGCAACCAAATACCGTATCCGTGCATACCGCATCACAAACGGTAAAAAATATACGGACCGTATTCATCTGTAAGGGCCGTAAAATAACAGCAACATAAAAACACCCCGGAAAATCCTGATCTGTGTGGTGTCTCCGAATATCTGATCATCAAACGGATATTCGGAGATCACCTTATTGTTTGCGGATCTCCGAGGTGTTTTTATTTATTTTCTTAATATTTTATTTTTCCGCCTCAGCTGTTGGTGTTGCTGTGGCTTCTGTCTCTGTTTCACCGTTTACCATGGTTTCATATGCATTGAACATTTCTTTTACTGTCATTTTGTTTACAAGAAATACCTTGTCTCCAACGACAGCTGCATAATAGTTTGTGTCATATGTGTAGAAGGTAACGGTTGTCTGGTTCTTGTCAGAGTCTGTGAATACAGCGGTCATCTCCGGATCTGCAGCCGGTGTATAAGCGTCTGTCAGTCTCTTCTGTCCTGCCATGTTTATCAGCTTGTTGTAGAAGGTGGTAAAGGTTGTACTTTCTATTTCCTTACCATCTAGCTGATAGGTTGTTGTTTCTTTTTCGTTTCCGTCATCATCTGTGGATGTTTCACGTGAAACATTTACAGTACTTGTTGTTTCACCGTAAGTAACCTGGAGCTGATCCAGATTTTTTACAGACAGATAATTGACGATCAGTGACCAGAGATCTGACGGCGTCTTGTCAATAACTGCACTCAGTGTATCCGTTGACATTGTATAGATCTGTTTGTTATCTACCGTTACATATCTGCTACCATCTCCTGCCTCATCACCAACGTAAATGACAAGCTGTTTATCCACTGTGGTTGTCTTGCTGTCTGCATCTTCTGAGCTGCTGTCCGTGTCAGCGCTGTCACCGCTCTCAAAATCGCTCTCAGAGGCCGTAGAATCGTTTTCTCCGGATTCTGTACTGTCTGTGCTGTCATCCTTCACCTCTTCCTGATAATCCACTGTAATCGTCGCATAGGGCTTATCAAGGCCATACTTGGAAAGATCCTCTGCATCGTAGTTTACAAACTGGTCAAATGCAAAGCTTCCAAGTCCGGAGGTTACGTTTCCTGCTGCCGTTGTATCGGCAGACTCTTTATCGCTGCTTCCGTCACTGGAAACATTCCAGGTAGCTCCGTCGGAATTTTCTTCCAGGACATAGGAATCTTTATCCTCGCTGACCTGGACCTTTTTCACTGTGGAAGAATCAATTGTCGGGAAATCTTCTCCCTGTGCATAATCGTAAAGGGAATTCATAAACGGAGACACTGTATCCGCTGCCACTACATATACCGTGCTGTCATCATCATCCTTGGAAATGTAATACTGATTCGTAGACGCATTCTCATCTCCGATGTTGAGTTTCGTTGTCCCATCAGCGGTATCAACAGTTACCGTGTTAGATGGGGAATCCAGTCCATATTCCGTAAGATCCTCCACATCCTCCAGGACTCTGTCCGCTTCCACCGTTTCGATGGCGGAAGCTGCGGAATCCAGAGTTGTCTGATTTACAGGAAAAGCAGTCTCATCCTTTTTCACCCAGGAATCATCTTTTTTCTCAAAGGTCACTTCCTTCTTGTCTACGATAAATTCCAGGGATTTAATGTCATCCGTTTTCACGGAAAACACTTCTGTTTTGCTTTCCTCTTCGCTGCTCTCTGTCTTTTCTTCTTTGGATACGTAGGTGTTCAGTCCCACATAAACGCCGCCGAGAACTGCCAGAACAACAACTGCTGAAACAAGTTTGGTCGATTTTTTCATTATGCTTTTCTCCTCTTAAGCCAGATCAGGAATCCTGCAACAAGGAACACTCCCGGGATCAGACCAATGGTACAGATCTTCCAGAAGGCTGCATCATAATCGGTTACTGTCAGGCTTGTGGACTCAAGGCTCTTGGATGGAATAGAAACGGAATTACTGTCGTCTGTGCTGGTCATCCAGTTTAAGGACTCCAGAAGGAGCTTTTCATTTCCGCCGGATACCATCTGGTTTATCTGGCTCTCCATCAAATTTGCTGTGGAGTAGTAAACGATCTGTGTTTCCTTATCATCATCCAGTTTCTCAGTGATAGCAACACCAAGATCAAACGGTCCGTCTACATCTCCGTCTTCCTTTTCGATATTGCTGCTCTGCATATTTGTTTTGGAGTAAGCCTTGTCAGAGGTTGTCAGGATACTGTCGATGGTTACGGTATCTCTTACATCATCTGTTTTCTGAATGCCCTGTGCATACGGTGCCAGTACGTAGGAGCCTGCAGAAGCTGTCTCAGAGCTTGCATCTGTGTTGTTGACTGTTGGTACAAGATAATATGGCATTTGCATTCCATAATGCTGATTATCACCCTCAAATACGATTCCCTCTGCACACTTTACACCATAGTTTTCAAGAACCGCATCAAAGTTCGGCAGATCATCCTGTGTATAATCCGAGAAGATCATAGCTTTTCCGCCTGCCTCCAGATAATCCAGGAGCTCTGTTTTTTCTTCCTCGGAAATATCGCTGGTCGGAGATACGATCATCAGGCAGTCTGCATCATCCGGAACCTTTCCCTCTGTGAGAAGGTTCAGCTCCTTGATATCAATGTTTGCTTTCTGGATATCTTCTTTAAAGCTGGAATCCAGATCTTTTTCTCCGTGTCCGGATAAGGTGTACATGATCGGAAGATCCTCGGATGTTACATAACCGATCGCACTTGTGATCTGTCCTTCTCCATCAAATCCGGTAGTAGTCTGCTGCCAGGTATTATAGTCTACTGAAGAGGAATACATATCGTTGTAATTGATAACCTTGTTTCTGTCGCCGCAGACTACGATCAGGCTGTTTGACGCAAGATCATCGGTTGTATATTCCGATGCAAATTTCGGATTTACAACAGGGTCTTTCACCTCAACTTTAATATGCTTGGACTCATCTTTATAACGTGAAAGCAGATTGGAGATCGTGTCGTCCTCAGAACCGCTTGCCGCGATCTGATAAATGGTAACATCCTTATCCAGTGCCTTCAGTACCTTCTTTGTTTCATCACCGATGGTGTAAAGCTTGGATGAGCTTACATCCAGCTGTGAATATTTGGATGGGATCGCCCCGACGATCATATTGATCACAACCACGATCACGATAAAGACAGCTGCCATAGCCATGCTGTAGGAACCATTTTTGATATGTTTTTTGCTGATGGTGCCTACCAGCTTTTTCGGATCCGGTTTATGTTTCTTTTTGCCGGAGTCCTGTGCGGTCTCCGGTACGGCTGCCTCGCCTTTATTTTTCTTAAATTTCTCACTGAATTTCATTTCCCTTCACCCCCTAGTTCCAGCGTCTCTTCTGAATGGACTGCATGGTAAGGAACAGGCAGATCGCAATAACAGAAATAAAATAAACGATTCCTGTCACGTCAAACACGCCTTTTGTAAAATTATCATAATGTCCGCTCAGGTTAAATACGTTCAGTACCTTCTGGATACCACCCTGGAAAATACTGGATTTTACAACGTATACGATCACAAGGGCAATCTCTCCCACAGCTCCGATCACTACAGAGATCAGAACATTTTTGATCATGGTATAAATGATGATCGCAATCGCCACGATCAGAAGTCCGAATGCCACTGCGGTTGACATGGAGGTCTGTGAAAAGAATGAAGAAATTCCGTTCATCATATAGAAGGCGAACAGGAATACAAAAGTAAGTACTGCTGCAATTACCTGGCTTTCTGTAAGTGCTGACATAAATACACCGATCGCCAGATTCGCGCATCCCAGAAGGAAAAATCCCAGGATCCCGGTGTATGCGGAAGCATAGGAAATCGTTCCGAACTTGCTCATGATCAGAGGATAAACGCACATGATCACGACCGGAATAGCAAATACAGCTACCAGTGCAAGATATTTTCCAAATACGATATCCCATACAGATACCGGTGCGGTCAAAAGAAGCTGATCCGTTTTCTGCTTGCGCTCTTCTGCAAGTACACGCATGGAAAGGATCGGCACACCGATCAGGAACACAAAGGTCAGTGCGCTTAAGGTAGTTTCAAATTTTGAATAGCCGCCTGAAAGCTGATATGCGGAAAAATAAATTCCGGTCAGCACCAGGACAAAAAATATGAAGAGATATCCAACCATGGAGGTCAGATAGCTTTTCAGTTCTCTTTTAAAAATCGCTGTCATGACTGATCCCCCTCTTTCTCATCAGAAGCCTTCTCTGGTTCCTCAGTTTTTTCTTCCTGAGTTTTTTCTTTTCCCGATGATCTGTCTTCTACCGGTTTCCACTGTGAGCTTTCCGGTTTTCCGGCGGATTTTTTCTCTCCTTCGGTAAGCTCAAGGAATACATCCTCAAGGGAAACTCTCTTAACCTGCATCTCGTAGATCGGACAGTTCGCTTTTGCCATAGCGTAGAAGACTTTTTCACGGATATCCACATTTTCCTGAATGGAAAGTTTTGTTTTCCACAATTTCTCATCGCTGTCATAGGACATTTCCACCCCGGTTACGCCTTCGATCGTTTCCAGAGCTTTTCGAATCGTGTCTTTCTCGCCTTTTATCTTCATAAGGAGGCTGTTGGAGCCTGCTGCCAGACGTTCCAGATTATCCGGTGTATCGCTGGCTACCAGCTTTCCATGGGAAATGATCAGAACATAATCACACACTGCTCTTACCTCGGAAAGGATATGGGAGCTTAGGATAACCGTGTGCTTCTGCTTCAGGCCTTTGATCAGGTCACGGATCTCGATGATCTGCTTCGGGTCAAGTCCTACTGTCGGCTCATCCAGGATGATCACCTCCGGATATCCCAGGATTGCCTGTGCAAGGCCCACCCTCTGGCGATAACCTTTGGAAAGGTTTTTGATCAGACGGTCTTTCATGTCTGTGATCTTTACCATATCCATGACTTCTTTTATCTGCTTGTCTTTTTGGTTTCTTGGGATTTTTTTCAGATCAGCCGCAAATTTCATGTACTCAAGAACAGTCATATCAAAATAGAGCGGCGGCATTTCCGGCAGATAGCCGATACATTTCTTGGCTGCCTCCGGTTCCTCCAGAATATCATGACCATCGATCATCACTTTTCCTTCTGTGGAAGCAATGTATCCTGTGATCATGTTCATAGTTGTTGATTTTCCTGCACCGTTGGGGCCCAGGAATCCGTAAATTTTCCCCTTTTCGATCTGAAAGGAAAGATGGTCAACTGCAGTATGATCGCCATACTTTTTGACCAGATTACTTACTTCGATCACTTTACTCTCCTCCTTTTATTCTCAGGGAAATACTTTTTTTAATTATCGATTTCCCATTTTATAAGATGCCAGAGGCAAAAGGTCCTGAAACTGAAGCCCTTGACTCTGGCGTCTTTTCAACACCAATAGAAAATGCCCCTGGATGAAACAGAGAATGGGGGAATCCAGGGGCATCTCTATCGGATTATAGTGTAAAAGTAATTTGTGATAAAAGTAGGATAAATTTGTGATAATTTTGTGAAACTCCCGGACAAAAAAATCTCCTGTCGGACAGATTTTGCCTTTGTTCGACAGGAGGTATCTTATGCCAGTGGCTCTCTGAGCGGTGTTCCGGCTTTTCTCGGATATTTGCCCGGGGTGTTCTTTACCTTCTCGATAATGACCAGGGAGCGGCCGATCTCGGAGCCCGGAAGGTCAAAGTACTGAATATCCCTGATCTTTCCACCAAGGATCTTTACTGCTTTCTCTGCTGCTTCTGCTTCTTCCTTTACAGAACCGGATTTATAGGAGACAAAAAGCCCTCCGACTTTTACATACGGGAGACAGTATTCAGACAGGGTTGCAAGTCCGGATACTGCTCTGGATACGCAGAGATCATATTTTTCTCTGTAGGCTTTGTTTTTTGCATATTCTTCAGCTCTTCCGTGAATGGCGGAAATCCCCTCCAGGCCCAGGAGCGCAAAGGTTTCTTCCAGGAATTTTACTCTTTTATTGAGGGAGTCCAGAAGGCAGGCTTCCACCTCCGGGAAGGCAATCTTCAGGGGAACACCCGGGAATCCGGCGCCGGTTCCGATGTCCATAACGGTTTTTATCTTACCCATATCTACAGCCTTGACGCAGCAGAGGCTGTCCAGGAAATGTTTCACGAGAACCTCGTCAAATTCTGTGATACCGGTGAGGTTCATGACTTTGTTTTTTTCTACAAGATATTCGTAGAACCGGATAAACTGGTTTTTCTGCGTGTCACTGAGTGTGATCCCAAGCTCCTCGCAGCCTTTTTCCAGGATTTCTAAATTGTACATGCAGCTTCCTCTCTTATTTTCTGTGTTTTATTGTTATTCGTTGTATTATCCGTGTTTATGTCCGGATCTGCTTTCCAGATATACAAGAAGTACGGAAATGTCAGCCGGGGATACACCGGAGATACGGGACGCCTGACCGATGGACACCGGTCTGTAGGCTTCCAGCTTCTGGCGTGCCTCAATGCGGAGGCTTCCTACATCTTCGTAATCAATGTCTTCCGGAAGCTTTTTCTGCTCCAGTTTCTTAAACTGCTCTACCTGCTTCATCTGGCGGCGGATATAGCCATCATATTTGATGTTGATCTCTACCTGCTCACATACATCTTCCGGAAGCTCCGGTCTTTCTTTATCGATGGGTGCAAGCACCTTATAGTTAAGCTCCGGCCGACGGATCAGCTCTGCAATGGTGGTTCCGGATTTCAGAAGGGTACTGTTCAGAGATTCCAGAAGGCTCTGTACCTCTGCAGAACCACCTACGGTTGCATGTTCCACTCTCTCGATCTCTTCCTGGATCCGGCGCTCTTTTTCCTGTAATTTATGGTATGTCTCATCATCGATCAGGCCGACCTCCCAGCCTTTTTTGCGAAGACGAAGATCTGCGTTGTCCTGGCGGAGGAGCAGACGGTACTCAGCACGGCTTGTCATCATTCGGTACGGCTCATGGTTCTCCTTTGTTACCAGATCATCGATGAGAACGCCAATATATGCCTCTGAGCGGTCCAAAATCAGCTGTTCCCGGCCTTTTACCTCCATAGCTGCATTAATTCCCGCTATGAGGCCCTGAGCGGCTGCTTCCTCATATCCGGAGCTTCCGTTAAACTGTCCGCCACTGAAAAGGCCCTTGATCTTTTTGAATTCCAGTGTGGGATAGAGCTGGCGCGGATTGATGCAGTCATACTCAATAGCGTAAGCATTTTTTACAATCCTGGCGTTCTCCAGACCCGGTACGGAATGGTACATCTCGTACTGAACATCCTCCGGCAGGGAGCTGGACATTCCGCCGATGTACATTTCATTTGTGTAAAGACCTTCCGGTTCGATAAATACCTGATGGCGTTTTTTGTCTGCAAAACGAACGACTTTATCTTCGATAGACGGACAGTAACGTGGTCCGGTTCCTTCGATCATTCCGGAATAAAGGGGGGATCTGTCCAGATTTGCACGAATGATCTCGTGTGTTTTTTCGTTTGTATAGGTCAGCCAGCAGGATTTCTGCTCGATCTGTACAGCTTCCGGGTTTGTGGAAAAAGAGAACGGTACGACTCTTTCATCTCCGAACTGCTCTTCCATCTTAGAATAATCAATGGTGTTTCCGGCGATTCTGGCCGGAGTTCCTGTTTTGAAGCGGAACATTTCGATCCCCAGCTTTTTCAGGGAATCCGTAAGGTAATTGGCTGCCTGAAGGCCGTTCGGTCCTGTATAGTTGCTGACGTCGCCGTAAATGCAGCGGGCCTTGAGGTAGGTTCCTGTACAGAGGACTACAGCTTTTGCGTGGTAGGTGGCCCCTGAGAAGGTTTTTACACCGGTGATGTGCCCGTCTTCTACCAGAAGCTCGGTCACTTCACCCTGGCGGATGGTTAAGTTCTCTGTATTTTCCAGTGTCTTTCTCATTTCTGTGCTGTAGGCCTGTTTATCGGCCTGTGCACGAAGGGAATGGACTGCAGGGCCTTTGGACTGGTTGAGCATTTTGGACTGGATGAAGGTTTTGTCTATGTTTTTACCCATTTCCCCACCGAGAGCATCCAGTTCACGGACGAGATGCCCTTTGGAGCTGCCGCCTACATTGGGGTTGCAGGGCATAAGGGCGATGCTGTCTACGCTGACTGTGAACATGACTGTGTTGAGCCCTAAGCGGGCGCATGCCAGTGATGCTTCGCAGCCTGCGTGGCCGGCGCCTACTACTATGATGTCGAAAAACTGTTCCAGATTTTTCATGCTTTTTCTCCTTTATTTTTCTCTTATTTTTTCTCTTATTCTTTTTCTTTATTTTTCTTTGTGATTTTCTTTTTCTTTGTTTATTGTGTGGTTGGTTTTTGGTTTTATTTTTACTTTCTTGGCAGAGGGCCTGGTTTTTTTGCTTTGGGAAGCTGTGGAAAACCGCAAAGGGGCCGTAAAGCCACGGCCCCTCTGCACACCCCTCGGGCTTTTTTTAGGAGTTCTTGGGTTGTGGTGTGTGATACGGTGCTGACTTTTGTCTGTATGCTTCGGTATTGGATGTGAAACGTTGTGCCGAGGGGGTTGCAGTGGAACTGTAATGAGGTTCTCGACGTGCGATGCACGTCTGCGGGGTTATTCCTGCTTCCGTCTGCCATATTTCGGCTCAGTGTTGAATTGCCGATACAGAAGCATACAGGCACAAGTTAGTTTCTTTCAGCTTTCCACAATCGCTGCACTATATAAAAAAGGCCCAGGGGTGTGCAGAGGGGCGCGGCCTTGTGCCCCTTTGCGGTTTTCTCACATTCCAATGTGATCTACCCTCTGCGGGCTTCCGCAGTCCATGTGCCATACAGCCGAAGGCCGCAGCCTATGCGGCATATACGGCCGATGTTCCGCAATCCATGCGGCATATACGGCCGGGATTCCGCAATCCATGCGGGCATTCGGCCGGGGCCTCCGCAGCCCATGCGGTTATTATTTCCCCATACAAAATTTAGAAAATATCTCATTAACAAGGTCTTCCCCAAGTGATTCTCCCAGAATCCGTCCCAGACTTTCGTATGCATCTGTCAGGTCTATGGAATAAAAATCCTCCGGCATTCCGCTTTCTATGCTATTTTCTACCAGAGAAAGACTTTCCTGTGCTTTTAAAAGCTCCTGCCTGTGGCGTTCATTGGTGATGTAGACTTCATCATTGAAGTCAATCTCCCCACTGAAGAACATTTCCCGGATTTTTTCTTCCAGGTCTGTGATCCCGGTTTCTTCTTTTGCGGAAATTGGGATCACCGGCTGGTTTATTCTGCTCTTTAAATCCTCTATATCTATAGCAGATTCAAGGTCTGTCTTGCTGTAGAGAACAATTGTCTTTTTCTCTTGCAAAATTTTTATGATTTCTTCGTCGTTTTCATCTAACGGTACGGAGGAATCTACGACATAGAGGATCAGGTCTGCGTCTGCTGCCATTTCCTTGGCTTTGGATACGCCGATTTTCTCTACGATGTCTTCTGTCTGGCGGATTCCAGCTGTGTCAGCGATCTTTAATGTGATCCCATGCAGGTTGATATACTCTTCCAGTACGTCTCTGGTGGTTCCTGCGATATCGGTCACGATGGCTCTGTCCTCTCCCAGAAGCAGGTTCAGCAGAGAAGATTTCCCTGCGTTCGGCTTGCCCAGGATCACGGTCCGGATACCTTCCTGTATGATCTTTCCGTCTCCGGCTGTTTTTAACAGGTTCTGTATTTTTTCTTTTTCTTCTGCTACGATCTGCTCTAATTCTTCCGAATATCCTGTCAAATCATAGTGCTCCGGATCGTCTAATGCCGATTCAATGTACGCTATATGGTACAGTAGTTTTTCTCTGATCTGCTGTACAGTTTTTCGGACCGAACCTTTTAATTGTCCTACAGAATTCTTTAATGAGTACTCATTTTTGGACTGTATCACGTCCATAACGGCCTCCGCCTGGGAAAGATCGATCCTTCCATTGAGGAATGCACGCTTGGTAAATTCTCCCGGCTCGGCAATAATGGCTCCGTTTTTCAACACAGTTTCCAGTACCTTTTTCATGGCTAAAACGCCGCCGTGGCAGTCGATTTCTATGGTATCTTCTCCTGTGTATGTCCGTGGTCCGCGCATGGCCATGACCAGCACTTCGTCTACCATTTCTTCGTTATCATAAATATATCCATAATGGATGGTGTGGCTTGGGACGTTTTTCAGAGATTTTTTTCCACCCTTGGAACGGTATACTCCGGATGCGATCTCAAAAGCCTCCGGGCCACTGATCCTGACGATCCCGATTCCCGATGCGCTCATGGCTGTGGAAATCGCAGCAATCGTTGTCTCTTCCATTTTTCACTCTCCTTTGTCAAACGGATAAAAGCATCCGCTATATCACACTGCAGCTGATCGCTGCCATGCCGTTTATCCTAGTCCAGCGGATAAAAGCATCCGGTTAAACGCAAAAATGTTACTCCGGAAAAGCTTTTTACACGCAAAAAACACGTGTTATTCACGCTTTCACCTAGAATAACATCTTCTGTCAGTTTCCATATTTATAATGCTAGAGCGTGTTTGAAAAAGGCTTTCTGCAAGATGTGCGTCACAATTTGTGGGAGATTTTGTCCGGATGAAGGCGCCGTAGCGGGCTACGGCAACTGAATTCGGGCAAAATATACCGCAAAGTGGGGCGTGCAGATTGCGGGAATGATTTTTCAAATACGCTCTAATCTCTGCATTCCGGATGTCCGCTGCAGAAATATCTTTTTGTTATTTGCTCTTCAATGATTATAAAGAATTGTTGCGGAGATTGCAATGATAATTTTTAATTTTCAGTTCCATACAAAAAAGCCGTACCCACGGAGCTTACGCTCCGGGATACGGCTTATAGCTTTACCGATGGATCATCAATTATTGCGTTTCAGTTTTACTACTACATGTCTGTAAGGTTCTTCTCCCTCACTGACTGTCTCTACATAGCGGTTGCCCTGCAGAGATGCATGGATGATCCTTCTTTCGTACGGATTCATCGGTTCCAGAACTACCGGTTTTCTGGTTTTCTTTACCTTGAAGGCGATTCCCCTTGCAAGGTTCTCCAGAGTTTCCTTACGACGGCGTCTGTAGTCCTCGGTATCGAGTTTTACACGAATGTAGGTAGACTCGCCTTTGTTTACCACAAGGCTTGTCAGATACTGAAGAGAATCCAGTGTCTGGCCTCTTTTTCCGATGAGGATACCCATATCCTCACCTTCAAAATCCACATCCAGAGAACCGTCTGCAGTGTTGTATTTCGATGTGATCTCCACTTCTCCAAGATCCATGGAGCCGAATACGTCACGAAGAAATACGACTGCTCTCTCCTCAACCTCTCTGATCTTCTCCGGATCGCTGAGGATCTCTATCGGTCTGCCCTGCTTCGGTGCTCTCTCACGTGTTTCCTTCGGCTGACGCTCCTTTGGAGCTCTTGGCTGTTTCTCACGTGCAGGCTTTGCTTTGCCCTGGAAATCCCTTGCAGGTCTTTCCTTTGGTGCTGCTGCCTTTGCAGGTGCTTCTTCGGATGTCTTCTCCACCTGTACAGCTTCTTTCTTCACCGGCTTCTTCTCCTCTGCAGGAGCTGCTTTCGGTGCAGATTCTTTCTTTACATCCGGAGTAAAAGGCTTTTCTAATTTCTTCTCTTCTTTGATAGCGTCCAGTTTCACGGACTCTACCAGTTCATCGATTTCCTGCATATCAGAAACTGGCTCGATTCTGCGAACTTTGATCACGGCAGGTTTGCTGCCGATTCCGAAGAATCCGGAGCTGCCTTCACTGATAACCTGAATATCAAGCTGGTCACTGGAAGTTCCAAGCTCAAGACACGCTTTTGTGATAGCTTCATTCTTTGTTTTTGCTGAAAACTGAATGTAATCCTCCATTACGAACCCCTCCGTTCCTGATTATTTCTTCTTATTTCTCTCATCAAAGTCTCTTACGAGATTTGCTTTAGCTGTGATGCTGCCCGGTTTTGCACTTCTTGCCTTCTCATAAGCAGTATCAACCTTCTGTGCTCTGTCTGAAGCACCATTGTTTCCGCTGTTGCCCTTATTGATCACAGGTTTATTGATATTCTTGGCGGACTGATGAGCCTGATTGGTGATCTTCTGCGGCGGAAGTCCTTCCTTCGCACGCTTCGCTTCGATCTTCTTCATATTCTCATTAACCAGATCATCAATGTTCATCTTATCAAGATGACGATTGATCGCAAACTGCTGGGCACTTCGAACGACAGCACTGGCGATCCAGTAGATACCAAGACCAACCGGGAATGTGAAACAGAAGAATGCAGACATCAGAGGCATGACCATGTTCATGGTTTTCATGGAGTTTGCCATTGCACTGGCCTGATCATTTCCGTCTGCCGGCTGTGTTGCAGCCTGTGGCATAAGCTTCAGGTTCAGCATCTGAGTTGCCCATGCAAGAACCGGGATCAGAAGTGCTACGATCGCAAGTAACAGAGAACCATGATTTTTGAAGAATTCCATGATATAGTACAGCGGCTGGTCTGCGATATTCAGGCCACAGAAGCCCTGCATCTTGGAAATATTGCCGGATGCTTTTGTGATCGCATCAGAAAATCCTGAAAACTGATTCATCTGTGCCAGCTCTTTCCACTGGGAAGGAGAAAGTGCATACAGAAAATCAACAATCGAGTTACTTGTAGCATTTCCGGCACTATCCATAACGAGACGCACTCGTGTCATGGAATGGTCTGTGATAAACTGCTGCAAGATATCTGTGTATCCGTTTACAGCTAGCAGGTTGTCAACTACACCAGTAAAAATGTTCTTTACACTTCCAACGTAAGCAGGAATCCGGTAGATAACCTGATACAGAGCAAACAGAATAGGCATCTGAATGGCTAACTGTACACAGCTACCGGTTGGAGAAACACCATATTTCTGATAAACAGCCTGGGTTTCTTCGTTCATTTTCATCATAGAGGCCTGATCCTTTTTACCCTGATATTTCTTCTGGATCTTCTGGATCTCAGGCTGCATGATCGCACTTAACTTGGAGAATTTCTGCTGCTTGATCTGCAGCGGTGTCATAAAGGCAAAGATAAGAATACTGAAGATAATGATACAAAGACCAATGTTCTGGATTCCGAACAGGCCGTCAAGCATCTTATATATGCCATCCATGATCCATCCCATCACAGACGCGATCTGTCCGATAATAGGAGTTCCGGTTTTTGTTGCTAAAAACAGTTCCAAATTCATTTCCTCCTAGACTTCTTATTCAATTGTAAAAGTCCGGTAACTATTCATTCGTCCACTAACTGCGGAGGTACTGAACAGTTACAAATTCCGATAACTGCTCTGCCCGGGAAAAGGCTGAACAGTCACAAAATAATTCATGGCACAGGGTCATAGCCTCCGTGGGAAAAAGGATTGCATCGCAATATCCTCCATACCGCAAGAAGACTGCCCTTAAATGCGCCATATTTTTCGATTGCTTCCAAACCATATTGAGAACATGTGGGAATATAAGGACATTTCGTTCTCTTCATCGGCGATATATATTTTTGATAGAGCCTTATCATCTTAATCAGAAATTTCTTTATCATGTTCATTCCCTGTTATATGATGCTTTCTTGCAAGATGCAGAAAAGCACTCTCGATCTCGTGAAAGCTCTTGCCCTTGGCTGAGGCTCTCGCTACTACTACAATATCAAGGTTACTGTCAAAATCTGTTTCGTTGAGACGATAGCTTTCTCTGATCAATCTGGTGAGTCTGTGGCGAACCACACTGTTCCCTACTTTTTTGCTTACTGATATTCCCAGACGATTCTTCATGTGCTGATTCTTCAGCACGTACATCACCAGAAGCCGATTTGCGTACGATGTTCCGTTCTGATATACAACTTTAAAATCTTGATTTTTCTTTAAGGACTCTGATCTGATCAAACGAATCCTCCTTAATTAGATTCCGCCTGCGCGGATATTTCTCCGGATAGAAGAAAAGACCACATAAATGCGGTCTTGCAGCTTATGCTGATAACTGTTTTCTTCCTTTTAATCTTCTTGCAGCTAATACTTTACGTCCGCCCTTTGTGCTCATGCGAGCTCTGAAGCCGTGAACTTTAGCTCTGGATCTCTTTTTTGGCTGAAATGTCATCTTCATAGGTAAAGCACCTCCTTTATCTATTTTTAATTGTTATGAAATAACTTATCATTCAGAACATCGTTTCAATTATATAAATAAACCTCCTTTTCGTCAAGTAAAAATTGCAAAAAACCCGATAAAATCAAGGGTTCTATAAAATACCCCCACCTTACGGTATTTATTTTTTTCTCTTATGTGGAAAGCGCTTATGGTTTACGTAACATTATCCACATTTTGTGGATAACTTGTGGATAACTTGTGGATTGACCAGAAATCTATCCACTTTTTCGGAGGGTTTGTTCACATCGTTTTCAAAAAAACCCTTTATTTGCGGTATTTTTAAGGTGGATTTTTTTATACACATAATTCTTCCACATTTTCCACCAATTCTCGACTTATGGAAACCTCCAGGACTCTTATCCACAATAATCCACCCTAATCCACAGTAATTTCCTCACATTATCCACATTCTTTTCCCCAAAATCTCAAGGATTTTCCATTGCGAAAACCCCATTTTCATTGTAATATATAAAAGGATATCTATCTCCAGTCGCAGACTGGGGTTATTATAATACTCATGGGAGGAAAAAATGGACGCTGTTATTGAAAAATGGGAGGAGATCCTGCAAACTGTCAAATCTGAATATGAGGTGACTGATGTCCCTTTTAATACCTGGCTCAAGCCGCTGAAAGTTTATGAGGTTGACGGAAAGCTGATAACAGTGGTTGTTCCCTCTGAACAGGCAGCGATCGGAGTCAATTACATCAGTAAACGCTACAAAATACCCCTCCAGGTTACTATCTGTGTACTGACAGGCATGGAAGAATGCGAGGTTCGCTTCGTTCTGGAAAAAGATCTCCCCAAAAAAACAGAAAAAAACACTTCTTATGATAAACAGGTTCAGGATACACGTTACGAAGAGGCGCATTTAAATCCAAAATACACCTTCGACACCTTCGTTGTAGGAAGTAATAACAAATTCGCCCAGGCCGCAGCTCTTGCAGTTGCTGAATCACCGGGAGATACCTACAATCCACTGTTTATCTATGGCGGAGCCGGTCTTGGTAAGACGCATCTTATGCATTCCATCGCTCATTTCATTCTGGAACACGACGAAAACAGCCGTGTTTTGTATGTAACCAGTGAGGAATTTACCAACGAGCTGATCGAAACCATCCGAAACGGAAATAACACGGCAATGAGCAAATTCCGTGAAAAATACAGAAATATCGACGTTCTTCTTGTCGATGATATTCAGTTTATTATAGGAAAAGAATCCACACAGGAGGAATTTTTCCATACATTTAACAGTCTTCACAGTGCCAAAAAGCAGATCATCATATCCTCTGATAAACCACCGAAGGATATGGAAATCCTGGAAGAGCGCTTCCGTTCCCGGTTCGAGTGGGGTCTGATCGCAGATATCACGCTGCCTGATTACGAAACCCGAATGGCGATCCTTCATAAAAATGAAGAAATGAACGGCTACAACATCAGTGAAGATGTTATCAAATATATCGCTACCAATATCAAATCCAATATCCGTGAGCTGGAAGGTGCCTTCAACAAGGTCATGGCCGGAGCCAAGCTTGAGAAAAAGGAAGTAACTCTGGAGCTGGCAGAGCAGGCACTGAAGGATATTATTTCTCCGGATGAGAAAAAAGTGATCACACCGGAATACATCATCTCCGTTGTTGCAGAGCATTACGGAGTCACACCTGCGGACTTAAGCGGAAACAAACGAAACTCCAAGATCGTCATGCCCCGCCAGGTTTCCATGTATCTCTGCCGTGAGATCATATCCACACCTTTGAAAAATATCGGAAAAGCGCTCGGAAACCGTGACCATACCACCGTTATGCACGGTATTGAAAAGATCGAAAACGAATTGCAGAACGACGATAACTTAAAAAATACCATTGATATATTGAAAAAGAAGATTAATCCACAAGGTTAGGGAAGTTTTCCACATTACTGGTGTATAACGTGTTGATTGTATGTGGAGAGATGTGTACAACTTTTTTGCCAAAACGCGGCGGTAATTTTATCCCCGGGTTATTCACATGCGAAAATACCACTTTTACACAAAGTTATCCCAACGGAAAACCCCTGAAAACATCAGGCCTGCGGGAGTTTTTCACAAAATCTGGCCCCCTACGGCGGTTACTGCGGATTTTTTCTATAAATATATTTATAAAAACCACAAATTGTTCAGAAAGGGAGTTATACACACTATGAAAATCATCTGCTCCAAATCAAGTCTGTTAAAAAGTGTAAGTATCGCACTCAAAGCAGTTCCATCAAAAACCACAATGCCAATCCTGGAATGTATTCTCATGGATGCAACCACAAACCAGATCAAATTTACCACCAACGATATGGAGCTGGGAATTGAAACCATCGTTGAGGGTACTATTGAAGAAAAAGGTAAAGTTGCTCTTGATGCAAAAATCTTCTATGAAATCATCAGACGACTTCCGGATAATGATGTTACCATTAAGACCGATGATAAATATGCAGCAACCATTACCTGTGAAAAAGCAAAATTCAATATCCCTGGAAAATCAGGAGAAGATTTTGCTTATTTACCGATGATCGAGAAGGATGAACCGCTGACGATCTCTCAGTACACACTGAAAGAAATGATCCGCCAGACTATTTTTTCGATTGCTGTAAATGAAAACAATAAGCTTATGACCGGTGAACTTTTTGAGATCAAAAATAACTGTCTGAAGGTAGTTTCTCTGGACGGACATCGTATCTCTATCCGCAAAATGTCCCTTAAGAAAGATTATTCTGACCGTAAGGTGGTAGTTCCGGGCAAAACTTTAAGCGAGGTCAGCAAGATCCTTTCCGGAGAAGTGGATGATCAGGTCAGCATTTACTTTACAAAAAACCATATTTTATTTGAATTTGATCAGACTATGGTAGTTTCCAGACTGATCGAGGGAGAATATTTCAGAATTGACCAGATGCTATCCAGTGATTATGAGACAAAACTGAAGATCAACAAAAAAGAGTTCCTGGATTGTATCGACCGTGCCACACTTCTGGTACGTGAGGTTGATAAAAAACCGATCATCATCAACATCACGGACGATGATATGGAGCTGCGCATTGATTCTGCAATGGGTTCCATGAATGAAGAGATCGATATTGAAAAAGAGGGTAAGGATATCATGATCGGCTTCAACCCGAAATTCCTGATCGATGCGCTTCGTGTTATTGATGATGAAACCGTGACGATCTATCTTGTAAATCCGAAGGCACCATGCTTTATCCGTGACGATGAGGAGAACTATACTTACCTGATCCTTCCTGTAAACATCAATCAGAATCAGGCCAGATAAGACCTGGGAAATATAAGGAATAAGGGGCAAGAGATGTACGCAGCAGCTTCGGGAATGTGAGTGTACGTGTGAGACGCACATGCTTGAAGCTGTGAACAGAATTGAGCTCGGCAGTCAGGATATGTAAGTGTCCGTAGGGCACGTACAGCCTGACGGCAGATATCAGGATTGATATAAACGGATACACTAAAAATGTGTGACCGTTTTTGACCGATTGTGCATGGGAATGCGATCGTGTTCTGAAAATTGTTTTATGCGTAAACTGCTGGAAGGGGGTATTTAAATTACCGCCTTCCGGTGAAATTTGTATTTTGGGGATTTTAAATACCGCCAGAAGATCAGAAAAGATCGATCTGACGGAGAAAATACCCCGGAGATAAGAGGAGAAAAAATTGGAGATCAGAATTAAAGACGAATTTATCAAGCTTGGTCAGGCGCTGAAGCTGGCCGGTGTTGTGGAGGACGGCGTTGAGGCGAAATATGCCATCAATGATGGTCTGGTACTGGTGAACGGTGAGGTGGAGAACCGCCGTGGCCGCAAGATCCATCCTGGAGATACCATTTCCTACGATGGAAAAGATATTTATGTGATCGGGTGAAGGAATGTACATTGAATCCATCAGACTGAATAATTTCAGGAATTATGAGTCGCTGGAGATGAATTTTGATCAGGGCACCAATATTCTCTACGGCGACAATGCCCAGGGAAAGACCAATATCCTGGAGGCGGTTTATCTGGCAGGTACCAGCAAATCCCACAAGGGAAGCAAGGACCGGGAGATGATCCGCTTTGAGAATGAGGAATCCCATATCCGAATGATGGTGAAGAAGGGCGATCTTTCATACAAAATAGACATGCACCTCCGGAAAAACAAAGCAAAGGGAGTTGCCATCAACGGGCTGCCGATCCGCAAGGCAAGGGAGCTGCTGGGGGTGGTGAATCTGGTGTTTTTTTCTCCGGAGGATCTTAATATTATCAAGAATGGACCGGGAGAGAGAAGACGTTTTCTGGATTCGGAGCTTTGTCAGCTGGATGGTGTTTATATCACGGAGCTGGCCGGCTACAATCACATCGTGAACCAGAGAAACCGTCTTCTCAAAGACTGTTATATGAACCCCGGGCTGAAAAGTACCCTGGATGTCTGGGATATGCAGATGGTCGATTACGGAAAGAAGATCATCGGGAAGCGGGAAGCCTTTGTGGAGGAGCTTAACGAGATCGCAAGGGGGCTTCATAAAGGCCTTACCGGCGGGATCGAGGAGCTGGAGATCCTGTACGAGCCAAGTGTGACGGCGGCAGAGTTTGAGGATAAGCTTGCCCGGAACCGGGAGCGGGATCTTCGGATGAAGCTGACCTCCGTGGGACCGCACAGAGATGATTTCTGCGTAAAGGTCAACGGGATCGACATCCGGAGGTATGGTTCCCAGGGGCAGCAGAGGACTGCGGCCCTTTCCCTGAAGCTTTCGGAGATCTATCTGGTGAAGAAAAAAATCCGGGATACACCGGTGCTTCTGCTGGATGATGTTCTTTCGGAGCTGGATAGCAGCAGGCAGACATATCTGCTGGAAAGTATCCACGATATACAGACTCTGATCACCTGTACAGGACTGGATGATTTTGTCAGCCATCAGTTCAAGATCAACAGGGTTTTTCAGGTGGTAAAGGGGCATGTTTATATGCCTAAAGGGTTTTGACAAGCCCGTATGCATATGGTAAACTGATTCTGATTATGGAAAGTTGGTGAATATTTTGGATAAAGAGGAGTTTCGCGTTAAGCTGGGACAGATCAATAAGCTGGTCGAGACCCAGGATTACAAAGGCGCCATGCAGATTGTGGACAGCATTGACTGGCGTCGTGTGAAAAACGTCCGTACCCTTTGTGTAGTGGGCGAGATCTACGCGGCCAACAAGCGCTATGAAGAGAGCAAGGAAATTTTTCTTCTTGCCTACCACAGAGCGCCGATCGGCAAGAACATACTTTACCGTCTGATCGAGGTTTCTCTGAAAATGGGACAGATCAGTGAAGCCACAGAATTCTTTGATGAATACAGAGAAGTGGCAGGTAATGATAACAGCCAGTATATACTGAAATATAAGATCGCCAGAGCGAAGAATGCATCTCTGAATGAACAGATCCGTATTCTTGAGGAATATAAGGAGAAGGAATTTACGGAGCGCTGGTCCTATGAGCTGGCCAAGCTCTATTACAAGGCAGGAGACAAGCAGAAGTGCCTGGATCTCTGCAATGAGATGATCCTTTGGTTCAATGACGGAACTTATGTGATGAAGGCCCTTGACCTGAAACAGCGGATGGGTGTTCTCACTGGCGAAGAGAAAGAGAAATACGAACAGCGTTTTATCCCGAAGCTGATCCCGCCGGAAAAGGCGCAGGAGATCAGGGAGAGCAAGGAAGCATCCGGCGAGTATGAGGAGGCAAAACCGGTCACAGATACCATCCAGGTAGATGATGAGCGGGATCTGAACAGTGCGGAGACATTCCAGGAGAAGCTTTCCAAGGGATTCCGTGATATCTTTGGCGGACATAAGAAATCTGCGGAAGAGGATATGGAGGAAAAAGAAGCTGCGCAGGATGAAGAGCAGGATGAGGTTTCCACAGGCTCTGAGGATGTGACGGAACAGGCGGAAGCGCCGGAGGCTGAGACTGCTGCGGCAGCAGAACCGTCAGAGGAGTTTACAGATTCTGAGGAGATCGAAGCGGCAGAAGGAAGCGAGGAAGCTTCGGATGAGCCTTCTGAAGAGCAGGATGAGTTTTCCGGACAGGAAGCGGATGAGATCCCGCTGGCATCCGGTGTTGAGAACCTGTCATCCGGAAGTATGAAGCTGCAGGCTCAGGAACAGCAGGATAAAGAGGAAGAAGAGGCTTATCAGGAAGCGGAAGAAGCTGAGGCTGAGAAAGCTACAGAGATGTCTTTGTCCCAGAGTGTTGCAGAGATCATGAAGGAGAAGGCTGCCGGAAATGAGGAAAGTGAGGAGAAGCCTGCAGGGGTTCCGCTCAATGAGGAAGGCAAGCCTGATTTTTCCGCAACGATCCGTATGCCGGAGCTGAAGATCCCGAAGTCCATGATCAATGTGGACCCGGAGAATGCAAGCAGTTCCGCGGAGATCCCGGATGCGTCCGGAATTTTCGGAAATATCGAGGATATTGCGGCATCTGTAGGTGACAGGTCCGGGAAGGATAAAGATAAGGACTTCAACCTGGAGGATACTATTCTGGCAGCAGCTACACAGCAGGGAATCGATATCCCGGAGGAAGAGAAATCTCCGGATGTCCAGCAGTCCGACGTAACGGAAGAGCCGGCAGGTATTGAGGATCTGGATATTGCGGCTGATGAATTTGTTCCGGAGGAGCCGGATGCGGCAGATATCGAGGATATCATGGCGCAGATCTCCGCTCAGCAGGAGGAAGAGGTAACGGAGACTTCCGATACCAGACTTCCGGATATCGTATTTGATGAAGATGAGGAGCCGGTTACTGAGGAGGATCTTCAGGCTGCAGAAGCAGAGTTTCTGAATGGTCCGTCAGGAGTACAGAAGCCGGTGGAAGAAGAGGATGTGCTTCCGGAGATTCCTTCACTGGAATCTGAGGAGCAGGTGCAGAAGGCGGCAGCAGAGCCTTCAGCGAAGCTTCATCATGAGGAACCGGTGGCTTCAGCGGAAGAGGAAAATCTTCTTGATGAGGAAGAAGAATACAGTGATGACGCCTTTGACTTCCAGGATGAGGATGACGAGAATGAGGATGATTTTATCAGCAGTCTCATCGGTGATGATTCTGATGAAGCCATGGAAGAGGACGATGAGGAAGAGGAGCTCAGCGAGGAAGAGCAGCTTGAGAAATTTATCGCTACGATCCATCCGGAAAAGGATCCTACAAAGATCGTTTCCAGAAAGAAAGAGCTCACAGATGAAGAGAAACAGCTTTTCACCTATTTTGTTACAGTTCCCGGAATGAAGGAACAGCTGCTTGATGTACTCTGCGATGTGCAGATGGGCGCAGCAGACAAGACCTCCCAGACCGGAAATGTGATCGTTATGGGCGGCAGAGAAACAGGTAAGACGAGACTGATCTCAAGTCTGATCCCGGCAATCTGTAAAGAGCTGAATATCGAGGCTTCCAAGGTTGCCTATATATTTGCGGATGATCTCAACGGAAAGGATATTCCGGAGATCGTATCCAAGCTTGCCGGCGGTTTCCTTGTTATCGAGGATGCAAACCAGCTTTCCCAGGAAACAGCAGATGAGCTTGAGGAAGCTATGACCGGAAACACTAAGGGAATGATCGTGATCCTGGAGGATGAAAAGATCGGTATGCGTAAGCTGATCGCAAGATATCCGAAGCTTGCGAAGAAGTTTACATCCATGATCAACATTCCTGTATTTACAAACGATGAACTTGTTAATTTCGCTAAGGTCTATACCATGGAGAATGGATTCCGTATCGACCAGATGGGCATGCTTGCTCTGTATAATCTGATCGGGATCAACCAGAAGGAGGATCAGCCGATGTGTATCGGTACTGTGAAGACCATGCTGGATAAGGCTATGGAGAGAGCTCAGAGCGGATTGTTCAAGCGTTCCAAGAAGCGTGTGGACCGTGATGGCTACACGGTACTTTTTGAAAAGGATTTCAGCTGAAAATAAGAAAAAGCAGAGGTAAAAAATATGGCCAGACCTTATCTTGGTAACCCGAAATATACCATTGAAGTCCTTCAAAAGTATCATTTTGTTTTCCAGAAAAGGTTTGGTCAGAATTTTCTGATCGACGAGCATGTTCTGGAAAAGATCATTGAGTCTTCGGGTATCACGAAGGATGATTTTATACTGGAGATCGGTCCGGGTATCGGAACTATGACCCAGTATCTTGCGGAGGCTGCCAGAGAGGTGGCTGCTGTGGAGATCGACAGTTCGCTGATCCCGATCCTTAAGGATACGTTGAAGGACTGGGATAATGTTTCCGTGATCAATAACGATATCCTGAAAACGGATATCAAAAAGATCGCAGATGAGAAAAACGGCGGTAAGCCTGTGAAGGTGGTTGCGAATCTGCCGTATTACATTACGACTCCGATCATCATGGGGCTTTTTGAGAAGAATGTTCCTGTGGATTCGATCACTGTCATGGTGCAGAAGGAGGTTGCAGACCGTATGCAGGTTGGTCCCGGTACCAAGGATTACGGTGCTCTTTCCCTGGCTGTGCAGTATTATGCGAAGCCGGAGATCGTTGCGAATGTACCGCCGAACTGTTTTATGCCGCGGCCGAAGGTTGGAAGTGCGGTGATCAAGCTGACGCGTTATGAGAAGCCGCCGGTGGATGTGAAGGATGAGGGGCTTATGTTCCGTCTGATCCGTGCATCTTTTAACCAGAGGAGAAAGACGCTTGTGAACGGGATCAGAAATTCCGGAGATTTTTCCCTGAGTAAGGAGGAGATCGAGGATGTGTTCAACAGGTGTGGTCTTCCGCTGAACATCAGGGGTGAGGCGCTGACGCTGGAGCAGTTTGCGATGCTTGCCAACTGTATTTATGATGAGAAAAATTAATATATGATAAACGCAAAAAGAGCCCGGGCAGCTGTTCCGGGTTCTTTTTGCGTTTCCGGACGGGAATGTTGGAGAGGTTTCCTGTCCGGATCTATATATTTGTCATAGAAAGGAGGTTATGTCTGAGGTGTCAGACATAAGTAAGTAATGAAAAATTTACATTTTTTATTTTACTGATGAGATGTTAGGAAAGTTTGTTTAAAACTATAAATGAGCAAATTTGAAAAATTGCACAAAACTACACTGCGAATTTCATAAATGAATCAAAATCATTGCTTTCCTTTGCGCATTGAAAAAGATAACGATACTTTTCCAGCTGAAT
>NZ_QJHD01000001.1:0-242698 GCF_003184505.1 Blautia sp. BCRC 81119 | reverse complement strand
CCCCCTTGAAGACGACGAGGTAGATAGGGCAGAGGTGGAAGTGTGGTAACACATGGAGCTGACTGTTACTAATCGGGTGAGGGCTTGACCAAGAAACGCAGGTTAAGAATTGATTCAAAAAAGATTAACGATCATCAACAGAACATGTATGTAGTTTTGAATATACAATCGTAAAAAAGTGGCTTAAACAGCCACTTTTTTTGTGCTATAATAAAGAAATATTTTATCATCAATTTCCCTGTCAACTGAAAAAAGTTTCCCTATCTACAGTCCATAGTAAAACGAAAGGATTTATTTATGAAAACACTATATGTATCAGATCTCGACGGAACTCTTTTACGAAAAAATGAAACTTTATCTTCATATACAATAAAAACAATCAATGCTTTAACTTCTTCAGGCATGTTATTTTCCTATGCAACAGCTCGTTCCTTAAATACGGCAAAAAAAGTAACAGAAGGCCTTAACACACACTTTCCTCTTATTATATACAATGGGGCATTTGTGAAAGATAATATAACAGAGGAAATTCTCATTGCCAATTATTTTGAAGAGGATATATATGAGGTATTGAGGGATCTTTTTGCACACGAAATATATCCGATCATATATTCATATCAGGATAATGTTGAAAAGTTTTCTTATATAGCGGCAAAGGCAACAAGTGGAATGCAGACATTTTTAAACAGCCGGAAGGGCGACAAACGCACGAATATTGTAACTACAGAATCTGAACTGATGTATGGAGATCTTTTTTATATCACCTGCATTGATAATCCGGAGAAGCTGGAACCATTTTATCATAAATATAAAAATAAATATCATGTTGTTTATCAGAAGGGCATCTACACAGGAGAACAGTGGCTGGAGATCATGCCACAAAAAGCATCCAAAGCGCAGGCTGCTTTGCAGCTAAAACAAAAACTGGAATGTGACAGATTAGTTGTTTTTGGTGATGGAAAAAATGATATTGATATGTTTAAAATAGCGGATGAAGCCTATGCAGTGGAAAATGCAGTGAGTGAACTGAAAGCTGTGGCAACCGGGATCATCGGTTCCAATGAAAACGACGGAGTAGCGAAATATCTCCAGAAAATATCTATTTCCAAATCAACTGTTTTATGATATCATATAGCTTAACCTGCGGAAAATGGAGGTTATAAGACATGAATCATATTGAAGAAAAGATCATTCAGACTATAGATGAACACAGAGATGAGATCATAGCCTTTGCGAAGGATATCCAGAGTCATCCGGAACCAGGGTTTTATGAGGAGAGAACAGCCGCACACGTAGCGGCTTTTTTGCGTGGCCTGGGACTTCGTGTGCATGGAGGACTTGCACGCACAGGAGTCCGCGCTGAGTGGATGGAACAGGACGGACCGAACATTACGATTATCGGAGAACTTGACGCCATCGGATGTAAGTCGCATCCGATGGCTGATCCCGCCAACGGGACAGCACATGCATGCGGACACCACGCACAGATTGCAGCCATGATCGGCGCAGCATTGGCACTGACCAATGAGGAGGTTCAAGCCTCTCTGTCTGGGTCCGTATCTTTTTTTGCCGTTCCGGCGGAAGAATACATTGATGCAGATAAACGTGCATGGCTTCGGAAAGAGGGAATCGGCTTTCCTGCATCCGGAAAAAGCGAACTGATCCGGCTTGGAGAATTTGATCATTCAGACATTATTTTGACCACACATGTGCACATGATGCCGGTAGAAGAAGATTTTTACCTGGGGAATGCGGCCTGCAATGGATTTTCCGCAGAACGAGTGACAGTAAGAGGAAAAGCCGCACATGCAGCCATTGATCCATGGGATGGTGTCAATGCATTAAGTATTACTTCCAGTGCCATTCAGATGATGGGACTGATGCGGGAAACGTTCCGGGAGGAAGACCATGTGCGTCTTCACAACGTGATCCGAAAAGCCGGAGATGTGATCAATGCAGTTCCAGACGAAGCGGTGATCGAAACAAAAGTCCGTGCAGCGTCTCTGGATGCGATCCGGGCAACACAGGAAAAAATGGACCGTGCCTATGACGGAGCTGCCTATGCATTCGGTGGTACGATCGAAAGAGAACCGCTTCAGGGATATATGCCGATCTTGCACAGAGGTGCGGATAAAGTGATGGAAGAATCCGTAAAGCTTCTGGATGCTTCATACCGATGTTCAAAGCCGGCAGATTTTAACAACGCCTGTACCGACGTAGGAGACCTGACCCATCTGTTTCCAGTGCTGAATTTTACATTTGGAGGATTTGCGGGAAAACTTCACGGAGCAGATTTTAAGATCATGGATGAAGAACTGGCATATATCAAACCAGCCAAGCTTCTGGCACTGACTACGTATCGTCTTCTCTGTGATCAGGCAAAAGAAGCAAAAAAAATCTGTCAGGAATTTAAACCTGTATTTAATAAAGAAACTTATTGTCAGTATATACGAGATAATTTTCATGAAAATGAGTAGTTAACCGAATCAGAAAATCCCATGCAGGGGGCGGATATCATAGCAAACAGAAGGAGAACTAAATGTCCGAAATTTCATTAGAATTGAAAAACATAAAAAAGAGCTTCCAGGAAGGTGAGGACGTCCTGGAAAGCATCTGTCTTACAGCAAAAAAAGGAGAATTTGTCACTCTGCTGGGGTCTTCCGGCTGTGGAAAAACCACTACACTGCGGATCATTGCAGGCCTGGAACAGCCAGATTCCGGCCAGGTTTTTCTGGATGGAAAGGATGTGACATCCCTGGAACCGAATCAGCGCAATGTGAACACAGTGTTCCAGAATTATGCACTTTTTCCCCATATGAATGTAGCAGATAACATTGGATATGGGCTGAAATTGAAAAAAACATCGAAAGCGGAGATCAGCAGAAGAGTCAAAGAAATGCTGGAGCTTGTTCAGCTTCCGGGCTTTGAGAGGCGTAAGCCGTCAGAGCTTTCCGGCGGTCAGCGCCAGCGTGTGGCCATAGCCAGAGCACTTGTGAACAATCCGGAGGTACTTCTTCTGGACGAACCCCTTGGTGCACTGGATCTGCAGCTGAGGCGTGCCATGCAGCACGAGCTGAAGCGCCTGCAGAAGAAGCTGGGGATCACCTTTATCTATATCACTCACGATCAGGAAGAAGCCATCAACATGTCTGATACGATTGCTGTGATGAACCACGGTCGCTTTGAGCAGATTGGGACGCCGGATGAGATCTATAATCATCCGAAGACCAGCTATGTGGCAACCTTTGTTGGAAATGCCAATATCCTGACCGGTATTGTGGAAAGCATTGCGGAAGAGGAGATTGACGGTACTTCCGCTCAGATCACCGTAAGAACTGATGCCGGAAAAGTAAAAGTATCAATGGACACCGCAGCTACATCTGACAGAGGATTTTTTCCGCAAAAAGGAGAAAAGGTTACCATCGCAGTAAGAAGCGAAAATATCCGGTTTGAGGAAAATAAAAAAAATGCACAACAAAGCACGCCGAATTGCACATCAGAAAACACACAAAAGAGTGTACAGGAGCCCGCAGAAAAACACACAGAGGACAGCTGCGATGGCTTAACCGCCGAAGTCATTGAAAAAACCTTCGCCGGCGGCCAGCTCCGTGTTGTTTTGAAAATTTCGGAAGGTCAGGAAATCGTGGCAAGCCGTTACGGCATTGATACAAATGTCAGTGTAGGAGAAAAGGTGCGCTGCTGTTTTCTTCCTACAGATGCAGTGCTGGTAGATCGGGAAGAAAGATCAGAAGAAGTATTGCCGGATCAGTCAGGTCCCTGTGTAGGAGGTACTCATGCGTAAGCACAGAGCAGGCTCCGTATGGATGATCCTGCCGCTGTATCTTTTTACACTGATCTTCGTCGCACTGCCTCTTCTGTATGTAGCTGCACTGAGCTTTTCCACAGCAGACGGCGGCTACGGCGTGAACTGGAAATTTACTCTGGATAATTACAAGCAGATCCTGGAGCCTGTATACCTGCAGACCTTTACGGGATCCTTCCGCCTTGCGCTCACCAGCACTTTGATCATTTGTCTGGTGGGCTACCCATTCGGATACTTTATGGCAAAGCTTTCCGAGGGCAAAAAGAAGCTGGCCATGCTTTTCCTGATGCTGCCTTTCTGGGTGAATTCCCTGATCCGTCTTTATGGCTGGATCATCATTCTCCAGAAAAAGGGCCTTCTGAATTATCTGCTGATGAAGCTTGGCATCATCCAGGAGCCCTTAAAAATCCTGTACAGCTATCCTGCGATCGTGATCGGTATGATCTATGTATTGCTGCCGTTTATGGCACTGTCCGTATATTCCAGTGCGGAAAAGCTGGACTGGTCCCTTGTGGAAGCTGCCAGAGACCTTGGAGCCAGCAGATGGAAGGCTTTCTGGAGCGTCACCTTTAAGCTGACTTTGCCGGGACTTCTTTCCGGAGTGATACTTACCTTTATTCCGTCTATGGGTCTGTTTTTTATTGCGGATATCCTGGGCGGAAACAAGATCGTACTTGTGGGAAGTCTGATCCAGGAGCAGATGACAAGAGGCAATAACTGGCCCTTTGCCGCAGCACTGGCTGTGGTACTGATGATACTGACAACTCTGATGATCGTATTATATCGGAAGCTTACCAATGTGAAGGAACTGGAGGGAATCGGATGAAAAAGAACTCAAAGCTTTCAGGACTGTACCTGGGAATCCTGTTTTTCCTTATGTATCTGCCCATTGGTGTGGTAGTGGTATTTTCGTTTAATGAAGCAAGACTTCCGGTGCGCTTTACCGGATTTTCCCTGAAATGGTATCAGGAACTGTTTCAGGACAGGGATCTGATCCAGGCATTGAAAAACAGTTTGATCCTGGCGGTGTCCAGCTGTGGGGTATCTGCAGTGATCGGAACACTGGGGGCTGTAGGACTTTCCAGGATCCACTGGAAAACAAAAGGGGTGATGGAGTATATTTCCATCCTGCCTCTGATGATCCCGGAAATCATTCTGGGAATGGTACTGATGGCATTTTTCTATATGCTGAACCTGCCATTTGGAATGCTGACACTTCTGATCGGACACACGGTTTTCTGCGTGCCCTATATTTTGATGGAGGTAAAAGCAAGGCTTGTGGGAATGGATCCGTCCCTGGAAGAGGCAGCCAGAGATCTTGGTGCCGGTTCCTTTCGGGCCTTCTGGGACATTACCCTGCCGCTGATCATGCCGGCTGTTATATCCGGTTCTCTGCTGGCCTTTGCCATGTCCATGGACGATGTGGTGATCAGTATTTTTGTAACCGGGCCACGTGTATCCACGCTGCCGATAAAAGTTTACACACAGATGAAAACAGGCGTTACGCCGGAGATCAATGCACTTTGTACCATAATGCTGGGAGTGATCCTTCTGGTACTGGCAGTATATCTGATCGCAGGAAAACGCGGGAAGGGGAATATAAAAGATGAGCAATAAACTGATCGAGTTAAAAAATCTCACAAAAAACTTTGATGACCAGCAGGTGCTCCGGGGCATTAATCTGGACATTCACGAAAACGAATTCCTTACGCTTCTGGGACCCAGCGGCTGTGGAAAGACAACAACCTTAAGGATCATTGCCGGCTTTGAGGAGCCAAGCGGCGGAGAGGTACTGTTTAACGGAATTGAGATCTCCAAGCTGCCTCCATATAAAAGAGAGATCAACACGGTATTCCAGAAATATGCATTGTTTCCGCATCTCAATGTTATGGACAATATCGGTTTCGGCCTGAATCTGAAAAAGGTAGATAAATCTGTTATTGAGCAGAAGGTAAAAAGAATGCTGAAAATGGTAGGGCTGGAAGGCTTCGAAAAAAGAGATGTTACACTTCTTTCTGGTGGACAGCAGCAGCGAGTTGCCATTGCCAGAGCTCTTGTCAATGAGCCGAAGGTTCTTCTGCTGGATGAGCCACTCGGCGCACTGGATGCCAAGATCCGTAAGCAGATGCAGATCGAGCTGAAAAAGATCCAGAGAGAGGTAGGAATCACCTTTATCTATGTTACCCATGACCAGGAGGAGGCACTTTCCATGTCTGATACGGTAGTAGTCATGAACAACGGTGAGATCCAGCAGATCGGCAGCCCGACAGATATCTATAATGAGCCGGAGAACCGTTTTGTTGCCGGCTTTATCGGAGAGTCCAATATTATAGAAGGAACGATGATCAGGGATTTCCTTGTGGAGTTTGATGGCTTCCGTTTTGAATGTGTAGACAAGGGATTTGAGGACAACGAAGCCATTGAGGTTGTTCTCCGCCCGGAGGATCTGGATATTGTGGAACCGGATCAGGCCAAGATCAGAGGAACTGTACGGAACATTACGTTCAAGGGCGTGCATTATGAGATCCTGGTCGAGACGGAGCTTCGCACATACATGGTGCATACTACCGATTATGCAGAAGTGGGACGTGAAGTGGGACTGAAGTTTGGTCCTGAGGATATCCATGTTATGTGCAGAATGGGAGGATACTAATGAAACAGTTCAAGCATCTGATCAAGCCGTATATCATCTGGGCTTCGATCCTGATCGTGGTACCATTGATCCTGATCGTGCTTTATGCATTTACCTCAGATGGAAATGAAGTTCTGACCCTGCATTTTACATGGGCGAATTTTGCAAAATTTCTGGAAGCTACATATTTAAGTGTTATCCTGAAATCCTTCCGCCTGGGTATCCTGACCACACTAATCTGCCTGGTCTGCGGATATCCGCTGGCATACATTATTTCCAAATATTCCGAAAAGGTGCAGAGCTTTCTGATCCTTATGGTCACCATTCCCATGTGGATCAACATGCTTCTCCGTACCTATGCATGGATGAACATTCTTTCTGACAATGGTCTGGTGAACAACCTTCTGAAAATGCTGGGAATCTCACCGATCACCATGATGTATACAGATTTTTCCGTTATCGTGGGCCTTGTCTGTAACTTTATGCCCTTTATGATCATTCCGATCCATACATCCTTAAGTAAAATGGACAAGTCACTGATCGAAGCGGCCAACGACCTTGGTGCCAATCCCTTCCAGACCTTCTGGAGGATCACCTGGAAGCTTTCCATGCCAGGTGTGGTCAATGGTATCATGATGGTATTCCTTCTGTCCATATCAACCTTCGTTATTCCGAAGCTTCTCGGCGGCGGCCAGTACATGCTGATCGGTAATCTCATCGAGTCACAGTTTATTTCTGTAGGTGACTGGAACTTCGGAAGTGCCATCTCTCTGATCCTGGCAGTGATCATTCTGATCTTTATGAGCCTGATGAAGAAGATGGATACTCAGGACGATTAAAGGAGGCAGGAGATGAAAAGAAAAAATACCATATTTTCAAAATTATATGTAGTGCTGTGTCTGGCATTTTTTTACCTGCCGATCCTTGTGACCATGATCTTTTCCTTTAACTCATCCAAGTCCCTGACCAGATTTACAGGATTTTCCCTGCGCTGGTACGGAGAGCTGATAAACAACATGGAGATCAGTAAGGCAGTTTATGTTTCGGTCACAGTGGCAATTCTGGCAACTGTTATTTCCACAGTGCTGGGAACCATCACAGCCATCGGACTTTCAAAATCCAGAAAGGTGCTGAAGGAGATGGTCCTTACCATCAATAACTTTCCAATTCTGAATCCGGAGATCGTAACCGCGATTGGTCTGATGCTGCTGTTTTCTTCGCTGGGAATGACGAAAGGCTATCTGACCATGCTGCTGGCACATATCGCATTCTGTACGCCCTATGTGATCACCAGTGTATATCCGAAGGTACGAAGCCTGGATCCGAACCTTGCCAATGCAGCCATGGATCTTGGTGCAACGCCATATCAGGCACTTACCAAGGTTATCGTGCCCATGATCAAAGAAGGGATTTTTGCGGGAGCGCTCCTGGCCTTTACCATGTCCTTTGACGATTTCGTAATTTCCTACTTTGTTTCCGGAAACGGAGTAAAAAATATATCCATTGTTGTATATAATATGACAAAGCGCATCAATCCCACCATCAACGCCCTTTCTACTATTGTGATCGTGGTCATTGTACTGGTGCTTCTTTTTGCAAATCTGATCATGCCGAAGCTTCAGGCCTCCACCGTGAAAAAAATGGATCCGAAAAAAAGAAGGATCGTTGCGGTTGTCACAGCTGCTGCGGTTGTTCTGGTATTGGGAAAGTGGACGATTGTAAGCCAGGGAAACCACGTGCTTCGTGTATATAATGCCGGAGAATATATGGACCTGAGTCTTCTGGACAAATTTGAGAAGCAGTATAACTGTACTGTTGTATATGAAACCTTCGAGTCCAATGAGATGATGTACACCAAGCTGGCCAGTGGTGAAACCTACGATGTTCTGGTTCCGTCAGATTATATGATCGAAAGACTGATCAAGGAGGAATATCTTCAGGCCCTTGACTGGAAAAAAATCCCAAACAGCAAAAATCTTCTTCCCGAGGTACAGAATAAGGACTATGATCCGGGAAATCGTTATTCCTGTCCGTATTTCTGGGGAACTGTAGGAATCCTTTATAATAAGAATGTAGTCTCTCAGGAGGATCTTGACAAAGAGGGCTGGAATATTCTCTGCGATGAAAAATATAAGGGAGATCTTTATATGTATGATTCCGAAAGGGATTCCTTTATGATCGCCCTGAAGGCGCTGGGGTATTCCATGAACACAAAAAATCTTGATGAGATCCAGCAGGCTTATGAGTGGCTGATCCGGCAGAGAGATACCATGGATCCGATCTATGCAGGTGATGATGTGATCGACAACATGATCTCAGGAAACAAGGCAATGGCGGTTGTTTATTCCGGAGATGCTTCCTATATTATCAGCGAAAATCCGGAGCTTGGCTATTATACTCCGCAGCAGGGAACCAATACCTGGTATGATGCCATGGTCATCACCAAGGACTGCAATGAAGTAGATCTGGCTCATGAGTTCATCAATTTTATGCTGGATGATGAAAATGCTCTTTCCAATACCGAAGAAGTAGGATATACTTCTACTGTAAAGAGTGCATTCGAGGAGATGAAGAACGGAACTTATGAGGGAATTTCTTCCTATATTCCGCAGATCGACAATCCAAAGAATGAGATCTTCGGATACCAGAAGCCAAAGATCAAGCAGAAATTCGCAGAGCTTTGGACAAAGGTAAAAGCAAAATAACAAGACGTCAGAGAGACATGAAGGAGGTTCTATGAAAGTAAAAAAAGCAGCAGCGATCATGTTATGTGCGGTACTTGGAACATCTATGATAACAGGTGTCAGTGTCAGTGCAAAGGATAAGGATGAACTGGTACTTTATACATGGGACGGAATGTTTCCACAGGAAGTGCTGGATGATTTTGAAAAAGAAACAGGGACCAAGGTGGTATATTCCAACTTTGATACCGATGAGACCATGCTTGAGAAGCTTTCCCAGGCAAAGGGCGGCGATTACGATGTGGTAATTGCAGATGATTACATTATCGACAGCGCGGTAAAAGAGGGACTTGTCCAGAAGATCGACAAGGATACCGTTTCCAATTTTAAGAACATCAACCCCCTTTATCAGGGACAGTTTTATGATCCGGATGACGAATATACAGTACCTTACGGAGCAGGAATCCCACTGATCGTTTATGATCCGGAGCAGGTAGATATCGACATTAAAGGATACAAGGATCTCTGGGATAAGTCTCTGGAGGACAGCATTGCCATCGTAGGTAATTACCGCGTGATCTGTGGCATCACACAGCTTTCCATGGGAGAGAGCATGAACGAAGAAGATGTAGCCGTGATCGACAAGACAGGTGAGAAGCTGAAAGAGCTGGCACCGAACATTCGTATGATCCAGGATGACAATACACAGAATGCCCTTCTCAACGGAGAGGCAAGTGTGGCATTTCTTTATACATCACAGGTAACACAGGCGCTGAAGGATAATCCGGATCTTAAGGTGGTTTATCCGGAGGAAGGTCTTGGATTTGGTATTATGGGAATGTTTGTGCCAAGTGAAGCACCGAATGCGAAGGCTGCCAATGAATTTATCAATTATATCCTGGAGCCGGAAGTATCTGCACAGTGCATCAACTATATCGGATACTACAATACAAACAAGGCAGCAGATGATCTGGTAGACGAGAGCCTGGTTGTTCCGGACAGCGTGACAAAGGGTGAGATCGTACAGAATGTAAGCCAGGAAGCAGAGCAGGAATACAATAAGATCTGGACAGAGTTTAAAGCTGCCTGCGATTAAGCAGACGGACCAGTAAGGGGGTTTTTCAGGTGGAGATATACAAAGGCACATCCGCTTTTTCCGGAATAGCCATTGGAAAAATACTGTATTACCACAGAGGCGAATATCAGATCCGTCAGTCCATGGTAGACAATGTAAAAAAGGAGCTGGATCGTCTGGATAATGCAAGAACAGCGGTAAAGAACCAGATCCAGCATATGTATAAAAACGGAGCACCCCTCCCCAAAGAGCAGGAGCTGACCTTGAAACGTCAGCTGAAGCTCTTAAGTGGCGGAAGCTTCCAGCGGGCCGTGGAAAGCATGATCACGACAGAAAAGGTCAGTGCAGCTTACGCAGTCCAGACAACCAGGGATGAGCTTGCAAATGTGTTCCGCAAGCTGGAGGACGAGGCTGTCAAAGAACAGATCGAAAATATCAGGGAGATTTCCGAGCTGCTGATCGGCGCCATGGGTGGCTCCCATGCACGGATCAATCTGGGAGATGAGCCGGTGATCCTTGCAGCAGAGCAGCTTTCCCCCAATGAACTTCTGGAGATGAACAAAGCCAGTCTTCTGGCGGTAGTCATGCATCAGGGGTCTGTTATTTCCCATGTATCGATCATGGCAAAATCCATGGAAGTCCCCACCCTGGTCGAGGTGGAGATACAGAAAGAATGGGATGGCCATATGGCTATTGTAGATGGGTATACAGGAACACTGTATATCGATCCGGAGCCGGAGCTTCTTAAGGAATATGAGATCCGTCATGCAGCAGATAAGGAAGAGCGGGAAGAACTTTTGAGACTTCGGAACCAGAAGGATATCACAGCCGATGGCAAGGAGATCAAGCTTCTGGCAAACATCGGAAATCTGGATGATCTGAATACGGTTCTTTATTACGGAGCAGCAGGTATCGGCCTTCTTCGAAGTGAATTCCAGTATCTCGGAAGAGAGAATTATCCAAGAGAGAATGAGCTGTTCCGTGCCTATAAAAAAGTAGCCGAGGATATGGATGAACGTCCGGCAGTGATCCGTACCGTGGACCTGGGGGCAGACCGTCAGGCAGAATATATGGCAATTCCTGATGAGGTCAATCCTATGATGGGAAACCGCGGCATCCGCCTCTGCCTTGATCGCAAAAAAATGTTCAAAGCGCAGCTTCGGGCTATTTACCGTGCAAGTGCCTATGGAAATATCAACCTGATGTATCCGATGATCACGTCCGAGGATGAGCTGGATGAGATCGAGAAGCTGATCCGTGAGGTAAAAAAGGGCCTGGATGAGAAGAACATTCCTTACAAAAACATCCGTACCGGAATTATGATCGAGACACCGGCAGCGGTCATGATCAGTGAAGAACTTGGAAAACGTGTGGATTTTCTGAGCCTAGGAACCAATGACCTGACCCAGTATACCCTGGCTATGGACCGGCAGAATCTTCTTTTGAAGGATAAATACAATGATCATCATCCGGCGCTTGTAAAGATGATCCGCATGGTAACAGAGGCAGGACATAAGTCAGGATGTGAAGTTTACATATGCGGAGAGCTGGCAGCAGATTCCAATCTTACAGAAGCTTTTATCCAGATGGGAGTGGACGGCCTTTCCGTTGTTCCTGCCTGTGTACTTCCAGTGCGAAAAGCGATCCGCAGCTCCTATGCGGATGAGGCAAACCGGCCGGAAGAAGCAGTAAAAGAGAAATAATATCCGGAAAAATAAAAATCCTGAGAATTTCTATGTTGATATCTGTTGATATCTCACATAGGATCCTCAGGAATTTTTTGACGGAATCTTTCACTCACGGCTTATTGCTGTTCTAAATTGAAGCAGTGCGTGGAAGCATATCTGTTCCGGTTAAAGTTATCGAAGTCCAAGCACCTGGGCGGTTTCCGAAATAAACTCCGGTGTGGTACCACAGCATCCGCCGATCACGGAAGCACCGTTGTCCACCAGCACCTTCATATAACCTGCAAAATCCGCAGGGGTCATGCTGTAAACTGCATTTCCAAGATCATCGATCTGGGGCATTCCCGCATTGGGTTTGGCAATGACCGGAATGGAAACGTTCTCCTTGATATTGCGGATAACCGATACCAGCTGATCCGGGCCAACCGAGCAGTTGATGCCGACAGCGTCTGCACCTGCAGCTTCCAGGGACATGGCAGCCTCTATGGCATTTCCGCCGCTGAAGATACTTCCGTCTGCTTCTACAGTCACGGTACAGATGATAGGAAGCTCGCAGACACTCTGGCAGGCGTCTACAGCAGCCAGTGTCTCCTCGATATTGATCATGGTTTCCGCTACGATCAGGTCCACACCTGCATCACGGAGATAGCCGATCTGTTCCTGATAGACTTCGAAGGCTTTTTCGTAAGTCATGTCACCGGCCGGTGCCATCATCTTGCCTGTGGTGGTGATATCACCTGCTACGAAAACACCCTCCGGTGCGATCTCCTTTGAATAGCCGGCCAGGGTATGATTGATCTGTTCAATCTGATCCTCAAGTCCGTGCATAGTGAGGTTAATGCGGTTTCCTCCGAAGGTAGGCGCATAGATGATATGGCTTCCCGCCTCGATGTATGCCTTCTGCAGAGACTGGATCACATCCTTGTGCTCAAGCACCCAGCTCTCTGTGCAGACACCACGCGGCATGCCGGCCTTCATCAGGTTGGAGCCGGTAGCACCATCCAGCAGCAGGACATGATCTTCGGTCAGTTTCTGAAATTCCTGTTTTGTCATATGTTTATATCCTCCTTATGGCAGCCAATCACGGTTGGCAAAAAATAGGGCTCCTCCTGTAACCGCTGCACTCATTGCCGTGGGTTTATTTTAACACAGGGAATAAAAATAATCTATCCTGTTTCTGGGACGGGAAATAAAAAATAATAAAAATTAGGCAAATTGTACATATTTAACGACTTTTCTGTCGAATAAAGAACTTGCGTATTAGAAAATAGGATTGTATAATAACCTATAGACATGCCCAAAGGGCAAGACTGTCATCAGATAGAACATAAAGGTAAAGGTGAAAAGGAATTATGATTAAAGTTAAACTGAGCAACTGGAAGTCTGATCACCAGATGGATGAGGCTTATAAAGCTCTGCGAACAAATATCCAGTTCTGCGGAGCAGATAAGAAAGTGATCGCACTTACCAGCTGTACTCCTAATGAGGGAAAGAGCAGTGTGGCATTTAATCTTGCTGCCTCTCTTGCTGAGAGCGGCAAATCAGTGCTTCTGATCGATGCCGATCTGCGTAAATCCGTTTTGATGGGACGTGTGACAGTAGACCAGGAGGTAATGGGACTTGCTCATTATCTTTCCAAGCAGGCCAAGCTTTCTGACGTGATCTGTGCCACTACACTTCCGAAGTTCCATATTATCTTCTCCGGTATCGTACCTCCGAACCCGGCAGAGCTTCTCGGAAACAGACTCTTCAAGGATATGATCCGCGTGGTAAGAGATGTTTATGATTACGTTATTGTAGATACACCGCCGCTTGGATTGATCATCGACAGTGCTATCATAGCAGATTCCTGCGACGGATCTGTAATCGTCGTTGAATCCGGTACCATCAGCTACCGTTTTGTACAGGAAGTAAGAGATCAGCTTGCCAAGAGCAACTGCCCGATCCTGGGAACCATCCTGAACAAGGTGGACTACAGCAAGGCCGGCAATTACGGTCACTATGGCAAGTATGGTAAATACGGCAAGTACGGTAAGTATGGTTCCTACGGAGATTATGGTGAGAGCAGCAGTAAATAAAAAAACATTGACAACAGAAATGAGTGGGTTATTTTAATGAAGGGACTTTATGATATTCATTGTCATATCCTCCCCGGGGTGGATGACGGTGCAAGAAACATGGAAGAATCACTCTGGATGCTCAACAAGGAGTATCAGGAGGGCGTACGTCATGTGATCCTGACACCACATTTCCGGTACGATATGTTTGAGCCGCATATGAACATTGTGACAAGACAGTTCATGCAGCTGCGTAGAGCAGCCATGAATATTGGTGATGAAGGCATGAGACTTTATCTGGGCTGTGAACTCCATTCCAGTATGGATATGGTGGAATGCCTTAAGAAGGGACGGCGGCTTACCCTTGCAGGTTCCAGATATGTGCTTGTGGAATTCAGCAACGGAGATGAGAAAAATTATATTGAAGAACGGGTCAGAAGTCTTCTGATGAATGGTTTTATCCCGATCATCGCTCATGTGGAACGTTATAAGGCTACCCGGAACGATATTGGATTTTTGACAGAGCTGAAGGATATGGGAGCACATATCCAGGTCAACGCAGATACCATCAGCGGTCAGGACGGATTCGGGGCAAAAACCTTTGCACGGAAAGTCATGAAGCATGGGCTTCTGGATTTTGTCGGTTCTGACGGACACCGTAAGACGGAGCGTATCCCGGAGATCGGCAAATGTGTCGCCAAAATGGAAAAAACAATGGGGAGCGAATATGTAAAGAAGATCTTTATCAAAAATCCCCGGAAAATCACAGGGTAATGGAGAAAAGAAATGGAAAATCAGACTGTTAACAACAACGACGAAGTAGAGATCGATCTTGGTGAGGTATTTCACCTGTTACTGAGCAAGCTGGGTGTTATCGTTTTATCCGGTATTGTTTTCTGCCTGGCAGCTGTTATGGGAACCATGCTTCTGATCACACCGAAGTATGAATCCACAACCAAGATCGTGGTACTGTCCAAGCAGGACAGCAGCACACTGACCAATCAGGATATCCAGACAAGTACATCACTGACCAAGGACTATGCGGAGCTGATCAAGAGCCGTACAGTTACTGAGGGTGTGATCGCACAGCTGAAACTGGATATGACACATGAGAAGCTTCTTAAGAAGCTTTCCGTAGATACACCAACGGATACACGAGTAGTATCCATCACAGTTACAGATACCGATCCTTATACAGCGGCAGAGATCGCAAACGCAGTAAGAGATATTGCTTCCAAGCATATCCAGCAGGTTATGGATATCAAGGCAGTAAATGTGGTAGAGACAGCAAACATCCCGGATGAGCCATCAAGCCCAAGTGTACCGAAAAACGGTGTGATCGGCGGACTTCTGGGTATCCTTCTGGCAGCAGCTGTTGTGATCATCGTATATCTGACAAACGATACTGTAAAGACACCGGAAGACGTAGAGAAATATCTTGGATTAAGCGTACTTGGTACAATCCCATACTCTTCCAAAATGGGCAAGAAATCCAAAAAGAAAAAGAAACGTCACGCATAAAAATAACAACAACGGATCAAAGTGTTGGGAAAGGCCGGGAGCAGCAAAAATATGAAGAAATTTTTTGTGTTTTTATTAGTGGTCATCTGCCTTGGTATGGGAGCCGGTGTAGTATACATGAAGAGCTCCGAGGATAATGAAGGACCGAAGATCACATTTGAAGAGGGAAAAGATACGAATTATACATCCGATATGACAGAAGAGGATCTTCTGAAGGATGTAAAGGCACAGGATGACAGAGATGGAGATGTTACAGAGTCTCTTACTGTAGAAACCATATATCCGAAGAATGACGGAAAACAGGTTTCTGTTATCTTTGTTGCAAAGGACAAAAACAACAATGTAACAAAAAAAGAATTTACCATGGAAGCTCAGGACGGCAGTGCCGAAAATCCGCAGCTGGGACTGATCGATAATGACGGTCTCACAGAGGACGGAGATTCCACAGATACCACAGAGCCTGCAGAAGAGACAGATATGCAGGATGGGACAGAAGCAGACAGCACAGATGCTGAAAGCGGAGATTCCGCAGAAGGAGAACTGACTCCGGAGGAACAGGCGCAGAAGACACAGGAAGACAAGATCGAGCAGCTTTCTCCGCAGGATCCAAAGATGTATCTGACTACATATTACGTAGAGGTACCGGTAGGAACTACGCTGGATAAATTAAGCTATGTAAAGGATATCCAGGATGATACAGAGTCAACCAGTGATCTTTTCAAAAGGATTCAGATCACCGGTGATGTAAATACAGCTGCACCGGGAACTTACGAGCTTACATATTATGTAGTAGACAACAGTGGAAACAGCTCCAACGGAGCCGTACTTACCATTGTTGTGAAATAAATATCATCCCCTCTCCAGGTGCCTGAGATACCGGAGAGGGGATAAAAGCAACAAAAAATGTAAGCGAGGGAAGGCGTAGAAAAGAATATGTATCAAAAAGAAAACAGCAGCTGGGTAAAACATGCCGATTTTACGATTTGCGATATGTTGTGTCTGCAGCTTGCGTTTGTACTTGCATACTGGATCCGAAACGGGATCGATCAGCCATACGAGACAGAGCTGTATCGAAATGTGGCAGTGGTGATGTTTCTTATCCAGCTGATGGTCACATTTTTTAATGAAAGCTTCAGCGGAGTTCTGCGAAGAGGAATGCTGGTGGAACTGAAGAAAACCTTTGAACAGTGTACACTGGTCTGTCTTCTGGTCCTGGCATATATGTTTCTTTTAAGAATTGGAAACAATTATTCCAGAATGATCCTGCTGATCACCTATGTACTTTATATCTGCTTCAGCTACTGCGGCAGACAGGCATTGAAGAAATTCCTGAAGGATCACAGATACGAAGAAAGCGAGAAGCGATCCCTGCTGATCGTTACAGTCAGTGAAAATGCAGACAATGTGGTGGAAACCATCCGCAAGAATAATTACGGAACCTATCATTTGGCAGGAATTGTTTTTATGGATTGTGACAAGAAGGGAGCATCCGTCTGTGGAGTGCCGGTAGTAGCCGGAAAGGAGGATATGATCTCCTATATCCATAAGAACTGGATCGATGAAGTATTTTTTGCAGTGCCTAAGGAAATTCCGATCCCGGAGCAGATGATCAAGGATTGTTCTGCAATGGGAGTTGTTATCCATATGAGACTGGCAACCATGAAATCCCTTGGCAAGAACCAGGTGGTGGAGGAGCTTGGCGGATACACTGTGCTTTCCAGCAGTATCCACATTGTGACACCGCGCCAGATGTTTGTGAAACGAGCTATGGATATCGCAGGCGGTCTGGTAGGTTGTCTTTTTACAGGAATCGCAGCGATCTTTCTGGTTCCGGCCATTAAGATCAAATCTCCGGGTCCTGCATTTTTCTCACAGGTCCGCATGGGAAAGAACGGTCGTCCGTTCAAGATCTATAAATTCCGCTCCATGTATATGGATGCAGAAGAACGCAAAAAAGAACTGATGAAACAGAATAACATAAAAGATGGAATGATGTTCAAAATGGATGATGATCCACGAATCATCAAAGGAGTAGGACATTTTATCCGAAAGACATCCCTGGATGAATTTCCACAGTTCTGGAATATTCTGAAAGGAGATATGAGTCTTGTAGGAACCAGACCGCCGACAATGGATGAGTGGGAGAAGTATGAGCTTCACCATCGCAAACGTCTGGCCATCAAGCCGGGACTTACCGGTATGTGGCAGGTAAGCGGTCGAAGTGATATTACGGATTTCGAGGAAGTCGTAGAGCTTGACACAAAGTACATTGCCGAATGGTGTCTGAAGCTGGATATAGAGATCCTGGTTAAGACAGTTATGGTCGTTTTCCGCGGAAGCGGCGCCAAATGATCCATACATATTGAGATTTGAATATAATGACCCGGGCTGCGGGGACGCAGTCCGGGGATAAAAATAAATTAGATAAGTTATAAATATAAAAGAGGAAGTAAAAAATGCAGATTTTATTGATCATGCTGATCGTAGTATTTCTTGCGTTCTCGGTCCTGCTTCTGGCACTGGCAAAACAAAGTCCCAGGGAAAAGCAGACAGAAGACAAAGAGCAGGAAGAATACATCAGGGATTATGCAGAAACAGTAAGACAGACCGGAGGAAGTATGAAGAAGTTAGAACATTGGAAAGTAATTGCGATATATCTGATCATCTATGACATGATAGCTGTTAATTTTTCTTATTTTATGGCGCTGCTGGTGAGATTCGATTTTCGGTATTCCTCGATTCCCACAGACTATTTTGCCGCATGGAGGAGTTTTGCACCAATCTATACCATTATCACCCTGGCAGTATTCGGATGCATGCATCTGTATAACAGTGTATGGCGTTTCGCAAGCTTCCATGAGCTGATCAAGATCACGGTTGCAACTGTGATCACTGGCGTTCTGCATATTGTGGGTATCACGATCTTCTGGGGACGGATGCCGGCTTCCTATTATCTGATCGGTATCATGATGCAGTTTTTCCTGACTGTAGGCGTACGTTTCTCCTATCGTTTTGTACTTCTTGAGCGGAACCGCAGAGAAAAGAGCGAGCGTGAGGAGCGGAGCAAAAACGTGATGATCATCGGTGCAGGAGAAGCGGGAAGGACCATTGTCCGGGAGCTTCAGAATGCAAAGGAAACCAATTCCAGAGTACGCTGCCTGATCGATGACAATCCGAATAAATGGGGAAGATACATGGAAGGCGTTCCGGTGGTAGGCGGAAGAGACGATATTTTTCTCAATGTGGATAAGTATCATATCAATCAGATCCTTCTTGCAATCCCGACGGCAACACCGCATCAGAAGCGGGATATCCTGAACATCTGCAAGGAAACCGGCTGCGAGCTGAAGCAGCTTCCTGGTGTATATCAGCTTGTAAACGGAGAAGTATCCCTGAGCAAGATGAAAAAAGTAGCAGTGGAGGATCTTCTCGGACGAGACACCATCAAAGTCAACATGTCTGAGATCTTTCAGTATCTGAAGGGCAAAAGGATTCTGGTAACAGGAGGCGGCGGTTCCATCGGAAGTGAGCTCTGCCGTCAGATCGCAGGTCATGAGCCGGAGCTTCTGGTGATCTTTGATATTTATGAAAATAACGCTTACGACATTGAGCAGGAACTGAAGGCCAGTTATCCGAACCTGAACCTGAAGGTACTGATCGGCTCCGTCCGTGACAGCAAAAGGATCAACTGGGTATTTGAAACCTATAAGCCGGAAATCGTATATCATGCAGCCGCACATAAGCACGTACCGCTGATGGAGAACAGCCCCTGTGAGGCGATCAAGAACAATGTGGTAGGAACCTATAAGACTGCATATGCGGCAATGATGAATGGCTGTCAGCGATTTGTGCTGATCAGTACCGACAAGGCCGTAAACCCGACCAACATCATGGGTGCCAGCAAACGACTTTGCGAAATGGTAGTCCAGAGCATGAACATGGTCAGCCACAACGGACACACCGACTGGCTGCCACGACTTGGCGGACACAGAAAGGATACCCTGGATGCACTTCACGACAACGAAGGTCAGGCATATGTAAGTGCAAACCATACATCGAAAACAGGAACCGGCACAGAATTCGTAGCTGTACGATTCGGAAACGTTCTGGGAAGCAACGGAAGCGTGATCCCGCTGTTCAAGCGCCAGATCGAAAAAGGCGGCCCTGTCACCGTCACACATCCGGATATCATCCGTTACTTTATGACCATTCCGGAGGCCGTAAGCCTTGTCCTCCAGGCAGGAACCTACGCCAAAGGCGGCGAGATCTTCGTCCTGGACATGGGAGCTCCGGTAAAGATCGACACCCTTGCCCGGAACCTGATCAAGCTTTCCGGCTACACACCGGATGTAGACATCAAAGTCACCTACACCGGTCTCCGCCCAGGCGAAAAGCTTTACGAAGAAAAGCTGATGGCCGAAGAAGGCATGGAGAAAACTCCAAACGATCTCATCCACATCGGTAAACCCATCGAAATGGACGTACAGGAATTCTTCAAACAGCTGGAAGTCCTGGCAGCATACGGCTACGCCAACAGCGAAAAGATCCGGGACATCGTAGCCGCGATCGTACCGACCTATCACTCTGCGGATTCCGACCTGAAGCTGCATAAGAAGGTGTATGAGGAGCTGATGAGTGAGGCGGCTGTGGCTGCGGAGAAGAATTGATAACTGGTCAATAATTTACATATATACGAAAACGAAGGAGTGTTGAAATAATGAAAATCCCATTTTCACCGCCAGATATTACAGAGGCAGAAATCGAACAGGTAGCAGAAGCTTTAAGATCCGGATGGATCACAACAGGACCGAAAACAAAAGAACTGGAAAGAGAAGTTGCGGATTTATGCGGCACCAATAGAGCTGTATGCCTGAATTCGCAGACTGCATGTGCGGAAATGACACTTCGTCTTCTGGGAATCCACGAAGGCGATGAAGTGATCACTTGCGCTTATACCTATACCGCAAGTGCATCGGTGGTGTGTCATGTCGGGGCAAAGCTGGTTCTTATTGATACACAGGAAGATTCTCTGGAAATGGATTATGACAAACTGGCAGAAGCTATTACAGAAAAAACAAAAGTGATCATTCCGGTGGATCTTGGCGGAGTGCCATGCGACTATGACAGGATCTTCTCTATCGTAGAAGAGAAAAAGAAGCTTTTCCATCCAGCCAATAAGCTTCAGGAAGCAATCGGAAGAGTTATCGTAATGGCAGATGCAGCCCATGCATTTGGTGCGACCTGGCATGGAAAACCAGTGGGCAGCATTGCGGATTTTTCAAACTTCAGCTTCCATGCAGTGAAAAATTTTACAACAGCAGAAGGCGGCGCTGTGGCATGGAGAGATATCGAAGGAATTGATAATGAAGAAATCTATCATCAGTATCAGCTGTTATCACTTCATGGTCAGTCAAAGGATGCCCTTGCCAAAACACAGCTTGGCGCCTGGGAGTATGACATCATCGGACCTTGGTTTAAATGCAATATGACCGATGTAGTTGCCGGAATCGGACTGGCGCAGATGAAACGATATAAAGATTTGCTTGCAAGAAGAAAAGAAATCATCAGCAGATATGATGCTGCATTTAAACCACTTGGCATCGAAGTACTGGATCATTACAACGAAGAGCATCAGTCCTCCGGACACCTGTACATCACCAGAATTCCGGGAATCACTCTGGAGCAGAGACACGAGATCATCGTCAAAATGGCAGAAAAAGGTGTTGCCTGCAACGTACATTACAAACCACTGCCAATGATGACTGCTTATAAAAATATGGGATTTGATATCAAGGATTACCCGAATGCTTATAAGCGATTTGAAAATGAGATCACATTGCCGCTGCATACGAAGTTGACGGATGAGGAAGTGGAGTATGTGATTGAGATGTTTTTGGGGATTGTGAAGGAATATATTAAATGAAAAAAATCATGATTTTGGGAGCAAGTATATTACAGCTTCCAGCGATAAAAAAGGCAAAGGAAATGGGGCTGGAAGTTGTAGTTGTCGATATGAATCCCGACGCAGTAGGCTTTCAGACAGAAGGAATCGAAAAAGAAATCATAAGCACGATTGATATACCTGAGATAGTGAAAGCTGCAAAAAGACATTCTATTGATGGAATCATGACACTTGCTACAGATATGCCAATGAGAGCAGTGGCAGCAGTGGCAAGGGAAATGAATTTGATTGGAATTAGTGCAGATACAGCTGTGAAAGCAACAAATAAAGCGGAAATGCGGAAGGCACTGAAAAAAGCAGGTGTTCCGATTCCTGTATTTTACAAAGTATCTACTAAAGAAGAATATTTGGAAGCAGTAGGAAAAATAAAAGAAGCAGGTTATCGATGTATTATAAAACCGGCAGATAATTCGGGAAGCCGGGGAATCAATCTGCTTAAAGATTATGACAGTGAAACTGTGGAAAAGGCTTATAACTACAGTAAGGAATCTTCAAGGTCCGGAGATCTCATGGTTGAAGAGTATATGGAAGGGCCAGAGGTAAGTGTAGAAACTTTAAGTGTCAACGGCGTATGCCATGTTATTCAGATTACAGATAAGCTGACAACAGATGCACCATATTTTGTAGAAATGGGACATTCACAGCCATCAGGTCATACAGAAGAAATAAAAAAGCAGATAGCGGAGGTGGCTATTGCAGCGAATCACGCAATTGGTATTTCAAATGGACCATCCCATACAGAAATCAAAATAACGAAGGATGGACCTAAAGTTGTAGAGCTTGGAGCACGGCTGGGAGGAGATAATATTACGACTTATCTTACGCCTCTTTCCACAGGTGTAGATATGGTTGAAAGTTGTATACGAATTGCACTTGGTGAAACTGCAGACTTAGAGCCTAAATTTCATAAAGCATCTGCTATAAGATATTTTAGAGTTGAGCAAGGTTTCATCAGAGATATCAGGGGACTTGAAGAAGCCAGAAAGATTCCAGGTGTAAAACAGATTTATGTTGTACATGGGATCGGGGAAAAAATGAATGGCATAAAGAGTAGTGGAGATCGTAGCGGCTTTGTAATCGCGCAGGCAGATACAGCTGAAAAGGCTGTAGAAATATGTGAAAAAGCGCTGGATTTAATAGAAATAGAAATGGAGTAAGGGAAGTATAAATTCATGTACGAAAGATACATAAAAAGAGGTTTGGATGTTATATTTGCAGTCATTGCACTGCCGATCGTATTAGTAGTCTGTATTATTTTTGGGACATTGATCTGGCTAGAGGACAGGGGAACGATTTTTTATCTGGCAAAGAGAAGGGGAAAAGACGGGACAATCTTTAATATGTATAAGCTTCGTTCCATGAAGGTAAATGCGCCAGATATTAGAAATAAGGATAATTCAACTTTTAACAGTGCAGATGATCCAAGAGTAACAAAAATCGGAAAGCTAATGAGAAAAATTTCAGTTGATGAGCTACCGCAGGTATTTAATATTCTGAAAGGAGACATGAGCTGGATCGGACCAAGGCCAGTAACAACAGACAGACCATTGTCTGAGTATGACCAGAAAAGAAAAGATCGTTTAAAAGTAAAACCAGGCATTACAGGGTATACACAGGCCTATTATCGAAATAATATTTCACAGGAAGACAAACTGGCTCTGGATGCAAAATATGCACAGAAAGTAACATTTCTGGGTGATCTGAAGATTTTCTTTAAAACAATTGAAACTGTAGTATGCAGAAAAAATGTTTATACAAATTAGAAGGGAGAAGAAAAAATGGGTGTTGAAGGAAAAAGACTTTTAGTATTAGGTGCTGGAAGAGGACAGATCGGACTGTATAAAGCAGCAAAAGAGATGGGAATCACAACAATTGCAGGAACCATGCCTGATAATAATCCTCCAGGAATTCCTCTGGCAGATGAAGTGTGCTTTATGAATATTGCAAATCCTGATGAGGTTGCTAAAAAAGCAGCGAATCTTAAATTGGACGGAGTGGCTACTTGCTGTCTGGATACAGGAATTTCAGCTCTTGGAAAAACTTGTGATTCTTTGGGCTTAACAGGACTTCCGGAAAAAGCAGCAATTATGTGTAATGATAAATCCAAAATGAAAAAAGCTTTTATGGAATATGGTGTAAGTACAGCACAGTATTTTGAAATTTCCAATGAAGAGGAATTAGAAAACGCACTGAATAAGATTAAATTACCGGTGATCATTAAAGCAACGGATTTACAAGGAAGCAATGGAATTTACATAGCAAAAACAGAAAAAGATGCCTATGACGGATTTCATGCAGCAATGGGATTAACAAAAAGATCTTACTGTATTGTAGAAGAGTTCATAGAAGGATGGGAATTTGGTGCGCAGGCATTTGTATATAACAATGAGGTGCTTTTTGTTATGCCACATGGTGACGAAACTTATATGAGTCATACGGCAGTACCGGTAGGCCATTATGTTCCGCTTGACTGTGATGAAGATGTTTACAAACAGACAGAAATAGCAGTAAAAAGCGCAATCAAGGCATTGGGATTAAATAACTGTGCAGTAAATGTGGATCTGATTCTCCGGGATAATAAAGTCTACGTCATAGAGCTTACCGGACGTGTAGGCGCCAACTGTCTTCCAGAGCTGGTGGAGATAAACTTTGGAATCGAATATTACAAAATGATCGCAGCAATGGCTGTTGGAGAAAATCCGTTGGAGTATTGGAGAAAGAAAAATTCCAAAACAACGGCAGGACTGGCACGAATGATTCTTTCAACAGAAGAAAGTGGAACCCTAGAAGATATCAAATATACCGGAGAAATGGATGAAGATATTCTGGAAATAACATTCTTTAAAAAACCAGGAGATCAGATTCGAAAATTTGTATTTTCAGCAGATTGTATTGGCCAGATTATTGTAAAAGACTCTACATTGGATGAGTGTAGAGCAAAAATCAATAAAATCATGAGTAATATTGAAATAAAACTCAAATAGGAGAACTGCAGTATAGCTGGCTGTTTATAAAAATTATAAATGGCCAGCTGTATACGATTTTAAGAAAAGATAGAAGAGGAAGATTAATGAAAACGCTGTATTTGCTTACAAATTCCTTTCCTTATGGAGATTGGGAGCCTTATTTGGAAACAGAAATAAAATATTATGATAACTTTGATGAAGTATATATTTTTGCATTGCAGATCAGAAAAGAACACTTAAAAAGAAAAAGAACTGTTGGAAACAATGTGAAAGTAATTCCAATTATGAAAGCGTCAAATAAGACCTATTTATTATATAGTTTCAGGACTCTGACAGATATTAATTTATATAAAGAATTTGCACGCTTGGTGAAATCACGTAGATTATCTGTGCGAAATTTTGTAAACATGTTTGTTTATTTCAGTCGTTCTCATTATGAAGCAGATCTAATAGATAAAAAAATGAAAGGACATGTGAATAAAGAGTCAATATTTTATTCATATCGTTTTGAATATCAGCCATATGTGGCAATGTTATTAAAAAAGAAATGGGAATTGAACAGTAAGATTGTAAGCAGGGCACATCGGTATGATCTTTATGAAGAAGAACATAAAGGGAATTATATACCAATGAGAGAGGGAATTCTTTCAAAAATTGATAATATATATCCATGTTCAGATCATGGTACCGATTATCTGAGAAAAAGATTTCCTCAATATAAACAGAAAGTGCATACCAGATTCTTAGGAACAATAGATCATGGAGAAAAGGAGTATCTTTTCAATGATAAATGTTATGAAATTGTCAGCTGTTCTACAGTGACAAAGGTAAAAAGACTAGATTTATTGATAAATGCATTATCCCAAATTAAAGCTATCCCGATTAAGTGGACACATTATGGGGATGGAATTTTAATGGATGAAATAAAAAAAATGGCAAAAGACAAACTGAGAGACAATATTCAGTATGAATTTAAAGGAAATGTCAGTAACACAGAATTAATGAAACAATATCAGGATAAAAATTACTATGTATTCGTGAATGTAAGTTCATCAGAAGGGATTCCTGTATCAATTATGGAAGCAACATCTTTTGGAATTCCGTGCATCGCAACAGATGCAGGGGGAACGAAGGAGATAATTAGGGATAAAGAAAATGGGGTTCTTTTATCTCAGAATATAACAGCAAATGAATTGACTAAAAAAATAACAGATTTTTGCAAATTAGATTCATACCAATATAAAAAAAATAGAAATGATGCTAGATATTTTTGGAATAAAAAATTTAATGCAGACTACAACTATCAGAAATTTATAAATGAAATAAGCAATTGAGGTAAAAAAATGTTTTTAAGTGTAATTGTTCCATGCTATAACGTAGAAAAAGAAATCTTGCAGAGATGCATTTTAAGTGTATTAAATCAAGAATATATGAACTATGAGATACTCTTAATTGATGATGGAAGCGAAGAGTCGTTTCGAAGCGAAATAAGAGACATTGCTCGACTTGATGAACGAATAAAAGTTATAACACAAAGCAATTTAGGAGTATCCGCTGCAAGGAATGAAGGCATTAAACATTCTAAAGGAAAATACCTTACATTTGTAGATGCGGATGATGTATTAGTGCCATATTTTTTTTCAGAAGCGGTACATTTATGTGAAAAAGAAAATGTAGATTTTCTTATTGGAGGTAATACGTTATTAGATAATGAAGAATTCAATGAAGAAAAGCAAAAACAGATTCCTATAAATTATAGAATTATATCAGATATAGAAAAAGAAAGTTTTAAATGTAATTCAGTTGGAGAGTTAAAATATTTTGGAAATATGAAAGGATATTATGGACGAGGACCGTGGACAAGATTGATAAAAAGAGAGATAGCTGAAAATACTTTATTTAATACTGAGTTAAAAATGGGAGAAGACATAGTATGGAATCTCCAACTGTTAGATAAGTGTAAAAAAACAATGCTTGTAGAAAGAATATGGTATTTATATTATGTGAATAACAATTCAGCAAATCATAAGTACAATTCCAAAATGCTTTATAATATAGAAAAAGAGCTGCCTTGTATTAGAAAACAAATAAATTTTGAAAGTGAACCAATGAAATCTGCATTTAGTATTCATATTCTGGATGAACTAAAAAAAATTTACGATTGTTATATTGGAAATACACAGTGTGATTTGAGTAGAAAAGAAAAAAAGATAATCAAGAAAAAATTATATTCGGAGAAACCCTGGATATTCGCAGGCAATAGAGAAAATAGAAAATATATGAGTAATAGAAATAAAATGAAGAGTATTTTATATCAATATAGAATTTATTTTGGAATTATACATATTAAACAAATATGTGAATTATATAAAAGGAAAGGAAAATAAAGATGGCTTCAAAAACAGGCAACAAAGTATATTATAATATAATACTATTGATTATATTTTCTATTATATCTGTTATTGTTTTTGGAATAGGAAATACAAATGGAATATTAGCATTAAATGCGGTTATTTTTATTTGCTTTTTTTATCTTACTGTAAAAAATATAGATGAAAATATATTTATGTTTTCATTTCTTGTATGCTTTTTTACATTTTTATTATGTGGACAGATATTGAATCGTTTTATGAAAGTTTATTATTATAATTTTCCAGATGTAATAGAGAAACATGTGGATGTATGTATTTTTATTAGTCTTGTAGGACTATGTATAGGATATTTTGGCGTAACAAGAAAAAGAATTAAAATAAAAAATAATATACCTAAAATTGAATATAAAAATAAAAAAGGTTATATGAATAATATAATCCAAATCAGCAAAGGAATGTATTATGGCTGTTATGTGTTTTGGATATTAACAGTTATAGATGTTGTTTTATATGTAAGACATTATGGTTATACATCGTATTACATTTCATATTCAAGTAGAATACCATGGTATGTACGACAGATTGGATATTTTGCGCCGACAGCATTTTATATATTTTTGTCAACATTACCAGAAAAAAAGGATGCTAAAGTTCCAATAATGTTATATATTTTATATGCATTTTTATCTTTAGGAACGGGACGAAGAGTAAATTTTATTACAAGTTTACTTATAATTTTTGCATATGCAATGTGTAGAAATAAAATAAAACCAGGTGAAAAACCGTGGATTGGAAAAAAAGGTATTTGGGCAATATGTTTATGTGTTCCAATACTTATGGGAGCAATGTATTTATTTGAATATATTAGATCTAATAATTATGTAGGGCATGCAAATGATTATTCTCCTATTGTAGGCTTTTTTGTAAGACAAGGTACATCTGTAAATGCAGTAAAGTATGCTGAGTTATATAAAAATAATTTAGATTCTGAAGCACACTATTCTTTATATAATATATTGAGATGGCTACAAAATAGTCCATTTAATAGCTTATTTAATTTGAATTTAGATTTTTCTTTTGGAAATCAATCATTAAGTACTGCTTTACATGGAACATATTTAGCGGATTTTGTTTCCTACTATGCAAATTCATATGGGTATGCAGTTGGTACTGGATACGGTTCATGTTACTTTGAAGAACTGTATATTGATTATGGATATATAGGTGTATTTATAGGAAATATTATTTACGGCTTGACTTTTAGATTATTATCCAAAATTATATCTGATGGCAAAAATGTTTGGAAGATAGCAGTTGGTCTTTTTATGTTAAATTCTTTATTTCAGGCACCGCGATCAACATTTGATGCATTTGTTGGAAGATTGTTATATCCAGAATTTTGGGCTCCGATAATAATAATTTGGGGATTAGCTTATTTGACTTCCAAATCGAAGCATAAAATTGTAATTTAAAATTAAGAGGAATAGTTAGAAATATGAAAAAAAAGTCACTTGGTCTAAATGCATTATTAAATGGTATAAGAACAGTTTTGAATACATTATTTCCATTAATTACGTTTCCATATATTTCCAGAGTTCTTTCTGTTGAAAATGTAGGGAAATATAATTTTGCATTATCAGTTATTCAATATTTTTTACTGATTGCCGCATTGGGGATATCGACATATGCAGTTAGAGAAGGAACAAAATTTCGGGATGATAAAAAAAAGTTCAGTATATTTGCTAATGAAATATTTACAATTAATATTATATCAACAATAATAGCTTATATTTTATTAGTGTTTACAGTTGCAGCTGTTCCTAAATTTAAAGATTATGCGGTGATAATTGCTGTGTTTAGTATTGAAATTCTTTTTACAACGATCGGAACAGAATGGATTTACTCTATATATGAGGAATACGCGTACATAACGATTCGAAGTATTATATTTAAAGTAATTTCAATTATCTTGCTGTTTTTGCTTGTTAAAAAACCTGATGACTATATTGTATATGCAGGAATAACAGTATTTGCAAATGCAGGATCTAATATATTGAATTTTATTCATGCTAAAAAGTATTGTTCGTTAAAATTTGATATAGGTTTGGCATTAAAGAGACATCTGAAACCTATTATGATTATTTTTGCATCTACAGTTGCAACAACTATTTATATTAATTCCGATACGACCATGTTAGGATTTATGGGAACAGATTTCGAAGTAGGCATATATTCTGTTTCCTCAAAAATATATAGGATCGTAAAACAGATGTTGGCGGCTATTTTGATTGTTACAATTCCGCGGTTATCATTGTTAATGGGACAAAAAAGGATAGAAGAATATAAAAATATTTTAACTCAGATTTTTAATGTCCTGGTTATGTTGGTGTTTCCATCGGTTACCGGATTGATATTATTAAGCAAAGAAGTCGTATTATTGATTTCTGGAAAAGAATATATAAAAGCTACAGGTTCATTGAAATTATTAAGTATAGCGCTTATATTTTGTATTTTTGGATGGATATATAATCAGTGTGTATTAATTCCGGCGCGTAAGGAAAAAATCGTGCTTATAGCAACTTTGGTTAGTGCATTAGCAAATATTGCAATAAATTTTGTTTGTATTCCATTTTGGAGAGAAAATGCAGTGGCTTTTTCAACTATAGTTGCAGAAGCTATAATGATGCTTGTTTGTGTTTATGTTGGACGGAAAATTGTTCGACTTAATGCAGGCGTAGCATATAATATTTGTACGGTTTGTGCCGGATGCATTGGTATATGGATGAGCTGTAAATTTGTAAAACATTTTTCTCTTTCAAGTATTGCAACATTAGTATTATCTATATTATTATCGTGTATTGTATATGGAATGTGTCTTATATTGATGAGAAATAAAGTTATATGGGCATTTTTTAAGAAAAAAAATAAAAGTGAATTACATTAGAATAGAGTATGAAAATGCTCAGGAAGCAAGGTACTTCCTGAGCATTTTCTCAAATCATCATTTCTCCCGCAATTTCAGAACATCCTCAAGTGGCAGCCCTGAAAATCTGCTGATATCCTCGGGTGAGAACCTGGGATCCTCTAGCATGCGCTGTGCAGTAAGTAAAGCATGTTCCTGAAGACCTTGGGATAGACCCTGGGCGCGACCTTGGGATAGGCCTTCGGCGCGTGCATCATCGCACATTTCCTGAACAGCCTGATACATATTAACACTCCCTTCTGTTTCTGTGAAACGTAAATTGATACCGGTTATGGAGTCAATGACCCGGGCTGCCTTGAGCTCGAGTGACTGGAAGCCGGAGTTCTTTGATGTGAGCTCCTGAAGCTTTCGTTTATCTTTGGAGTATTTGATGAAGAGCATGACTTCTTTGAGATTGCTCTGGAGTTTATCAAGTTTTTCATCCTTTATCTCGGCAGGTGAGAAGAGATTGATCCGGTAATCCGGGACCAGAGAAAGAATCTCGGGGTCCCGGACAGAGAGCATTTCGTGGAGGCTTCTGGGAGCGTTCTAGGTATCGGAGCCGAAGTATACGACTACGGTGATGACCGGAATCAGCCGGTCATCTTTGTAGAAGCCGGTGAGATATTTTCCGGATGTGGAGGAACATTGTTTTGCTTCTCTGTGGGTTGTCAGCCATGTAATCTTTGGTGATGGTATCCTTTGTACCCATAGGTTTCACCACCTTCGATCTTGCTATGTGATCAGAGTTATTTTATCATCTGATCCATTTTCAGGGTAACATAGTTTGTTGCTTTCCCTTTTGGAAAGAGGATTTTGTGAAAAAGCTTCAGAGCTGCGCAGGTAAAGCGGATATGTTTGTCGAACGGAGTCGAAATAAATCAATAGACAAAAAGAGCGTATTGTGCTACTCTGAAAGCACGAATCACGTGGCAATTGGCATATTTGTATGTGATTTTTCGCATTGAAAGGGAGTGGAACGCGGAATATGAAGAGACCGAAGCTACCGGTGGGAATTGAGAATTTTCAGGAAATTCGTCAGGCGGATTTTTATTATGTAGATAAGACCAGGCTTATCGAACAACTGGTCGATCAGTGGGGGAAAGTAAATCTTTTTACAAGACCTCGGCGTTTTGGGAAAACATTGAATATGAGTATGCTTCGTTGTTTCTTCGAGATCGGGGCAGATGAAGCGCTGTTTGAAGGTCTTTATATTTCCCGGAAACAAGAACTGTGTGAACAGTATATGGGGAAATTTCCGGTAGTGTTTTTATCACTGAAGAATGTTGATGGACTTACCTTTGAGAATGCACGCTATCAGCTGACAGAACTGGTAGGCAGAGAGGCCAGTCGTTTTCTGTTTTTATTGGAGAGTGACAGACTGACAGAAACGGATAAAGATATATATCGTACATTGATCTCTGTGGAGAATGGCCGATATTCTATGGATGAAAATATTCTTTCTTCTGCGTTGCAGATATTGTCTCAGCTGTTGCATAAGCATTATGGGCAGAAGACGATCATTCTTATAGATGAATATGATGTTCCTCTGGATAAGGCTTTTCAGCATGGATATTATAAAGAAATGGTGCTCATGATACGCGGTGTGTTCGGACAGGCACTTAAGACTAACGATTCTCTGTATTTTGCAGTATTAACAGGGTGTCTTCGCGTGTCTAAAGAGAGTATTTTTACAGGACTTAATAACTTCAAAGTGCTTTCGATCACGGATCATCGATTTGATGAGCATTTTGGTTTCACAGATGATGAGGTCTTCAGATTGCTTACAGCATATGGCATGGAGGATCATCTTTCCGAAACAAAGGAATGGTATGATGGATATCATTTTGGAAATACGGATGTGTACTGCCCATGGGATGTGATCAATCATGTAGATTGTCTGCGTGGGAATCCGGATGCGGAGCCGCTGTCTTACTGGATCAATACCAGTGGGAATGAACTGGTAAGGAGATTTATTGACAGGGCAGATAAGACTACAAGAGATGAGATAGAGCGTCTGATCGCAGGTGAGTCTATTGAGAAAACGGTCCGTATGGAGTTGACCTATGATGAAATCGATAACAGTCTGGATAATCTCTGGAGTGTATTATTTACTACAGGATATCTTACACAGGCAGGGAAGACCGAACGGGGAGTGTATCGTCTGACCATTCCGAACAGGGAGATAAGAGAAGTTTATGTGCTTCAGATAAAGGAATGGTTTGACCGCGCAGTGCTGAAAGAGGCGGAGCCGACGAAAAATCTGCTGAAAGCAATAAATGAAGGGAATGCAGGTGAGATTGAGGAACGCCTTACAAAGATTCTGGGAAATACGATTAGTATTTTTGATACAAAAGGACGAAATGAAGAAAAAGAAATTTTTTATCATGGACTTTTGTTGGGGCTTTTGCGTAGTGATCCAAACTGGCTTGTTCAGTCTAATGCGGAATCTGGAGATGGTTTTGTAGATATTCTGGCAGAACCGGAAGATCCGGATGCCGGGATCGTTATCGAGTTGAAATATTCTCAGACTTTTTCAGGATTGCAAAATGCATGTGAAAGAGCGCTGGCACAGATCAGAGAAAAGCGGTACGATGAACGGTTACGTAATGAAGGAAGAAATAATATTCTGGCGTATGGAGTTGCTTTTTGTAAGAAGCGATGTAAAGTGGCTGTTCAGAGGCTGTAAATCTGCTGGAAATATAGATAATATTATTGATGTTCATACAGAAAGATAAGAACAATTCTGATCGATCTGTATGACACATCAATATATAAGATAAGTTATAAATATTAACACACAAAGGAGAGCTAGAAATGGGAAAATATTTTGGTACAGATGGTTTCCGTGGGGAGGCGGGTGTTTCTTTGACGGCGGATCATGCATTTAAGATCGGGCGTTTTCTGGGATGGTATTATAATGAGCTGCGCAGAAGAGCGGGGGAGACGGCTGCAGCCAGAATCGTGATCGGCAAGGATACCCGACGTTCCAGCTATATGTTTGAGTATTCGCTGGTTGGCGGACTGGTGGCGTCCGGAGCGGATGCTTATCTTCTCCACGTGACAACAACGCCGTCTGTGGCTTATGTTGCCCGTACCGATGGCTTTGACTGCGGTATCATGATCTCTGCCAGCCATAATCCTTATTATGATAACGGGATCAAGCTGATCAACGGCCAGGGTGAGAAGATGGAGGAGGAGATCATCGCTCTGGTGGAGGATTATCTGGATGACCGTCTTCAGCTGTTCGGAGAGAAATGGCATGAGATTCCTTTTACAAAGGGCGGTGAGATCGGCAGGACGGTGGATTATTCGGCAGGCCGGAACCGTTACATAGGATATCTGATCTCCTTGGGAGTATATTCCTTTAAGGGAATGCGGATTGGACTGGACTGTGCCAACGGAAGTGCATGGAATATCGCAAAGGCGGTTTTTGATGCGCTGGGAGCGAAGACTTATGTGATCAATGCTGAGCCGGATGGTACCAATATCAATAACAATGCCGGTTCCACCCATATCGAGGGTCTCCAGAAGCTTGTAGTGGAGAAGGGACTGGATGTTGGCTTTGCCTACGACGGAGATGCGGACCGCTGTCTCTGTGTGGATGAGAAGGGAAATGTGGTTAGCGGGGATGCGATCCTTTATGTGTACGGCCGTTATATGAAGGAGCGCGGAAAGCTTCTCACCAATACGGTTGTAACTACGGTAATGTCCAATTTTGGCCTTTACAAGGCTTTTGATGCTCTTGATATCGAGTATGCGAAGACAGCAGTAGGGGATAAATATGTTTATGAATATATGATGCAGAATGGCTGCCGTATTGGTGGTGAGCAGTCCGGGCATATTATTTTTTCCAAGTATGCATCTACCGGGGATGGCATCCTTACAAGTCTGAAGATGATGGAAGTTATAATGGCAAGGAAGAAAAAGCTCAGTGAGCTTACTGCTGATCTGGCGATCTATCCCCAGGTTCTTGAGAACGTGCGTGTCCATGACAAGGCAGCAGCGCAGGCAGATGTGGATGTGCAGGCAGCAGTAGAGAGTGTGGCTGAGGCGCTTGGAGACACCGGAAGGATCCTGGTGAGAGAATCCGGTACAGAACCTCTGCTCCGTGTTATGGTAGAGGCAGAGAGTGAGGAGCTTTGCAGAAAATATGTGGACCAGGTGGTTGAGATCGTCCGTAAGAAGGGGCATGTGGCAGAGTGATGTCCTGGATGCAGACCGCAGGTGTCTGAAGAACGGAGCAGTCAGAAGAATATAAAAATGCAATAAGAGGAGAAAAAAATCATGTGTGGAATTGTAGGTTTTACAGGCAGGCATCAGGCAGCACCCATCCTTCTGGACGGGCTTTCCAAACTAGAATACAGAGGATATGATTCCGCCGGCATCGCAGTGCGTGACGGGGAAAAGGATATTGAGATCATTAAGGCGAAGGGCCGTCTGAAGGTCCTTCTGGAGAAAACAAACGCAGGTGAATCTGTTCCGGGTATGTGCGGGATCGGTCATACCCGCTGGGCAACTCACGGAGAACCATCAGAGGTCAATGCCCATCCTCATGTCAGTGATAACGGAAATGTGGCAGCTGTGCATAACGGTATTATCGAGAATTACCAGGAGCTGAAGGAGAAGCTTCTCCGCAGGGGATATTCTTTTTATTCTTCCACAGATACGGAGGTTGCTGTGAAGCTGGTGGATTATTACTACCAGAAATACGGCGGATCTCCGGTTGAGGCAGTGCGTCATGCCATGGTGCGTATCCGTGGTTCCTATGCGCTGGTAATGATGTTCCGTGATTATCCGGAAGAGATCTTTGTAGCGAGAAAAGACAGCCCTATGATCCTGGGTGTGGAGAATGGAGAATCCTATATCGCATCGGATGTTCCTGCGATCCTGAAGTATACAAGAAATGTTTATTATATCGGAAATCTGGAGCTGGCATGTGTAAAACCGGGTGAGATCACTTTTTACAATCTGGATGGTGAGGAGATCGAGAAGGAGCCTAAGATCATTGAGTGGGATGCAGAGGCAGCGGAGAAAGCCGGTTTTGAGCATTTCATGATGAAGGAGATCCATGAGCAGCCGAAGGCAGTCGCAGATACACTGAATTCCGTTATCCGGGAGGACAAGCTGGATCTGACAGAGATCGGTCTGGATGATGAGAGGATCCGCAGCATCAGCCAGGTTTATATCGTGGCCTGCGGCTCTGCTTACCATGTGGGAATGGCTGCACAGTATGTGATCGAGGATCTTGCAGGTCTTCCGGTGCGTGTGGAGCTTGCTTCGGAGTTCCGTTACCGGAAGCCGCTTCTGGATCCTGCCGGCCTGGCAGTGATCATCAGTCAGTCCGGTGAGACTGCGGACAGTCTGGCTGCGCTTCGGGAATGTAAGGAGAAGGGGATCCGCACGCTGGCTATTGTCAATGTGGTGGGCTCTTCCATTGCAAGAGAGGCGGATCATGTATTTTACACACTTGCAGGACCGGAGATCTCGGTTGCTACCACCAAGGCGTACAGTACACAGCTGATCGCTTCCTATGTGCTGGCATTGCAGATGGCACTGGTCCGCGGAAAGATCTCAGAGGAGCAGTGTGAGTCCTACATTAAGGAACTGAAGACACTTCCGGACAAGATCGGCAGGATCATCGAGGATAAGGAAAGGCTTCAGTGGTTTGCCTCCAAGCAGGCCAATGCAAAGGATATCTTTTTTATCGGAAGAGGGATCGATTATGCCATCAGCCTTGAGGGCAGCCTTAAGATGAAGGAGATCAGCTACATCCATTCTGAGGCGTATGCGGCTGGCGAGCTGAAGCATGGCACCATTTCCCTGATCGAGGACGGCACCCTTGTGATCGGTGTCCTGACACAGCCGGAGCTTTATGAGAAAACAGTCAGCAACATGGTGGAGTGCAGGAGCCGTGGGGCGTATCTGATGGGGCTTACTACGTTTGGAAACTATAATATCGAGGATACTGCAGATTTTACGGTTTATATCCCGAAAACAGACCCGCATTTTGCAACTTCTCTGGCAGTGATCCCGCTGCAGCTTCTGGGTTACTATGTCAGTGTAAATAAAGGTCTGGATGTGGATAAGCCGAGAAATCTTGCCAAGAGTGTTACCGTGGAATAAGGAGATCCATTTCACAGAAGGAACATTTTAGCGGCAGTTCCGTGACATCGTGAGAGCATAAAAGGATCATGATATCACGGAACTGTTTTTGCATTTGGCGATTTACGATATTTCTTGCTTTTATCAGTAAAAAAGCGTAAAATGATTAGGATATTTGAATCTGTACAGAGAGTGTCCATATGTAATATTCTCTGTACCATCAAAAATGGAGGATTGCATATGAGAAAAATGGGGAAACATATCCCAGGGCTGATCGTGACGCTTGTGGTTCTGATCACAGCAATCGTATTTGCGGTCATGCTTCTGAATATGAAGGTGATCCCGACGAAGTTCATTGCAGTGATCGGACTGGTAATGCTGGTCCTGATCGTGATCGTCGGGGCGCTTGTATGGAGTACGGATGGTAAGATAAGATTTGTAGTGGGAGTGATCCTGGCAGCAGTTTTTGCAGCAGTATTCATTCTCGGAAGTATGTATGTTTATAAGACACATTCCACACTGGCAGGGATCTCCGGTGTGAACACAGAGATTACGGAGGTCGGCATTTATGTCCGTGCAGATGATTCTGCAGATTCCATAGAGGCTACAGCAGATTATGTGTATGGTGTGCTGACAGATCTTGACAGAGCCAATTCGGACAAGGCTATCCAGGAAGTGGATTCCGAGACAGGCAAGACTGTGCAGGTCCAGGAGTATGCAGGACTTACAGAGCTGGTTGACGGTCTTCTGAACGGACAGACAGGTGCGATCGTGCTGAACAGCGCATATTTAAGTGTTATTGAAGAGATGGATGGATATTCCGATATTTCTTCCAGGATCAAAGAGCTGACCGTGAAGAAGGTGGAGACGACCATTGAGCCCCAGGAGACAGAGGCGAAGGCTGAAGAGAGTACCAATGACGGTTCTGTATATACCATCTTTATCAGTGGTATCGACAGCCGCAGCGGCCTTGTTGCAAAGAGCCGAAGCGATTCCAATATCATTGCTACGGTAAATACAGCTACCAGACAGGTGCTTCTGGTTTCCACACCTCGTGATTATTTTGTACCGCTTTCTATTTCAGGCGGACAGAGAGATAAGCTGACACATGCAGGTATCTATGGTATCAATGTATGTATGGATACTCTGGGAATGCTTTATAATGAGGATATCAACTATTATTTCCGTATCAACTTTGCGGGATTTGAGCAGCTGATCAATTCGCTTGGCGGAGTTACTGTTTATTCTGACTATGACTTTGATTCCAAGAATGAGACAGGATATCACTTCAATCAGGGAGAGAACTACCTGAACGGTGAGCAGGCTCTGGTATTCAGCCGTGAGCGTTATGCCTTTAAAGAGGGCGACCGTCAGCGTGGCAAGAACCAGATGGCAGTGATCAAGGGTGTGATCAACAAGGCTCTTTCACCGGAGCTTCTGAAGAATTATTCTTCTGTTCTTTCCAGCATCCAGGGATGCTTTGAGACCAATATCTCCTACGAGGAGATCGCCAGACTGCTCCAGCAGCAGTTGAACAACGGCGGTGACTGGAACATCGTAAGCTACAGTGTAAATGGTACCGGTGACACACAGAAGCCGTATTCTATGAGCCAGAAGGCTTACGTTATGATTCCGGATGAGTCTACCGTTCAGAAGGCGGAGGCCATGATGAAGAAGGTTCGTGACGGAGAGACTGTTTCCCAGGAGGAGGCAGACAGTGCAACATCAGCGGCAGCAACTACGGATAATGATGCACAGGCAGCTGCAGAGGGAAGTACAGCAGAAGCGCAGGGTGAGACTGCAGATGCCACACAGAATGGCACAGCAGATGCCCAGGCAGCAGACGGAACTGTTGCACAGCAGTAAGATAAAATTATTAAATTTTAGCATAAGAACAGCCGGGGAAGCGTAAAGCTTTCCACCGGCTGTTTTTTCATGAGAAACAGAACGAAAAAAATCCACCGGCGATCACCGATGGATTTTTTTTACAGGATCTCTTTCAGATATCTTTCCAGGGCATCCTGCCATGTTGGAAGTGGCTGGAAGCCGTTTTTTACAAGCTTGGATTTATCCAGGCGGCTGTTGAATGGACGTACAGCCTTGGAAACGCCGTACTCTGCAGTTGTGACAGGAGATACCTCTACTTTTTCGTATTCCTTGTGGCCGAGGGCAGCAGCCTGGCGGAAGATCTCTTTAGTGAAATCATACCAGCTGATGAAGCCGCCTTCGTTGGTTGCGTGATAGTAGCCGTATTTCTCTGTCTCGACCATGTCTACCAGAAGACGTGCAAGGTCGTAGGTGTAGGTCGGAGTTCCGATCTGGTCACTGACTACGGTAAGCTTGTCATGGGTTTTTCCCAGATTTACCATGGTACGGATAAAGTTTTTGCCGTTTTTGCCGAATACCCATGCAATACGTACGATAAAGAATTTGTCTACAGTGCCGGATACTGCCAGCTCACCGTCAAGCTTGGTCTGACCGTATACGTTCTGTGGAGCGTAGTCCTTGCAGTCCGGATCCCATGGTGTGGTTCCCTGGCCGTCAAAAACGTAGTCTGTGGAAATATACATCATCTTGATGCCAAGCTCCTTGCAGATGTCCGCAATGTTCTGTGTTCCTACAACATTGACAAGACGTACCTTCTCACGGTTTTCCTCGTCCTCTGCAGCATCTACGGCTGTCCATGCGGCACAGTGTACTACTGCATCAGGCTTTACCTCACGGATGGTTTTTGCTACCGCTTCTTTATCTGTGATATCAAGCTGCACATAAGGCATGGTGGTAACAGGAGTACCATCAGCGATGCCGCTGTAGGAAGGAGCAATGTCACTTCCTACGCCTTCATGTCCACGGCCGGACAGTTCATTCATTACGTCATGGCCAAGCTGGCCGCCAACACCTGTTACGAAAAATCTCATGCTTTAACCTCCTCGCGGTTTCCATACATTTTTTCGTAGTAGTTCTGATACTCACCGGAGATGATGGTTTCCCACCATTCCTTGTTGTCAAGGTACCATTTGATGGTCTTTTTGATTCCGTCTGCGAATTTTGTTTCAGGAAGCCATCCAAGCTCGTTGTGGATCTTGGTCGGGTCGATAGCGTAGCGCATGTCATGGCCTTTACGGTCTGCTACATATGTGATCAGGCTTTCCGGTTTGCCAAGCTCCTTGCAGATCAGTTTTACGATATCGATGTTTTTCATCTCGTTATGTCCGCCTACATTGTAAACCTCGCCTACACGTCCTTTGTGGATGATCAGGTCGATGGCACGGCAGTGATCCTCAACATAGAGCCAGTCGCGGACATTTTCACCCTTTCCGTAAACCGGGAGTGGTTTGTCGTTCAGAGCGTTGGCGATCATCAGCGGGATCAGCTTTTCCGGGAAGTGATACGGGCCGTAGTTGTTGGAGCAGCGGCTGATGGTCACAGGCAGGCCGTAGGTTCTGTGGTATGCGAGAACAAGAAGGTCAGCACCTGCTTTGGAGGAGCTGTACGGGCTGCTTGTATGGATCGGAGTTTCCTCTGTGAAGAAGAGGTCCGGTCTGTCAAGAGGAAGATCTCCGTAAACCTCGTCTGTGGAAACCTGATGATAACGCTGGATTCCGTATTTACGGCAGGCATCCATGAGAACAGCAGTACCCTTGATGTTGGTGTCAAGGAATACCTCCGGGTTTTCGATGGAACGGTCTACGTGGCTCTCAGCTGCGAAGTTTACCACGATGTCCGGATGCTCCTCCTCGAAAAGCTTGTAAACAGCGTCACGGTCTGTGATGCTTTCCTTTACAAAGCGGAAGTTCGGTTTGTCCATGACCGGTGCAAGAGTGGAAAGGTTTCCGGCATAGGTCAAGCAGTCCAGGCATACGATACGGTAATCCGGATGAGCCTCCATCATATGAAAAATAAAGTTGCTTCCGATAAATCCGGCGCCGCCGGTAACGATGATTGTCATAAAAAATCTCCTTTATAATAAATGATTGATCTTATGCGGATTCCGTCGAAACGGAGTCCGCAGGTAAATTCAGTGTCGGAAAATCAGATCGGCTTAGTGAAGCGCGTCCAGATATTTTCCGTCCAGAACATCCTTGAGATACTGGCCATACTGGTTTTTCTTAAGGATTTCGTAAACCTTGAGCACGTCCTCCTTTGTGATCCAGCCGTTTAAGTAAGCAATCTCCTCAAGGCATGCGATCTTGCGGTGCTGATGCTGCTCCATGGTTTTTACGAAGTTGGTTGCCTCTACAAGGCTTTCGTGTGTACCGGTATCCAGCCATGTGAAGCCCTGGCCCAGAAGCTCAACGTTCAGCTGTCCCTTCTCAAGGTAGATACGGTTCAGGTCTGTGATCTCAAGCTCGCCTCTTGCGCTTGGCTTCAGATTTTTTGCGTACTCTACAACCTTGTTGTCGTAGAAGTAGAGACCGGTTACACAGTAGTTGCTTTTTGGCTTTTCCGGTTTCTCTTCAATGGAAACCGCTTTTCCGTTCTGGTCGAATTCCACGATGCCGAAACGCTCCGGATCATCTACATAGTATCCGAAAACAGTGGCACCTTTGCCTGTTTCTGCGTTGTCTACAGCAGCTTTCAGGCGCTTTTTGAGGCCATGTCCTGCGAAAATGTTGTCACCAAGGACCATACATACGGTGTCGTTGCCGATGAATTCCTCGCCGATGATAAATGCCTGGGCAAGTCCGTCCGGGCTTGGCTGTACAGCGTAGGTAAGGTTGACACCGAACTGATGGCCGTCACCGAGAAGCTCCTCAAATCTCGGGGTATCCTGCGGGGTGGAGATGATCAGGATATCACGGATGCCTGCGTTCATAAGAACAGACATAGGATAGTAGATCATCGGTTTGTCAAAGATCGGCAGAAGCTGTTTGGAGGTCACCATGGTAAGTGGGTAAAGACGTGTTCCGGAGCCTCCGGCTAAAATAATTCCTTTCATATGTTTTCTCCTTTGCGTGATGATGTGCAGCATAAGTCGTGCCTGCACATAACTTTGTTACTGTAACTGTATTATAAAAGGTGACGCAAGGTCACCTTCAAGAGCTTTTTTCATATTTTTTATTTTTGGCTATTTTTCACAAAGAAATACGCCGGCATCCTTGGTAATGCGGAATCCTTTGGCAGTTTTTCTGGCGGTGTAGGCCCGGAATTCCTTGTAACGGTCCAGGATATACTGATTCTGGTTGCCGTGGCAGGAGAGGACGTAGGAGATTAGCGGCTCCGCATCCTGGACCAGAAGGCAGTCTTCATAAGAAAGCCACTGAGCCTTTGGGAAAAAAGGCGCCAGGATACTCTGGCCGTTTTCACGTCCGAACCGTTCATAAAGCCGGTCTGCGGAAAGCACGATCCGTTCATCAAAATCCTGCACCAGCTGGCTGACCTCCTGCATATGAGCCTTTCCGTAAGCACTGCAGAGAAATCTTCCGCCGGGAGCGAGGACACGGCGGACTTCCTTCAGGACGGAGGGAATATCATCGCAGTAAAAAAGCACGTGATTGGCGATCACCAGATCAAAGCTTTCGTCCTTGCAGGGGATTTTTCGGCAGTCAAAGGCCCGGAACGCAAACCGGGTATCCGAGGAACCGATGGCTCGTCTGGCATCGCGGAGCATACCGCTGGAAATATCGGAAAGTGTGATGGAGATATCCTCCGGCAGAAGGGAAAGGTTGTCGGTCCATAACGTTCCGTCCCCGCAGCCCAGCTCCAGAATACGAAGACCAGGTGAAATCTGGCACTGCTCAAAGATCCAGGGAAACCATCCCTGTTTGTTCTGGGAGTACAGGCTGTGGAGGTTGATCCTGGAGGAAATGTTGGTGGCATTCTGATACTGATTCTTGAGGCTTTTTTCCATGCCGGTTAAGTGGATCAGGTTCAGCATCTGGCTCCAGTCAATGGTGTGCTGTTCCTTTATCATCTGTGCGGTATCCTGGATCGCTTTTTCCACCAGCTGCATCTGTTCGATCCGGTCACGGACCAGACGAAGCTGGATATTCAGAGAATTCAGCATGAAATGATAATCGGAATCACCGATGGTCATTTCCCGGATGTCATCCAGGGAAAAGCCCAGGTATTTCAGAAGGAGGATCTGCTGAAGCCTTGCAAAATCCTCGTCTGTATAAAAACGTGCGCCGGATTCGGTGACGAGAGAGGGTTTCAGGATATCCTGTTTATCATAATAGCGGACAGTACGCAGAGTTACGTGTGCCATGCGTGCAAATTCGCCGGAAGAATAGTAGCCGTCTTTTTTCATAAAAAATAGAATCCTTTCTGAGGAAATAACAAACATCCTGTCATAGAAGTCATAAAAGAATTATAATTCAGATCCGGAAGCCGTACAAGAGTAAAACGTATAAGAGCAAACCGTACAGGAGAAAAACAGCATTGACAAAATTCTGCTGGTTTGTTAGTATATCGTTTCGAAAAAAAGGGAACCCCGGAATCATATTTCCGGGATAAGCGTTCGATATAAAAAGGAGTAATTTTTATGCGAAACCGTACTCTGGATATGGTAAAGGCAATCTGTGCTTATGCAGTTGTGCTTCTTCACGTCCATTTTCCGGGAAATGCCGGAATTATAGCCAATGTACTTGCCAGATTTGCAGTACCTGTGTTTTTTATGGTATCCGGATATTTTTGTTTCCGTGGCGATGATACGGAATTTATAAGAACCGGAAAAAAGATCCGGCATGTTCTGAAGCTGATGCTTGTGGCATTTCCGGTCTGCTGTCTGTGGGAGCTGATCCAGAACCACATCGACGGAGCAAGCCAGAAGGAATGGCTGGAAGCCCTGGTTTCGGGGGAACATATCCGCCAGTTTCTTCTATATAATAACAGCTCTCAGGTGAAATGGCATCTGTGGTTTCTCCCGGCACTGCTCTATTGTTATCTTCTTTTTGCCCTGGCAGCAAGATTCCGGATTTGTAAGCAGGTATATGTTCTGATACCGGTGCTTCTTCTGATCCATTTCGGAATGGAGGAATTTTCGACCTTCCTGTTCCCGGAAAAGCATTTCCGTGTTATGCAGTTTCGAAACTATCTGTTTACCGGATTTCCGTTTTTTATGTTGGGACATCTGATACACAGACATCAGGAAAAGCTGGAAGCCTGGTTTGCCGGAAAAAAAGTGCTTCTTTTGTATGGCATGGCAGCTGGCGGCGGGATCGCAAGTCTGCTGGAATACCGGTATTTTGGCAAACTGGAATTGTTTCTGGGGTCAGTATCTATGGCTGTTGGTCTTTTTCTCATTGCGATCATGGGAAAGAATCGGAAAGTGCCCGAGCTTCCGGCAGCCATCGGTCAGAAATATGCGTTTTTTATTTATCTGTTCCATCTCTGCGTGGCTGATATCCTGAAGGATGTGGCTGTGGTAGCTGGAATTGAGAAAAATCTTTTATATCTGTGGATGAGACCGGTGATGGTCTGTGTTCTTGTGACTGCTGTGGCGGTAATGTATGGATATGGAATGAAGATCTGCCGGAAATAGAAGAGTTTATGGTATTTTCATATTTATGCGCTGTGATTTTGTACCAAAATATGCTAAAATATCCTTTATTGATAAGTCACAGCACCCACCCGGAGGATGAGGGGAAAGCGACTGGAATATCCCGCTTCAGGGTAAGAAATACTGAGACATGAAAGAAAAAGGAGATTTTTATGGATTTACAAAACAGAGCGGAGGCCGGCAGTGACGGACACGATGAGAGTGTACTGAATCCGGAGATGCCCAACGAAACTGATCTGACGAAGAAGGAACGCCGCCGGATCGAAAGAGAGAAACTGAAGGGAATGGGAACAGGTAAGAAGATTCAGTATATCTGGATGTATTATAAGATACATATGCTGTGCGTGCTTCTTGCCATTGGCGGAGTCTGTCTGGGAGTGAATATTTATCGTCACGCACAGATGAAGACGGTGCTTTCCATTGCGGTGGTGAATGCAGGGAATTATGACTCTGAGAAGGTGGAAGAGGATGTTTTGAAGACACTGGGAACAGAGGATAAATATGCAGAAGTCAGTGTGGCGCAGAATCTGATGACGGACGAGACAGGAGAGGATTTTGATTACTATGCCAGGATCGCATATGTGACGGAAATCCAGAGTGCTACCGTTGATGTCCTGATCATGCCGAAGGAACTCTATGAACATGAGAAAGATAGCGGAATGTATGCAAATCTCAGGGAAACGTTTGGAGATGAGGTGTTTGAGTCTCTGGGCGCTGTGGATGATCAGCATCTGGAGCTTGACGGCAGTAGTAGTGTTGCTCAGGAATTTGGCCTGAGATATGATCCGGTGTGCATCTGCCTTCCGGGTAATGTGAAGAATAAAGAGAATGCGTTGAAATGGATCCAGTCTGTTCTGAAATGATGGATCCATATGCTTAGCTGAGTACAGAGATAAATAAGGCCTCCGGTTCGTAACACAGGAACCGGAGGCCTTATTATATATGAATATTACAGTGTATCGTTACGTTTGATGTAGCCAGGCTCATCCGCAGGACGGATGATCTCCTTGGCATGCGTGATCTTGGCATGCTTGTCTACCACCAGATTTTCGATATGGACATTCTCACCGATGGTGCAGTCTGCAAGAACGACACAGTTCTTGATAACAGCGCCCTTTTTGATGGTACAGCCACGTCCGACAATGGAATTCTCTACAGTTCCCTCGATCATGGAGCCGTTGGAGATAACGGAGTTGGAAACATTAGCTGTGTCAAAATAATGAGTCGGGCAGGAGTTATTGGTGCGTGTATAGATTGGCCAGTTATCATGGAAAAGATCCGTTGCAGTTTTGTAGTCGATCAGATCCATATTTGCATCGTGATAGCTCTTGAAATCAGTGATCGATGCAAAATATCCGCGATGGGATACACCACGTACATCCAGCTCACCGTCTCTGCAGCCGGCATTGATCACGTCTGCAAGGGTATAAAGAGAGGAGATCTCTTTTGCCTTATGGATGAGGCTGATGAAAAGCTCCTTGCTCATTACGTAGGTATCCATGAAAATGTTGCGGTTCTTTGCATTGCCGTGGTTGTGCTCAATGGAGAGAACACCCTTCTGACGGTTCAGGTTCAGGATGTGGCAGTTCAGATAGTTCTCCTTGGCATTATCAACGGAATGATAAAGCATGGTCACATCTGCACCGGATTCGATATGGGCATCGATCAGCTTGGAATAGTCGGTGGTGTAGATCATGTAATTCGGAGCGATAACAACATACGGATAATGAACTGCTTCGATGCACTCCAGATTGGAGTAGTAGTTGTCGATATCGGTGTTATAGATATCGTTGACTCCGGAATGCTCTGAAAAGAGGAGTTGGAGATTACCGCTCTTGGAGTTGATGTTGTAGTGACGTCCGGTTCCGAGATGTTCTACAAGAGAACGGGGTTTGTTCTTTACATAGACCTGAATGTACTCAATTCCGCTGTTGGTCATATTTGAGATTGGGAAGTCGATGACACGATATCTTCCGAGAAATGAAAAGGCGCCGATCGCACGGTAGTCCTGAAGCCCCTCCACATGGATATTTCTTTCTGAGGAATTCACGATTCCAAATGCTTTAAACATATTACTCAGCCCCCTTTACACGTTTTGATACAAGTTCGATGTGCTCACTGTCCTTGGAACCGACACGAGCATTGGCACCGATCACGACTCCGTCTGCAACGAGAGCACGCTGGACAACGGCACCTGCTTCAACAACAACACCCGGCATCAGGACACTGTCGATGATCTTGGCACCAGGACCGACCTTGACGCCTGTGAAAAGTACGGAGTTGGTGATCTCACCTTCTACAACACAGCCCTGAGTAATGAAAGCAGTGTTGATCACAGCTGTATCACAGATATACTGTGGAAGAGAGGTAGCATCCTCAGTGTAGATTTTCCAGGTAGGATCGTTAAGATCCAGTTCACTGTTAGGACTGAGAAGATCCATGTTTGCTTCCCAGAGGGAATCGATGGTTCCTACATCCTTCCAGTAGCCTTTGAACTTGTAGGCGTAGAGTGCCTTGTCCTGTGCAAGGAGTGTAGGGATGATGTCTTTACCGAAATCGTGATTGGAATCCGGATTTTTGATATCTGCCAGCAGGAGCTTGCGCAGAAGCTTCCAGTTGAATATGTAGATACCCATGGAGGCAAGATTGCTCTTCGGGTGTTCCGGTTTCTCTTCAAATTCCACGATGCGGTCATCTTCACCGGTGTTCATGATACCGAAACGGCTGGCTTCCTTCATGGGAACCTCGATAACTGCAATAGTCGCATCTGCCTTATGCTGGATATGGTCATCAAGCATCTTTGCATAATTCATCTTATAGATGTGGTCACCGGAAAGGATCAGAAGGTATTCCGGGTTCTGTGAGTCGATGAAATCAATATTCTGAGAGATCGCATCAGCTGTTCCACGGTATACATCCAGACCGGCATCAGCCTTCTCACGTGGAGGAAGTACATAAACTCCGCTGTCCTTGGCATCAAGGCCCCAGCGGCCACCGGCTGCTACATAGCTGTTCAGTAAAACTGATTCATACTGTGTCAGTACACCTACGACATCAATGCCGCTGTTGGCACAGTTACTGAGCGGAAAATCCACGATACGGTATTTACCGCCATAACCAACGGCTGGCTTGGCAACTTTATTCGTCAACTCGTGAAGACGACTTCCTCTTCCACCGGCCAGGATCATTGCTAACATACTGTTTTGTTTCATGGCGAATCCTCACTTTCATTTCTTGTTTACTGCCAGGTGTCTTTAACCATAAAAACAATAAACTTTGTTAATATTATACACCTTTTAAAAAAGAAAATCCAGTTTTTTGTGCAAAAAAACGTTATTTTTATATTGGGAAATTAGACGGATTTGGGAAAATTGATGGATGATCTGTCGAAAAAAAGAAACGCTTAAGAAGGTTCCGGGATTCTGAAAAAACAGTAACACTGAAAATAGCCGGATTTCGGATACATCGGCGAAGATTCTTGCGGAAAATGTGAAAGCAGTGTATTCTGTAAAAAAAGTCCGGAATACAGCGGAGAAAGGATATCGATATCAGACAGGGAGAAGACAGGATGAAAGAAGAAAGAATTTCCAACTATGTAAAACTATGTGAAGAGTGGGCACAACGCTTTTTGAAGATGGATCAGGCAGATCTGCATAAACGGGTGCCGGAACTGAAGGAAGAAAACGGGTTTCTCACGATCATTCATTTCGGAAGAAGATATGGGGTGAGTCTGGAAGACGGCAGTATCCAGAGCCTGGATGGACAGAGAGAACCGGATACTACGGAGATGCTGAATATTTATACGCTTCTGGGGTATGCGAAAGAGGGGGCTTTTATTATGGATAAGTGGGTCCCTTTTGCAGATCTCAGGAATGCAAGACCATTTGCGCCGGCGTATCAGATCGGAGAGACGGATGTGTTCAGTGCTACATTTTCCGGCCATGAAAAGGAATTGAGGGAGGCGTTTCAGAAGCTTGACGGCAGGGAACTGCCCCAGGGTGATGTGGGATATGAGATCAGGGCCTTTGACTGTATGCCTATGAGATTCTTTTTCTGGGAACGGGACGAGGAGTTTGAAGCACAGGGAAATATCCTGTTTGATTACAGTGCCACAGATTTCAATCATGTGGAGAGTGCGGTATCCATAGCAGATTCCGGGATCAAAAGGCTTGCGGAGCTTGCCGGGGTTCCGCTCAGGGGGAAATCTTTTCAGATGCGCTGATAACCGAAATATAATAAAACCAATATGAAAAATAAATAATACGAAAGATAATTGCAGTTATCAGAAAAATCGTATATAATGAAGGAATATTTAAGGATTTTGAGACAGTAACTGTCACGAAGGATCTATGAGAAATTTACGAATCAGGAGGTGATGCTCGTGGGGAAAAATGCATCGGGAATGTATGTCATAGATGAGGATTATAAGATTATCAGCTATAACCTGGCAGCACGTGAGATCTATCCGCAGCTGAAGAGGGGCGAGAAATGCTATCACTGTCTGAGAAACAGAGAAACTCCCTGTGAGATCTGTCCGGTCGTTAACGGGATCAAAGGTCCGAAGAATTATCTGGAACCGGGACGGAATATCCTGCGTTCGGTTGATGCTGTGGAGATTCCGCTGGAATCCGGCGGGACAGGACATGCCCTTGTTTTTTCGGATACAGAGACGAATGATGAGATCAGCAGCGGAATGATGGAGAATCCGATTCTTATGGGGATCATTAATGTTCTCGGAAAAAATTTTATCAATATCTACTCTGTTGACAGAGAGACTCATAAGGTCCAGGTATGCCGCTTCCAGGGGCAGAGTGGAGCTTATGGGGAGGAGGGACTTCGCAGGGATGAATCCTATGAGAAGATCATGGATATTTATATTGAGAGCAGTGTTGCGGCAGAGGACAGGATCCGGATGCATCAGATGATGGATTTTGAGAAGATATGCCAACGTCTTACAAGGATTCCCCAGTTGATGGTACATTATCGTGTACGCCGAAGCAACGGGAGGATTGAATATTTCTATGTGAAATGTGCCAGGGTAGGAACGGCTGAGGATTTTCAGACCGTGGTGTTTGCTTTTGCCAATGAGGATATGGATGTACGGTACAGTGAGATGGAGGCCATACTGGAACCAGGAGGAACAGCATCCGGAAGAAAACTTCTTATTGTAGTGAATGACGAGACGGATCGGAAAGCGCTTACAGAACATCTGGAGGGCAGTTTTGAGGTTATCTCTGCGATGAATGAAGCAGAGGGGATGAAGCGTCTGTCTGAGAATTACAAAACCCTTTCTGCAATTCTTCTTGATATGAGTGTGCCGGTATGTGATGAATTTCAGTTTCTGGAGCTGATCCGTGATGATGTGATGCTGACCTCTGTGCCTGTGATCATCATAACCGGAAGTAACCGGTTGGAGGATGAGGTGCGATGTCTGGAACTGGGAGCAGTGGATTTTGTACGGAAACCGTATAATGTCCGTATATTAAAAAGTAAGATCAACAATGTGATCAAGCTGAGAGAGTCCGTGATGGTACTCTCAGCTCTGGAATATGATGATCTTACAGGGCTTTATATCAGACAGGCCTTTTTCCATCATGCAAAGACGCTGATGCGCTTTAATACGAATCAGGATTTTCATGTGGTGGTGGCAGATATAAAGAACTTTAAATGGATCAACGGAACCTATGGAGAGAAGACCGGTGATCAGGTTCTTACCTATCTGGGAGATACGTATAGAAATCAGGTTCGCTACGGGACGGTGGGCAGATATGGAGGAGACCAGTTTGTAGCCATCATATATGGAAAGAAAGAGATCCGTATGACAGATATGGAGAAATTTATCCACAGGGTCGAGAGTGGAGCACCGATTCCTAATCTGGTGGTCAACTATGGGGTCTATGAGAATGTGGATAAGACACTGCCTTTTACCCTGATCTGTGACAGGGCTTTTCTGGCCATGAAGAGTATCCGGGATGACTATGAGCACCAGATCGCTTTTTATGATGATGAGATGAGAAAGAGGCATATCCGTAACGGACAGATGGAGAATGCTTTCGTGGAGGCTATACGCAATGAAGAATTCGTAGTCTACCTGCAGCCGAAATACAGTGTGGAGACAGAAGAAATCGTTGGGGCGGAGGCACTGGTGCGCTGGAAGAGAGCGGAAGGAACTATGGTTTCGCCGGGAGAATTTATCCCTCTTTTTGAGAAGGATGGTCTGATCGTACGCCTTGATGAATATGTTTTCCGAAAGGTATGCAGCATCCAGGGGGAACGTATAAGATCAGGGAAAAAGATACTTCCGATTTCGGTGAATCTGTCACGTGCCAGTATCCATTACGATAATATGATCTGTCGTTATGTGAAGATCGTGGAAGAAAATGGCATTCCGTTTTCTTCTGTTCCCATTGAATTGACAGAAACTGCTGCGTTGTATAATGATCGGATCAGTAAGCTCATAGAGAAGATGGTGGATGCAGGATTCGAGCTGCATATGGATGATTTTGGCTCCGGCTATTCATCTATGACAAGCCTGAACCAGTTGCCATTCGATACTCTGAAGCTGGATAAAAGTCTGATCGATTACATAGAGAATTTTCGTGGGCAGCAGGTGATCCGTCATACCATTTCGCTGGCACACAGCCTTGGAATGAAGGTTCTTGCCGAGGGCGTGGAGAAAGCAAAACAGGTGGAGATCCTGCGAAGCCTGAGCTGCGATGAGATCCAGGGCTTTTATTATGCACGGCCTTTGCCGTGGGAAAACTTTGAAACAAAGGTTATAAGAGCAAAAGAGGCGTGTAAAAAATGAGAGATCATTTTTACACGCCCTTTTTACAGCTAATGCTTCCGGACCTGTTTTTCAATAAGATAAAGTGCAAAATACAGCAGCATGGCAATGATGCAGAGGATCACAATGGACATCAGGACCCATGTAAGTCTGAATGTCTGGCTTCCGTAAATGATCAGGTATCCCAGGCCTTTTCGGGCACCGATAAATTCTCCGATGATCACGCCTACCAGGCAAAGCCCGATGTTGACCTTCATCACACTCAGGATAAGAGGAACGGAGGAGGGCAGGACGATCTTCAGAAGCTTTTCCTTTTTGTGTCCCCCCAGAGTTTCGATCAGCTTCAGCTTTTCCGGATCTGCCTGGCAGAAACCGGAGTACAGATTGATAACGGAGCCGAAGATGGCTACAGACATGCCGGCGACTACAATGGTACGTTCGTTGGCACCAAGCCATACGATCAGAAGAGGGGCCAGAGCAGATTTCGGGAGACTGTTCAGTACCACCAGACATGGCTCCAGGATCCGTGCGATCCGTCGGGAGCACCAGAGAAGTACTGCGGTTCCTACACCCAGGATCACAACAAAAAAGAAACTGACAAGAGTTTCTGCCAGTGTCACGGCAATATGTGCAAACAGGGACTGATCCCTGCACATGGAAAGAAAGGTCTTTGCGATCAGGGAAGGACTGCTGAAGATAAAGGAATCGATCCATCCAAGATCAGAGGATATTTCCCAAAGTCCCATAAACAGAACAAAAAGAAGTGTCCGTGCAGCCAGGATAATGTGTTTTTCTTTTTTCTGCCGTGCAAGATATTGTTTCTGCTGTCTGGAAATTTCAGGCATTTTCATTGAGCTCCTTCCATATGATGTTAAAATATTTCTTAAAATCCGGAGCATTTCTGGAGGAGAGGGGAGTGCGGTCGCTGATATCCAGATCGATATCAATGATCTTTCGTACAGTGGCAGGACGTGCAGAAAGGATCAGTACCCGGTCGGCCATACTGATGGCTTCGGAGATGTCATGAGTGACCAGGATCGCAGGCTTGCCGGAGCTTTTGAGGATTTTTCCGATATCATCACTGACATTTAAGCGTGTCTGGTAATCCAGAGCGGAAAATGGTTCGTCCAGAAGAAGGAGCTCCGGTTCCAGCACCAGGGTCCGGATCAGAGCGGCACGTTGGCGCATACCGCCGGAAAGCTGGGAAGGGCGGGCATCACGGAAACGGTCCAGACCGTAGGTCTGAAGAAGGGCTTCTGCATGTGCCAGCTTTTCAGGTGTGAGTTCTTTCCGGATCTCCAGGCCGAGAAGGATGTTTTTGTAGATGCTCCGCCATTCCAGAAGATGATCCTTCTGGAGCATATATCCTACAGCGGCACTGCCGGAGGATACCGGCCGGCCTCCCAGAGTAATGGAACCGTGCTCCGGAGTGAGCAGGCCGGCAATGAGATTCAGAAGAGTGGATTTTCCGCATCCGGAAGGTCCTACAATGGACAGGAATTCACCGGGCATCAGATCAAAGGATATATGAGAAAGGGCGGGTGTCTCACCGGACAATGTGTGATAGGAGAGACACACGTCCCGCACTTTCAGGACAGGATTCATGGATATTGCCTCCTTTTCGTAGATAATGGTATAATATTATCATATGTCTGAAACAGGAGAAGGCCAATGGCAGAGATGTATACTTTGCTGTCTGCCTGAAAACAGTCATAGAGAAAGGAATTACAAACATTGAACAAGAGAAACTACCAGAAAGAACTGGATAAACTGATTGAAAGAAACCAGAAGGAAGGGAAAACCCCCAGACTTTTTCTGCATGCCTGCTGTGCGCCATGCAGTAGCTATGTGATGGAATACCTGTCGCAGTATTTTGAGATTACGATATTTTTTTATAATCCCAATATCGCACCGGTGGAGGAATATTCACACCGCGTGGCTGAGATCCGCCGCCTGATCGGGGAGATGGAGTTTGTACATCCGGTAACGCTGGTGGAGGGACGGTATGACCCGGAGGAGTTTTATGAGCTGGCAAAAGGCCTGGAAGATGTTCCGGAAGGAGGAGAGAGGTGCTTTCGGTGTTACCGCCTGCGGATGGAAGAGGCGGCAAAGCTGGCGAAGGAGGGAGGATATGATTATTTCACCACAACCTTAAGTATCAGTCCTCTGAAAAATGCACAGAAGATCAATGAGATTGGCGAGGAGCTGGCAGAAATCTATAAAGTGCCACATCTGACTTCGGATTTTAAGAAAAAGAATGGCTACAAGCGTTCTATTGAACTGTCTCATGAGCATGCTCTGTACCGGCAGAATTACTGCGGCTGTGTATTTTCAAAGAAAGAAGCCATGGACAGAGAACGGCTGGTTACTGAGAACCGAGTGAACAGTAACAACGGCTGAAGACAGCAAACGTATAATTATGAAAAACTTTGCATTTTTATAAAAATATGTTACACTAACACAGAAAAGTGCAGACGTCCGGGAGACGGAGCTCGTGTATGTCCGGAGAAGACAGTTCTGCCGCAAAAAAGAAAAGTGAGGAAGAATCAATATGGCACAGTTATGGGGAGGCCGTTTTACAAAAGAAACGGACAAGCTGGTTTACAATTTTAACGCATCCATTTCCTTTGATCAGAAATTTTACAGACAGGATATCCGTGGAAGCAAGGCACATGTTGCCATGCTTGCAAAACAGGGAATTTTGACAGAGGAAGAAAAGGATCAGATCACAGAAGGACTGGACGGTATCCTTGCAGACGTGGAAGCAGGCAAGCTGGAGATCACAGCGGAGTATGAGGATATCCACAGCTTCGTGGAGGCAAACCTGATCGACCGTATCGGAGATGCCGGAAAGAAGCTTCACACAGGAAGAAGCCGTAATGACCAGGTAGCTCTGGATATGAAGCTTTATGTCCGCGACGAGATCGATGAGACAGATAAGGAGCTGAAGGACCTTCTTCTTGCCCTGCAGAAGATCATGGAAGAGAATGTTCACACCTACATGCCGGGATTTACCCACCTTCAGAAGGCACAGCCGGTAACTCTGGCACACCATGTAGGCGCATATTTTGAGATGTTCCGCAGAGACCGTGACAGACTTTTTGATATCCGTAAGAGAATGAATACCTGTCCGCTTGGAGCGGGAGCACTGGCAGGAACCACTTATCCGCTGGATCGTGCCTATACTGCAGAGCTTCTCGGCTTTGATGCACCAACCAGAAACAGTATGGATTCCGTATCTGACAGAGATTATGTCATCGAGCTTCTCAGTGCATTTTCTACGATCATGATGCATCTGAGCCGTTTTTCAGAGGAGATCATTCTGTGGAATTCCAATGAGTACCGTTTCGTTGAGATCGATGACGCATACAGCACAGGCAGCAGTATCATGCCGCAGAAGAAGAATCCGGATATCGCAGAGCTTGTCCGCGGAAAAACAGGCCGTGTTTACGGAGCGCTGACATCTATTCTCACAACCATGAAGGGAATCCCGCTTGCATACAACAAAGATATGCAGGAAGACAAGGAGCTGACCTTTGATGCCATCGACACCGTAAAGGGCTGTATCGCCCTGTTTACCGGCATGGTTTCCACTATGCAGTTCAACAAAGCCAACATGGAGGCAAGTGCGAAGAGAGGCTTTACAAACGCCACAGACGCAGCAGACTATCTGGTTAACCACGGTGTACCGTTCCGTGATGCTCACGGCATCGTCGGAAGACTGGTCCTTCTCTGTCTGGATAAGGGAATCTCTCTGGATGAGCTTCCGCTTTCCGAGTACAAAGAGATCAGTCCTGTGTTTGAGGAGGACATCTATGAAGCCATCAGTATGAAGACCTGCGTGGAAAAACGTGTGACTCTGGGAGCGCCGGGACCGGACGTGATGGAGCAGGTGATCGCTCAGAATAAAGAATATCTTGAAAAAAATTAAGATAATGCTTGCATTTTAGGAAAAATTGGTATAGTATTTACAGAAAAGACAAATGTGTGCCATGGAGGGACACAAGATGAGGAGAGTTTTATTATGAGTGAAAAGCTTAAAGTCGGTATTTTAGGTGCAACTGGAATGGTTGGTCAGAGATTCATTTCTCTTCTGGAGAATCACCCGTGGTTTGAGGTGGTTACTGTAGCGGCAAGCCCGAGAAGCGCAGGCAAGACCTACGAGGAGGCTGTAGGCGGCAGATGGAAAATGGATACTCCGATGCCGGAGGCAGTAAAGAAGCTGGTTGTTATGGATATTCACGAGGTTGAGAAGGTTGCAGCTACTGTTGACTTTGTATTTTCCGCGGTTGATATGACTAAGGATGAGATCAAGGCGATCGAGGAAGAATATGCAAAGACAGAGACACCGGTTGTGTCCAACAACAGCGCACACCGCTGGACACCGGACGTTCCGATGGTAGTTCCGGAAATCAATCCGGAGCACTTCGAGGTTATCGAATTCCAGAAGAAACGTCTCGGAACAAAACGCGGCTTTGTAGCTGTTAAACCGAACTGCTCTATCCAGAGCTACGCTCCGGTACTTACCGCATGGAAAGAGCTCGAGCCGTATGAAGTAGTTGCCACTACATACCAGGCTATTTCCGGAGCAGGAAAAACCTTCAAGGACTGGCCGGAGATGGAGCACAACATCATTCCGTACATCGGTGGTGAGGAAGAGAAGAGTGAGAAGGAGCCATTAAGACTCTGGGGCAAGATCGAGGACGGCGTGATCGTTCCGGCTACCACACCTGTCATCACATGCCAGTGTGTACGTGTTCCGGTCCTCAACGGACATACAGCAGCTGTATTCGTTAAATTCCGCAAGAAACCTACCAAAGAGCAGCTGATCCAGAAGCTGGTTGAGTTTAAGGGACTTCCGCAGGAGCTTGAGCTTCCAAGCGCTCCGAAGCAGTTCATCCAGTATCTTGAGGAGGACAACCGTCCGCAGGTACAGATGGATGTAAACTATGAGAATGGAATGGGAGTATCTGTAGGACGTCTTCGTGAGGATACTGTTTATGATTACAAGTTCATCGGACTTTCCCATAACACAGTAAGAGGTGCCGCAGGCGGAGCGGTTCTCTGTGCAGAAACTCTGAAAGCGAAAGGATATATCCAGGCTAAATAAGAACTGGATCCTTTACAGGAAATAAAGAAAATCATCAGGAACGGGATATCGGTTTTTCCGGTGTCCTGTTTTTGCGTATGTGGAAGGAACAAAGGAGATATGCGCAGAAAAGTAATTACTACAGTTGTGACATTTTCCACAACCACGGCTGCCATGAAAATGGAAAGAACGGCCAAGGAATCCGAATTTCCGGGAAGGCTGATCCCGATCCCTTCAGAGATCAGTGCCCAGTGCGGACTGGCATGGAAATGCGTGGAGCAATCAGAGGAGGAAACAGAAAATTTCCTGAAAAAAAAGGAACTGGCCTGGGATGGCATCTATCGTGTTCTGGTATAAAACGGATATTGTTTGTTGTATGTAACAAAACGGAAATTTTTGAAAATTTTCGCATTTTTATTGTTAAATAATTAGTAAAGTGTTACAATATAACAAGCAGATTTCCGGAAAGCGTGTTGCTGTGAACAAAGAAGCAGCAACAAAGTGCCACGCTTGCTAAAAATATGTGGAGGTGCTATTTATGAACAGGGAGGATGTAGAGAAACTGTCAACCGCTGCGAAGGGTAAGATAAACTTACTGAACAGCAATTTCGGAAAATACTTTATGCGGGCGATCATGGCCGGATTTTTTATTGATGTGGCGATGATCTACAGTAACGTTGTTGGAAATGTATTTTCCAAGACATTCCCGGAATGGGGGAAATTCCTTGGAGCCATCGTGTTCTCTATTGCGGTCCTGCTGATCGCAATGGTAGGAGGAGAGCTGTTTACCGGTAACAATCTGGTAATGGCTTTTGGTGCGTATGACAAGAGCGTATCATGGAAAGATGTAGGCAAGGTCTGGGGAATCAGTTACATCGGCAATTTTGTGGGATGCCTGATCCTGGCGCTGATCTTTGCAGGTGCCGGAGCGTCCGGTACAGCAGATTATTTTGCTGGATTTATAAACGGAAAACTGAGTATTCCGGCAGGACAGATGTTTTTCCGTGCGGTACTTTGTAATTTCTTCGTCTGTCTTGCTGTTCTCTGCGGCATTAAGCTGAAGAGTGAGTCAGGCAAGTTCCTGATGATTGTGATCTGTATTTCAGGTTTCGTTGTCAGCGGATTTGAGCATTGTATTGCAAATATGGGTATTTTTACAGTTGCATTCTGTATGGTGCCAGGATTGTCTGTCGGCGCTATGCTTAAAAGCATGGTGATCGTAACACTGGGAAATATAGTTGGCGGAGCTGTGCTTCTGGCATGGCCGCTTAGAAAGATGAGTGCAGATAAATAGTATGGCAAAGGCTTTATACATAGCGGAGAAGCCCAGCGTGGCACAGGAATTTGCGAAGGCTTTGAAGATCAACGGTCAGAGAAAAGACGGATATCTGGAATCTGATGATTCTGTGGTAACCTGGTGTGTAGGACACCTGGTTACCATGAGCTATCCCGAAAAATATGATATCAAGTTTAAAAGGTGGAGTTTTGATACCCTGCCTTTTTTGCCGCGCGAATTTAAATATGAAGTGATCCCCGGGGTCAAAAAGCAGTTCGAGATCGTAAAAGGACTGCTGAACCGGCCGGATGTGGATACCATTTATGTGTGTACCGACTCCGGACGTGAGGGTGAATATATCTACCGTCTGGTAGCCCAGATGGCAGGAGTAAAGGGGAAAGTCCAGAAACGTGTGTGGATCGATTCCCAGACAGAGGAAGAGATCTTAAGAGGGATCCGTGAAGCGAAGGATATCTCGGAGTATGATAATCTGGCAGCATCTGCGTATCTCCGCGCAAAGGAAGATTATCTTATGGGAATCAATTTTTCCAGAGTTCTGACCTTGCGCTACGGAAGCAGTGTCACCAATTATCTCCATTCCAAATATCAGGCCATTGCAGTTGGGCGTGTGATGACCTGTGTTCTTGGCATGGTGGTGCGGAGAGAACGGGAGATCCGTGTCTTTGTGAAGACACCGTTTTACCGTGTCCTTGGCAGCATTGGACTTGCAGGCGAAAATTTTGACGGTGAATGGAGAGCTGTGGAAGGCAGCCGGTATTTCCAGTCCCCGTATCTTTATAAAGAAAACGGCTTCAGGAAAAAAGAGCATGCACAGATGCTGATCGATCAGCTGATGGTGAACCAGCCCCTTTCCTGTATTGTGGAAAAGGTGGAACGAAAAAAAGAAAACAAAAATCCGCCGCTTCTTTTTAACCTGGCGGAGCTTCAGAATGTGTGCTCAAAGCTGTTTAAGATCAGTCCGGACGAGACACTCCGGATCGTACAGGAGCTTTATGAGAAGAAGCTGGTGACTTATCCGAGAACGGATGCCAGAGTTCTTTCCACGGCAGTGGCCAAGGAGATATACAAGAATATATCCGGTCTTCGAAATTATCAGCAGGCCGGTGCTGCGGCGGCAGAGGTTTTGGGGATGGAATCCTGGAAAAGCATTGCAAAGACCAGATATGTGAATGACAAGCAGATCACAGACCATTATGCGATCATTCCTACCGGTCAGGGATTGAATGCGCTTGGAAGCGTGTCTCTTACTGCGCAGCGTGTGTACGAGACTATTGTACGGAGATTTTTGTGTATTTTTTATCCGCCGGCCGTTTATCAGAAGGTGAGTCTTGTGACGAAGCTGGATGGCGAGGCATTCTTTTCATCCTTTAAGGTTCTCAAAGAAGAAGGCTATCTGAAGACCGCCACGAATTCTTTTTCGCGGAAAAGGGCTTCAGACAGTGAGAAAAACAGAAATGGAGAGGAAGACGAGGTTTCCTGTGATACTGTGCTCCTGGAGGCGTTGCAGAAGCTGAAAAAGGGTGATATACTTCCTGTGAACGGTTTGAGTATCAAGGAGGGTGAGACTTCACCGCCCAAACGATACAATTCCGGTTCCATGATCCTTGCCATGGAAAATGCAGGACAGCTGATCGAGGATGAGGAGCTTCGAGCCCAGATCAAGGGAAGCGGGATCGGCACCAGTGCTACCCGTGCCGAGATCCTGAAGAAGCTTTTTAACATCAAATATCTGGCACTGAACAAAAAGACCCAGGTGATCACTCCAACGCTTCTTGGGGAAATGATCTTTGATGTGGTAAATTGTTCTATCCGGCAGCTTCTGAACCCGGAGCTTACGGCAAGCTGGGAAAAGGGGCTCACCTATGTGGCAGAGGGCAGCATCACGGAACAGGAATATATGGACAAGCTGGAGCATTTTGTGCGGGTACGTACCCGGCAGGTGGAGGCAAGCAATTATCAGTATAACCTGCGGCAGTTTTTTGATGTGGCCGCTGTAAACTACAGGAAGCCGGAGCGAGCTTCCAGACAGGGAGGAAAGAGATCATCATGATGAAAGATTTTACTATCAGCAATATGCTGGATCTGAATGAGACCATTGCAGCAGAGCTTTTTGAGGGAAAAACCTATCCGTGGGAGGTTCTTCCGGAGATCGGAGATTTCATTATTAAGCTGGGAAAAACACTGGATTCTTCTGAATATGAGGAGAAGGGCGAAAATGTATGGATCGCAAGATCTGCTACAGTTGCGCCGACTGCAAGTATCACCGGACCGGCTATCATTGGCAGAGACGCCGAGGTGCGCCACTGTGCGTTTATCCGCGGCAAGGCTATCGTTGGTGAGGGCGCAGTTGTGGGAAATTCCACAGAGCTTAAGAATGCAGTGCTGTTTAACAAGGTTCAGGTTCCTCATTATAATTATGTTGGAGATGCTGTGCTGGGATATAAGTCCCACATGGGTGCCGGATCGATCTGTTCCAACGTAAAATCAGACAAGAAGCTGGTTGTCGTAAAAGACGGGGATGAAAAGATCGAAACCGGTCTTAAGAAATTCGGAGCGATGCTCGGGGATCATGTTGAAGTCGGATGCGGTTCTGTGCTGAATCCCGGTACTGTGATCGGACGGAATTCCAATATTTACCCGCTGTCACCGGTACGTGGATGTGTTCCGGCGGATTCCATTTATAAAAATGCAAAAGAGATCGTAAAGAAAAAATAAGAAACATATTCTTCTGGACACGCATTTAAGCTGCACTTTTGAGAAAGTGCAGCTTTTTTTGATGGGGTGATGGATGCAACAGTATTGGTCGTGGAAGGATGAACCGACCGGGAGCGGGCGGGATTAAGATAAAAACAAAAGCTGTCGAAGTATGACCAGTCCTATAATATGGACTGGGTAAAACCAGTAAAAGAAATATTTTGCTGATTTTCCGCGGATGAAGCCTCTTTTTCCATTGTACAGGTTAATGGACAGAAAGGCAAAGGAGGCTCTCCATTCATAGTAAAGCCAGCAGCTTCCGAGGATTGCCTGGCCTGGCTTATCGTTTCGCATATAGTACATGATCAGCAGGAAGATATACCCCCGCCATCCATAGTCTGCTTTCAGAAAAATGGAAACAACAAGCAGTCCCAGGATGCAGAGAAGCTGCATCGAAGGTCTGGCCTGGAAATATTCAATGGCACAAAAGGCCAGATATCCGAGGAAAAGCGTAAAAAACACATTTTGTCTTTCGTAACGCAGCGTATTTGTAAACATCAGATTCCACGGAATTTCTGAGAGCAGCGCAAAAAGAAGGAGATTTCTTCCATAGAGGAACCGGCTCCGTGTATGACGGAAGCCTTCCAGCAGGAGAAAACAGAAGATGGGAAAAGCAGCTCTTCCGATATCGCGGAAAATAAGATATACAGTATATTCTCTGCCGAAAAGTGTAAACAGGATTTTCTGTGCAGGCTGATACATACTGAGCAGCACAGCTCCGATATGATCGATCAGCATGGTGATGATCGCGATCATCTTCAGAGCGCTTCCGCTGAGAATGCGGTATTTTTCTGGAAAAACAGAATCCACAGATGCATTCATGAAAAATATACCTCCAAGGTTAAACTTGCTAATATATTATCACATACATACAGTAGTTGCCAGAAATATTTGACAGTTAGGCATGCAATACTGCCGGAATAACTACCAATATTATGCGTTTTATGGCAAAATTTTATCAAATATGACTGGACGAAACAACGGTTTTGTGAGAAAATAGCGATAGGGTGTTATCGAACTTTTTTTCTCAATAACATCGGTCAATCTATACTTGAAAGGAGTTTTAAAATGATTTATTCACGCGAAGTAGAAGAAATGTGTCCAGTGGCACAGGGCGTACATCATGGTGCCGCTCCGATCCCGGAAGAAGCAAAATGGGTTCAGGCAAAAGAAGTAAAGGATATCTCCGGATTTACACACGGTGTTGGCTGGTGTGCTCCGCAGCAGGGTGCTTGTAAGCTTTCCCTTAACGTTAAAGAGGGAATCATCCAGGAGGCACTTGTTGAGACAATCGGATGTTCAGGAATGACTCACTCTGCAGCTATGGCTTCTGAGATCCTTCCAGGACTTACCGTTATGGAGGCACTGAACACAGACCTTGTATGTGATGCAATCAATACAGCTATGAGAGAGCTTTTCCTTCAGATCGTTTACGGACGTTCCCAGTCTGCATTCTCCGAGGACGGACTTGCAGTAGGCGCTGGTCTTGAGGACCTTGGAAAAGGACTTCGTTCTCAGGTTGGTACAATGTATGGAACTCTGAAAAAAGGACCTCGTTACCTTGAGATGGCTGAGGGTTATGTTACAGGTATCGCTCTTGACGAGAACGATGAGATCATCGGATATCAGTTCGTAAGCCTTGGAAAAATGACTGACTTCATTAAGAAAGGTGATGACCCGAACACAGCATGGGAGAAAGCAAAGGGTCAGTACGGCCGTGTTGCAGATGCTGTTAAGATCATCGACCCAAGAAAAGAGTAATTACACTTCGTAAGGTGAAAATATCAGGAGGTTACAGGAAATGGCTTTATTTGAATCATATGAGAGACGAATTGACAAGATCAATTCTGTTTTAAACAGCTATGGAATCGCTTCTATCGAAGAAGCTGAGAAAATCACTAAAGACGCAGGACTGAACGTTTACGATCAGATCAAAGGCATTCAGCCGATCTGCTTCGAGAACGCTTGCTGGGCTTACACAGTAGGTGCAGCTATCGCGATCAAAAAAGGCTGCAGAAGAGCCGCTGATGCAGCTGCAGCTATCGGAGAAGGTCTTCAGGCTTTCTGTATCCCGGGATCCGTTGCAGACACACGTAAAGTAGGTCTTGGACATGGAAACCTTGGAAAGATGCTCCTTGAGGAAGAGACAGACTGCTTCTGTTTCCTTGCAGGACATGAGTCTTTCGCAGCAGCTGAGGGTGCGATCGGTATCGCTGAGAAAGCAAACAAGGTTCGTAAAAAACCTCTTCGTGTTATCCTGAACGGTCTTGGAAAAGATGCTGCTCAGATCATCTCCCGTATCAACGGCTTTACATATGTAGAGACAGAGTATGATCCATATAAGAACGAGGTTAAGGAAGTATTCCGTAAATCCTATTCTGAGGGACTTCGTGCAAAGGTTAACTGCTACGGCGCTAACAGCGTTCCGGAAGGTGTTGCGATCATGTGGAAAGAGGGCGTTGACGTTTCCATTACAGGAAACTCCACAAACCCGACTCGTTTCCAGCATCCGGTAGCAGGAACATACAAAAAAGAGTGCAACGAGAAAGGTAAAAAATACTTCTCCGTTGCTTCCGGCGGTGGTACAGGACGTACACTTCATCCGGACAACATGGCAGCAGGTCCTGCTTCCTATGGTATGACTGATACACTTGGACGTATGCATTCTGACGCTCAGTTCGCAGGATCTTCTTCCGTACCGGCTCACGTAGAGATGATGGGTCTTATCGGCGCTGGAAACAACCCGATGGTTGGTATGACAGTTGCTGTAGCTGTTTCCGTACAGGAAGCTGCTGACGCTGGCAAATTCTGATTTCAGATAACGAAAAATAGTGGGAAAGGCTGTAAACCTTAGGGTCTATGGCCTTTTTCTTTTTGCTCTGAAATAGAACAAAATATTCTCAAAAAGTGTGAAAAAACAGCAATAGCGAACACGTAGCTAACATTTTTGGGGAATTTATGAAATATTTTTTGGAGAAATTCATAAAATAAATCAAAGCGGCAGGGGAGATACTGAGAATATTTATGGAAGCGCTTGTGGATTATATTAAACCGGAATTGCTGATCACAGCGATCGCTTTGTATTTTATGGGGATCGCACTGAAGGAGGCTCAGGCTGTGAAGGACAAATATATTCCGCTGATACTGGGGTGTGCAGGGATACTTATATGCGGAATTTATATTTTTGCTACCTGTTCCTGTAAAAATGCACAGGATATTGCAATGGCAGTATTTACATCCACGACACAGGGAGTCCTGGTGGCGGGGCTTTCTACATATGTGAACCAGCTGATCAAACAGCTGGAAAAAGATGAATAATGGATTTTGTAAGGTAGTTTCAGATACTTGCAGCAGCTGCAGGAATTTATGCGCCAGAAGAAAGCCGTTCAGAACAGGATGCAGGTAATTTGCGGAAATGCCATAATTGAGAGTAGGAGAAAATATATCATAAAAAGGAAGGATACATCATGCATGAGCAGATGTATCCTTCCTTTTTGAATTGGTTATTTATGCATTTTTCAGTGCCTGATCCAGATCTTTGATAATATCATCTACATTTTCGATACCAATGGAAAGACGGATCATTCCGGGAGAAACTCCTGCTTCAACCAGCTGCTCGTCGTTCATCTGACGGTGAGTATGGCTGGCTGGGTGAAGGACCATAGTGATGGAAGCAGCAACATGAGTTGCGATGGTGGCAAGCTTCAGACTGTCCATAAAACGGACTGCTGCATCACGGCCACCGGTCAGTTCAAAGGAGATAACGCCGCAGGTACGGCCATCCTTCATATATTTCTGAGCCAGTGTGTGATATTTATCCTCTGGAAGTCCTGCGTAATTTACATGAGAAACCTTTTCGTGTGCGTTTAGGTATTCTGCGATCTTCTGGGCGTTGGAGCAATGGCGTTCAACACGCAGTGGAAGCGTTTCCAGGCCGAGGTTCAGAAGGAAACAGTTCATCGGAGACGGAATAGAGCCCAGATCACGCATCAGCTGGGAAGTAGCCTTAGTGATGTAAGCTTTTTTTTCAAACTGCTTTGTATAGACAACACCGTGATAGGATTCATCCGGCTCTGTCAGACCGTGATATTTATGGCCATAGGCATCCCAGTCGAAGTTACCGCTGTCGACAATGGCACCGCCTACCTGAACGGCATGCCCGTCCATATATTTGGTGGTGGAGTGGGTAACGATATCTGCACCCCACTCGAAGGGACGGCAGTTTACCGGTGTGGCAAAGGTGTTATCCACAATAAGAGGCACGCCGTTCTGGTGTGCAACGTGTGCAAATTTCTCGATGTCCAGGACGACCAGAGCCGGATTGGCGATGGTTTCTGCAAAGAGAACCTTTGTGTTCGGTTTAAATGCGGCAGCAATCTCTTCTTCTGTTGCATCGGTATCAACAAAGGTGCAGTCAATGCCAAGCTTCTTGAAGGTGACGGCAAGAAGGTTGAAGGTTCCTCCGTAAATGGTAGAAGCGGCAACAACGTGATCGCCTGCCTCACAGATATTAAATACTGCGTAGAAGTTGGCTGCCTGTCCGGAAGAAGTCAGGATCGCAGCAACACCGCCTTCCAGATCTGCGATCTTTGCAGCTACGGCATCGTTGGTCGGGTTCTGGAGACGGGTGTAAAAATATCCGTCTGCCTTCAGATCAAATAATTGGCCCATTTCGTCAGTGGTGTCATATTTGTAAGTAGTGCTCTGATAGACAGGAAGTGCACAGGGCTCGCCCTTGGATGGGGTATAGCCGGAGTGGATACATTTAGTCTCTAAATTATAGTCGCTCATAGGGATAAGTCCTTTCTGCTGTGTTTTTCGTATGAATTTAACCGAATCAGGGAAGCCTGCCTGCGTTTCAGGGATTTCTGAGAGAAGCTTTGATCCTTAAAGTTCGGTTAAATAAAGTATGAAAAATGCATTTGTGTATTTTAAATAAAACTACATATAAGTATAACTCTTTATGTGTTGAAATACAATAATATTCTACATAAACTCTACTAGGGTATAAGGGAAATGAAATATTGCGTTCTGGTGCACATAATAAAACGCTATATGATCAACGTTTATAATAAGCATAGTAAGTCATTTTATAGATGCGAAAATGTGAGTGAATGCCGAAAAAAATACTGTAAAACAAACAGAATATGTGAATGGAGTAACAAATAGTGAAAATCGCATAAAAACAAAATGGAAATTTTGTACAAAAAAGACATTGCGTTCACGTGCACAAAATGATAATATAACATCATCAAAAAGAACACAAAAACAGAAAACAATAAAAAATGAACGGAGGAATTTAAAATGTTAAGAGTAGGAGTTATCGGATGCGGCGGAATGGGAAGAGATCATATCAGAAGACTGACAGAGAAGATCCAGGGAGCAGAAGTAGTAGCTGTTTCCGATGTATTTGAGGAAAGTGCCAGGAAAGCAGCCGAGATCTGCGGAGCAAAAGTCTATGCAGACAGTAAGGAGCTCATCAATGCAGAAAACGTAGATGTAGTATTTATCGTATCTCCGGGCTTCGCACATGTAGATTCTCTTCTTCAGGCGATCGAGGCCGGCAAGAGGATTTTCTGTGAGAAACCATTATGTACAACTGCTGAGGACTGCCTGAAAGTAGTAAAGGCAGAGGAGGCAGCCGGCAAACATCTCATCCAGCTTGGATTTATGAGACGCTACGACAAGGGATATCAGCAGATCAAGGAAGCACTTGCAACCGGAGAATACGGCGAGCCGCTGATCCTTCACTGTACACACAGAAATCCGGAGGTAGGTACCAATTACAATACACCAATGGCTGTGCACGATACCGCAATCCATGAGATCGATGTCCTTCACTGGCTTGTAGATGATGAGTATGAATCAGCACAGGTAGTAATGCCAAAAGTGACGAAATATTCCCACTCTGAGCTGAAGGATCCGCAGATCATGATGCTCCGTACTAAAAAAGGTGTATGCATTGATGTAGAAGTATTTGTAAACTGCAAGTTTGGATATGACATCAACTGTGAAGTTGTATGTGAGGACGGTGCACTGAAAATGGCACAGCCGGCTTATCCGTCTATCCGCAAGAATGCGGCAGTGTCCACTGCTATTGACACAGACTGCTTCGTAAGATTTAAAGACGCTTATGATAAAGAGGTTCAGGACTGGGTTGATAACGCAGAGGCAGGAGTGATCACAGGACCGAATGCATGGGATGGATACCTGGCAGCGATCACAGCAGATGCTCTTGTAAAAGCGCAGGAAACCGGACAGATCGAGAAAATCGTTTCAGCAGTTGAGAAGCCGGAATTTTATAAATAAATATATTTTACGAGCTCCACCTCATCAAGTGTGAATTATCATACCAACTTATTGCTACAGACTTCCCCAATGAGTCTGCGGCGGCAGTTACCGGCAGGATCCGATTCCGCTTCGGCTTTGTTGAAACTGCAGTGGAAAACCTGCCGGTGAGATTAACTGGAAAAATTGGCTGAAAAGTAAAAACATATGGAGGGTATTGAAGATGAAATTAGGATTTAATGAAGCAACTGCACTGGAATGTAAAGGACAGTCTCTTATGGCAGACCTGGAGATGTGCGAGAAATATGGTTTTGATTATATTGAGATCCGCTTTGACTGCGTAAAGGACTATCTTAAAGAGCATACACTGGAAGAACTTGCAGACTGGTTTAAGAATCATCATCTGAAACCATGGGCATACAACACTCTGATCTTCTTTAACCAGAGAGATGAGGCAGGGGAAAAAGAGATTGACGAAGAAGTTGATTTTATCCTGAAGGTTTCCAAAGCGATCGGAATGAAAATGCTGATCACCGTTCCAAGCTTTGATGTAAAAGACAAATCTGTCAGTGAGATCAAAGAAGAAGCAGTTGCACGTCTTCGTTATCTTTCCGATAAGGTTGGCGCGGATATGAAGATCTCCTTGGAGTTCTGTGGTGCACCGAACTGCTCCATCAATCAGTTTGGAACAGCCTATGATGTGGTAAAAGCAGTAGACAGAGATAATGTAGGCGTTACCGTGGATACCTTCCATTTCCATGAGATGTGCTCCCGCCTTGAGGACCTGAGAGCTGCTGATGGCAAGAAGATTTTTGCATACCATTTAAATGACTGTGAGGATCTTCCGCTTGGCTCCTGCGGAGACGACAAGAGACTGTGGCCGGGTGAGGGTGTTGTAGATCATGCAGGAATCGCAGCTGCACTGAAGGAGATCGGTTTTGATGGCGTTTGCACCATCGAAGAGTTCCGTCCGGAATACTATGCAATGAGCCATGAGGACAACGTGAAAAAGGCTGCGGAAGTTACCAGAGACTTTGTGCAGAAATATTTCGGATAATTCATTCAGAAAGGTCCGACCTTAAACCGATAGGAGGTAGATACTATGGCTGGTAAGGGAATCCCTGAATTGTTGAATTACAAGCAGAAGGGGAAAGACTTGAATGAATTCATCAAGGTTCCGTTGTCGGAAAAGCTGGCATACTGTTTTGGTGATCCGGCACTGACCTTGATGTATACCATGACTACAACTCTGCTGATCTATTTTTATACCAACGTTGTTGGAATATCAGCAGGTGCGGTAGGAATGATCATGCTTTTGTCCCGTGTTTTTGATGGATTTTCCGATGTGCTGATGGGAACTATTATCGACCGGACTCATTCCAAGTATGGAAAAGCCAGGATCTGGATCTTAAGACTTGCGGTTCCTTATGCGCTGGCAGCGGTGCTTTTGTTCACCATGCCGCCAATGGGAAATATGGGAAAAATCATCTATGCTTTTGTTACCTATAATATCATGAATACGGTTGTATACACTGCTATCAGCCAGCCATTCCATGCACTGGGATCTCTGATGAGCCGTGACCGTCGTGAACGTGATGTGATCTGTAACATCCGCATGGTATTGTCGATCACAGCAAGTATGATCATTACTGCGTTCACACTGCCACTGATCAATATCGTAGCGAATATTACCGGCAATCAGCAGATGGCCTGGATCCTAGTAACTGCCGGCTATGCGATCATTTCTGTCGGTGTACTTGTGAATACTTATATGGTCTGTACAGAGCGTGTTTCTGCAGCAAAACAGGAAAAGGAAGATATTCCTTTTGTGGAAGCATTTAAAGCAACCGTTACCAACCGGTATTTCCTTATCGCTCTGGGGCTGATGATCTTTTATACCGCATATCAGATCATTATCGGAACGGACCTTACCTATTACTGCCAGTATGTACTCGGAAATGTAGACCTCGTCATGCCTCTTTCCGCAGCTGAGAAACTGGCAACTGTGGCAGGAATTGCCCTTCTGCCGAAGGTGCTTCCCCGATATGGAAAAAGAAATCTCATCTGTGCCGGCTGCATCCTGGGCGTTGCAGGACAGCTTCTGTTCCTGATGAATATTACCAGTGTTTCGCTTGGTGTTGTAACCTGTATCATGAGAGGTATCGGAATCGCCCCATTCTATGGTGTGCAGTATTCTCTTCCAAGCGATGCTATTGAGTATGGCCAGTGGAAAACAGGCAAGCGTGTGGAGGGTCTGATGTTCTCATCTATGAGCATGGGTCAGAAAGCCGGTTCCGGACTGACTTCTGCTATTATGGGAGGAATTCTTTCGGCGGCATACTTTGACGGAACAAAGGCGACAGCGGCAGAGCAGTCTGCAGAGGCAATCCGCGTGATCAAGGGATTTTATCTGTATGTTCCGATAGCAATCTGGGTAGTGATGTTTGTGATCGCAGCATGCTACCAGCTGGACAAAGTTTATGACAAAATGATGCGTGAACTGATCCAGCGAGAATCGGGAGAGGAAAGCGGCTCTGTGCCGGGCGAGATCCAGTCCATGCCGTTACCGGAAGCTTCCGGAAACCGGATCAACGTGGCAATTGGAAGACTGTATGGCAGCAGTGGAAGAAAGATTGCCGAGGGTGTTGCAAAAGCACTGGACTGCAAGGTTTATGATCGCCAGATCATCTGTCTTATGGCAGAAAAGTTCGGTATGGAAAAAGCAGATCTGGAAAGTGTAAGGCAGTATCTGGATTCCTACAATTATGAGGATTCTGAGCTTACATTTTCCCCGTATGGACATTCATCGGCAGGTGCGGCAGCAGATTATACAGGTGTTCAGATGTTTGAGGTGCAGAGCCGGATCATTCGTGAGCTTTCTGAGAGAAGACCAGGTGTATTCCTGGGAAGATGTGCCAACTATGTGCTTCGTGGAGAGCCGCATACATACAGCTTTTTCGTTTATGCAGATGATGCTTACCGGGAAAAAGAGGGCCAGGAATATTATAAAGGCCAGTCTCTTGGAGAACTGAAGAAACGTGATCAGATCCGAAATGAATATTATGAGAAGTTTACCGGAATCCGCAGAGACGATCCCCATTATTACGATATGGTGATCAATGTATCCAAAACAGGTGTAGCCGGAGCGGCCAGCCTGATCCTGGATTATATCCGGAATAAAGAAGAGGAAAAAGGAGGGAATGCATCATGAAGATTGCATTTGACGTAGATGTTCTTGCGAAACAGATGGATATCAACCGTATGGTCCATCAGGTGGCGGACTGGGGATATAAATATATTGAACAGTCTCCGCATCCGAGGATCAATCCGTTCTATAAGCATCCGTTATTTTCAAAAGAATGTGAACAGGAATACAGACAGGCTCTTAAAGAGACTGGCGTTGAGATTTCGTCCTTTATCGTGGTGTATCGCTGGTCTGGTCCGACGGAGGAACAGAGACAGTTTGCAGTTGCAAACTGGAAACGAATGATCCAGATCGCCGGAGATATGGGAGTGAAGGTTATCAATACAGAACTTTCGGGTGATCCGAACCAGCAGGAAATCTGCAATGGAATGTGGTTTAGATCCATGGAGGAATTGCTTCCGCTGATCGAGCGTGAGGGTATCCGTGTGGAGATCCAGTCTCATCCTTATGATTTCTGTGAGCTGAATAATGAGACCTGTGATATGGTGAAATCCTTCCGTTCTCCAAACCTTGGTTATGTGTATTCTTCTCCTCATGGCTTCTTCTACGATGAGGGCAAAGGAGATGTGCGGTCCATGCTGAAATATGCGGGAGATGAACTGACCCATGTACTTTTTGCGGATACCTTTAACCAGACCATGGACTGCAGATACATTTTAAATCCGCCGTGGCTGAATGGCCGTGGAAAAGCGGATGTGACGGTGCATCAGCATCTTGCAATGGGTGAGGGTGATGTGGATTTTGATGGTATTTTTGAAACATTGAGAGAAATGGATTTTGCCAGCAAGCAGCTGAAACCGGATGCACCGAAAGCCGGCGGCGATAACATTGCCTGCGTTTCCATGTTTGGTTTTCCGGAAAAGATGGATAAGCAGGCACCGGAAGCAAGAGAGAGGATTGAGAGAGAACTGCTGGGGAAATGATCGGGTGATTGCGGCAGATCAGAAAGAAAACTGTAATAAATGAGCAGCTGACAGTACGCAGAACGGTGAATAAGACTGATAAAATAATGAATGTGTGCAGAAACACGGTTTCCAGGATGAAAGTTTCATTGTGGAAACCGTGTTTTTTGATGTCTTTCTTTACAAAAAAACTTTACATATATCAAACAACTGTCTTGTCACATGTAAAGGACTGTGGTATTATGTGTAAGATGTTTTGAAAAAAGTTACATGATAATAAAAAAGCAGATCAGAAGCATCTGCATAATAAAGACTAGTACAGCGAAAATTAAGTTTCTGCTATATTGACGCAGCAGATGAAGAAATCAGACAAGTCAATATGGCGGTTACTTAATATTCGCTGTACTAGAAAGCAAAAGCAGGAACTCAAAAAAGAAATCCTGCAGGAAAGGTGAAAGATAATGACAGTTGCAGAAGAAATCCAGAAATTAAAAAAAGAAAAAGATGCCATCATCCTTGCACACTACTACGTGCGTCCCGAAGTGCAGGATGTAGCTGACTATATAGGAGATTCCTTTTATCTTAGCAAGATCGCAGCCAGCGCAAAAGAGAAGACGATCGTGTTCTGTGGAGTAGGATTTATGGGAGAGAGTGCCAAGATCTTAAGTCCGGATAAAACTGTTCTGATGCCTGCCATGGATGCAGACTGTCCGATGGCTCATATGGCAACAGAAGAAGGCATCCGCAAGGTGCGAGAGGAGTATGACGATGTGGCAGTTGTCTGTTACATTAATTCCACAGCAGCATTGAAGGAGCTTTCTGATGTATGTGTTACTTCCGCAAATGCAGTAAAGATCGTAAAAGCGCTTCCGAACAAAAACATCTTTTTTATCCCGGACAGAAATCTTGCACATTTTATTGCAGAACAGGTTCCTGAGAAGAACTTTATTTATAACGAAGGTTTCTGTATTGTCCATGAATTTATGGATCCGGAAGAAGTAAAAGCAGCAAAAGAAGCGCACCCGGATGCACTGGTTCTGGCACATCCGGAATGTCCTCAGACAGTTCTGAAACAGGCTGATTACATCGGAAGCACATCCGGAATCATTAAATATGCACAGGAAAGTGACAATAAAGAGTTTATCATCTGCACAGAATGTGGCGTTCAGTACAAGCTGGAAACTACCTGCCCGGATAAAAAATTCTACTTCACAGAAACCGTACCGGTTTGCAAAAACATGAAAAAAGTATTTCTGGAAAAAGTTCTCCACGTTCTGAAAACCGGGGAGAATGAGGTTCATGTAACAGACGAGACACGTGAAAATGCGAAGAGGCCGCTGGAGCGGATGCTAGAACTGGCAAAATAAATAAAACACATTTGTATAAAAGATTTGTCTGAGTTGGCTGAAAAGAGAAATCAAGACAGAGAGGCGAAAAGCAATGAGAATTAAAACAGACGTAGTGATCGTGGGAACAGGTGTTGCAGGTATGTTCAGTGCCTTGAAGCTTCCGCGGGACAAAAAGATCGTGATCATCACAAAAGAGGATATGAGGAGTAGTGATTCTTTCCTGGCGCAGGGGGGAATCTGTGTGCTTCGTGATGAAAACGATTACGACAGCTATTTTGAAGACACCATGAAGGCAGGACATTACGAAAACAGAAAAGAGTCGGTAGACATTATGATCCGAGGCTCCAGAGATATCATTAATGATCTTGTCGGATATGGCGTGGATTTTAAGATGGATGGAGATGATTTTGCCTATACAAGAGAAGGTGCACATTCCAGACCGAGGATCCTTTATCATGAGGATATCACAGGAAAAGAAATTTCCGAAAAACTGCTCCAGCAGGTCCTGAAGCTTGAAAATGTAACAATTCTGGAATATACTACCATGCAGGATATTCTTGTGGAAAATGGCAAATGTACAGGCCTGAAGGCAGTTTCCGCAGAAGCGAACAGGGCACGTCTTGAAGCTATGGAAGCCGGAAAAGCAGTGAAAACCCAGGAAGAGATCCAGCCGGGCGGAGAGATCCAGGTAGAGATTTATGCACAGGATACGATCCTGGCCAGCGGCGGGATCGGAGGAAGATATGCGCATTCCACCAACTATCCGCATCTTACAGGGGATGCTCTTGATATTGCAAAAAAACACAATGTGCGTCTGGAACATCTGGATTATGTGCAGATTCATCCGACAACGCTGTATTCCAAGAGACCGGGCCGCAGATTCCTGATCTCAGAATCGGTTCGAGGAGAAGGTGCAGTACTTTATAACAGCAAAAAAGAGCGTTTTGTCAATGAACTTCTTCCAAGAGATGTAGTAACAAATGCGATCCGGGAAGAAATGAAAAAAGAAGGAACAGACCATGTATGGCTTTCCATGGAAAATATTGATAAAGATACGATCCTGAATCATTTTCCGAATATTTATCAGAGGTGTCTGGAAGAAGGCTATGATGTGACAAAAGAATGCATCCCTGTTGTTCCTGCTCAGCATTATTTCATGGGCGGTATCTGGGTGGATTCTAACAGCAAGACCAGCATGGACCAGCTTTATGCAGTGGGAGAAACCAGCTGCAACGGTGTACATGGCGCGAACAGACTGGCAAGTAATTCCCTGCTGGAGAGCCTTGTATTTGCAAAACGTGCAGCCAAAGCAATCTCAGCAGAAAAGAAAAGTGCTGCAGGTGCGGCATAAATGCAGCCGGAATATAAATATCCGTATTATGAAAGACAGGAGCAGCCTTGCTTTGGAGAACAGGGCTGCTGTGATAATTAAGAAAGAGCAGGTATTGTAAAATGAATAAGATCACAATGACACTTCAGGTAGATCACCTGATCCTGGAGGCTTTAAAGGAAGATATTTCAAGCGAAGACGTTACCACAAACTCTGTTATGAAAGAAGCAGTTCCGGGAGAGGTAGATCTGATCTGTAAAGAGGATGGAATCATTGCGGGACTGGAAATCTTCAGCCGTGTATTTACGCTTCTGGATGCTGACACAAAAGTGGAGCTGTTCTGCAAGGATGGCGATGAAGTAAAAAAAGGTCAGAAAATGGGAAAAGTTACAGGAGATATCCGGGTGCTTCTTTCCGGCGAGCGTGTGGCGCTGAATTATCTTCAGAGAATGAGCGGGATCGCAACCTATACACATTCGGTTGCATCACTTCTTGAAGGAACAGGGATCACATTGCTGGATACCAGAAAAACGACGCCGAATATGCGTATTTTTGAGAAATATGCTGTTCGTGTAGGCGGCGGACAGAACCACAGATATAATCTTTCAGATGGAGTTCTTTTGAAAGACAATCACATCGGAGCAGCAGGAAGCGTTGCGAATGCTGTAAAAATGGCGCAGGAGTACGCTCCTTTTGTCCGCAAGATCGAAGTTGAGGTAGAAACTCTTGATCAGGTAAAAGAAGCTGTTGAGGCCGGCGCAGATATCATCATGCTTGATAACATGACTCCGGAGATGATGAAAGAGGCGGTGCAGCTGATCGATGGAAGAGCAAAAACTGAATGTTCTGGAAATGTTACAAAAGAAAACATTGCAAAGATCAGGGCTGTTGGTGTAGACTATGTATCAAGTGGTGCATTAACGCATTCTGCACCGATCCTTGATATTTCGCTTAAGAATCTTCATCCGCTTTCCTGAAAAATGCAGGATTTTACAGAATACCGAGTGCTGTGACAGGAAATACCCCGAATATCAGAAAAGAAGCGTGAATTGCCGGAAGCAGAGGCATAGCAGATGATGTCGGGCCGGGTTGGAGAGATCGCGAGAATGAAGGAGAGCGGTATCGGAACAAAAAGTACAGGCACAGCCAGGAAAGGGGAACTTAAATGACTGGTTCAGAACGCAGGACAGCGATCATGGATCAAATTAAAAACAGTGAACGGCCGGTCTCAGGAAGTGCTCTGGCCAGAACATTTCAGGTCAGCAGACAGGTGATCGTGCAGGATATTGCGCTGATACGCGCGGAGGGGAATGACGTGATCTCCACCAATAGAGGATATATTTTTACTGCTCCCCATACTGTGAGCCGGATATTCAAGGTGCATCATACAGATGCGGATTTGGAAAACGAGCTCTGCGGGATTGTGGATCTTGGCGGAAAAGTGATCAACGTAATGGTGAATCACAGAGTTTACGGACATATCGAGGCAGAACTGAATATCAGCTCCAGGCGCCAGGTTGAGAATTTTATGGAGGATATCCGAAGCGGCAAGTCCAGTCCTCTGAAGAATATCACATCGGATTATCATTATCATAAAGTAGAAGCAGAATCCGAGGAAATCCTGGATATGATCCAGGATATGCTGAAACGGCGAGGATTTCTGATCGAAGCAGAATAGCAGAAGTCAGATATAAAAAGAAAAGATATACAGAATGAGAAAATTCTGTTAATATGAAAATATAGTGACCACGAAAATAGGAGAAGGAATCCTGCATGGCAGGGTTCCTTCTTGCACCCTGCGGAAATGTGCACCTTGTGGAAATGTGCAGACAGGGAAAACAGGATGCAGATATGAGGGTGAGAAAAAATACGGCTTGATATGCATGGAGGGGGAAATGGATTATCAGAGTATGTTTACATTTATGCTGGAGATGGCAGGAACTATTGCGTTTGCTGCTTCCGGAGCTATGGTGGGGGCGCAGAGAGGAATGGATATTTTCGGGGTCTGCGTTCTTGGAGTGGTGACTGCAGTGGGCGGAGGAGCTACCAGGGATATTATCCTGGGAATCGTGCCGCCGGGGATGTTTCAGGATCCGCTGTATACCATTGTGGCAACCGTGACGTCCTGTATTGTTTTTGCAGTGATGTACTGGAAGCAGGAGCTTTTGGAAGGCGGGAACCGGCTGGTCTATGATAAGGTGATGCTGGTGATGGATACGGTTGGCCTTGGTGTGTTTACTGTCATGGGGGTTGATAAGGGGATTTCCCAGGGGTATATGGAAAGAACATTTTTTCTTGTATTTCTTGGAACTGTCACAGGAGTTGGAGGCGGCCTTATCCGTGATATGATGGCAGGAGTACCGCCGTATATTTTTGTGCGCCATATTTATGCCTGTGCGTCTATTGTAGGGGCCATTGCCTGTGTTTGGATATACAGGCTGTGGGGCGGAGTGCCGGCCATGGTGATCGGAACGGTAGTAGTGATCCTGATCCGGTACCTGGCGGCACATTACCGGTGGAATCTGCCGAGACTGAGAAGAGAATAAAAAAAATATGAAAAGATCCGGAACATTTAAGGAATAATGTTCCGGATCTTTTTGGCTTTTATTTGGTTTATATTGCGTAGAAGATTTTATCTGTTCCTCTCATAAGAGAATCATGCGTCTGTATCCTGCAGAGCCAGGAAGCCTTCCTCGCCGGTACGGATCTTGACAACGTTTTCGATATCGTAAACGAAGACCTTACCATCACCGATCTGACCGGTATGAAGAACTTCTTTTGCAGTATCAATAACCTTCTGAACCGGTACAAGACTTACAACGATCTCGATCTTAACCTTCGGACGGAGGTTCATGTCAACCTCAACACCACGATAGTAGGTTGGAGCACCCTTCTGAACACCACAGCCCATAACGTTTGTGATAGTGATACCGGTTACGCCGATCTCGTTCATAGCCTGCATAAACTCATCAAGCTTGTTCTGACGTGTGATGATAACAACCTTTGTCAGTTTGTGTACGCCGTCTGCAGGAATTTCAGGAACAGATTCAGCAGGAGCAGAAGGAGCATGTTTTACAACAGGGGCTTTTACGGAAGTTCCCATTGGAGTCGGAGCCTTTGTCATGGTATCCTGTACAAAGAATCCATCGTATGCACTTGCGAGGCCATGCTCTTTCATATCCAGACCTGCGATCTCTTCCTCAGCGGAAACACGAAGACCGATGGTGTGTTTGATCACCTGGAAGATAATTGTCATAGTAATAGCAACCCATGCGATGGTGATAACCATACCAATAAACTGAACACCGAAGCCATGGAAACCACCGCCTGTGAGAAGACCTTTCCATTCGGTACCTGCACCGTCGGAGAAAAGACCGACAGCAAGAGTTCCGAAAGCACCGTTAAGACCGTGAACGCCAACAGCACCAACCGGGTCATCAATTTTGAGAACTTTATCAACAAATTCAATACCAAATACTACAATGAATCCGGAGAGGATTCCGATGATAGCTGCAGATGTAGGAGATACGGTATCACAGCCTGCTGTGATGGCTACCAGTCCTGCAAGAGAACCGTTCAGGGACATGGAAACATCCGGTTTTTTGTAGCGGATCCATGTGATCAGCATAACTGTTACAGTAGCAACAGCAGCTGCAAGGTTTGTTGTTACGAAGATCTTTCCGGCGCTTACAATGGCATCGCCTTCCATGCTGACAGTAGATGCACCGTTGAAACCGAACCAGCAGAACCAGAGAATGAATACACCAAGTGCACCAACCGTAAGGTTATGTCCCGGGATCGCTCTGGATTTACCGGATTTGGAATATTTTCCGATACGAGGTCCGAGGATGATGGCACCGATCAGTGCAGCAACACCACCAACCATGTGAACGGCACAGGAACCTGCGAAATCATGAAATCCCATCTGGCTGATAAAGCCGCCGCCCCAGATCCAGTGACCGGATACCGGATATACAACGAGACTGATCAGTAAACTGTAGATACAGTAGGAGATGAATTTAGTACGCTCTGCCATGGCACCGGATACGATGGTAGCAGAAGTAGCACAGAATACAGTCTGGAAGATGAGAAATGCCCAGAAAGGAACTCCATCTGGAAGCATTGCGTTTCCGTAGTTTGCCTCTGAGGCGATTCCGCCAATCTTGCCGAAGAAACCGTTTCCTGCACCGAACATGATGCCAAATCCAACCAGCCAGAAGACCGGTGTACCGATACAGAAGTCCATCAGGTTTTTCATGATGATATTTCCTGCGTTTTTTGCTCTTGTGAATCCTGTTTCGACCATTGCAAATCCAGCCTGCATGAAGAAGACCAGTGCTGCACCGACGAGGACCCAAGTTGTGTTTACTGAAGAATACATAGTAACACTCCCTTTCCCAATTTTTTTCTTTCCTATTATGTATAGAAAGAATTTTTGTAATACCGGACAAAAAAACAGATGGAATTTATCCAGTATCAGTATAACGAAAAAGCGCAGGAGAGAGGAAATTCTCTTCCGCGCCTTTACGAAATCAAAATTAGTATATGTAAAACAGGGGATATCTGTATCGTGTGATTAATGGATGAGGAAATCGATAATGAATTATGAAGTAGAGTTCATAAGGGATATCCCCTGTATTTACCGTATGAAATTGTTATCTGATATCCGTGATCAGATGGAGAATAACAGCTCGTCGTAGGTCGGATAAGGAAGTAACTCATCCGGGATCAGAGCCTCTGCCTCATCTGCAGATTTTCTTAAAGTTTCCATGTCTTCCAGAACAGTTTCCTGATAAGCCTTGGAGCATGCAAGTACATCGTCAGAAGAAGCAAGAGCTTTTGCTGTATCTGCTTTCAGAGTTTCCAGATCTTTTGCCATGGTGTCTGCAAGTGTACTCAGTTTGGAGATCAGAGCAGCTTCACTTGCTACAGAAATATCAGCTACTACGGATTTCTTTGCAGCTGCAGTATCTGCAAGCTTTTCAACATATGTATATACAGAAGGAATTACCTGCTTCTGGATCATCTCAGCCAGAGTGTTGGACTCGATGTTGATGGTCTTGTAATAGTTCTCAAGCCAGATCTCGTAACGGGAGAAAAGCTCTTCCTTTGTAAAAATGCCATGCTTTGTAAACAGCGCAATGTTCTTCTCAGCAATGAAATGCGGAAGTGCATCCGGAGTTGTTTTCAGATTGTAGAGACCACGTTTCTCAGCTTCTTCAACCCATTCGTCTGTATATCCGTTTCCGTTAAAGATGATGCGTTTATGCTCTTCAATGGTCTTCTTAAGAAGTGCATGTACTGCGTTTTCCATTTCTTCTTCCGGAACATCCTTAAGAGCTGCGCTGAATTCTGCAAGAACCTCTGCAACAGCGGTATTCAGTACGATGTTCGGGTTTGCGACAGATGCTGCAGAACCAAGCATACGGAACTCAAATTTGTTTCCGGTAAATGCAAATGGTGAAGTACGGTTTCTGTCTGTGGTATCCTTTATGAAGTGCGGAAGTACCTTTGCTCCGATATCCATCTGTACCGCATGCTTATTGCTGAAGAAGGTATCGTTTTCAATAGATTTCAGTACGTCTGTTAGCTCATCTCCAAGGAAGATGGATACGATTGCAGGCGGTGCCTCGTTTGCTCCAAGACGATGATCATTTCCGGCGCTTGCAACGGATACGCGGAGAAGATCAGCATAATCGTCAACGGCTTTGATGACAGCTACCAGGAATACCAGGAACTGTGTATTTTCTGCCGGTGTTTTTCCTGGATCAAGAAGGTTTACACCTGTGTCTGTGCTCATGGACCAGTTGTTGTGTTTACCGCTTCCGTTGATTCCCTCAAATGGTTTCTCGTGAAGGAGGCAGACCATGTTGTGCTTGTCGGCAACCTTCTTCATGATCTCCATGGTCAGCTGGTTGTGGTCAACAGCAACATTTGTGGTATCAAATACAGGAGCCAGTTCGTGCTGTGCAGGAGCAACCTCGTTATGTTTTGTTTTTGCTGGAATGCCAAGCTTCCAAAGCTCTTCGTCAAGATCATGCATGTAAGCAGCAACGCGAGGCTTCAGGGCTCCGAAGTAATGATCTTCCATTTCCTGTCCTTTTGGTGCAGAAGCGCCCAGAAGAGTACGGCCGCAGAAGATCAGGTCTTTTCTCTTTTTGTAAAGATCCTTGTCAACCAGGAAATATTCCTGCTCAGGTCCTACGGTTGTGTCGATGTGACGGACCTCTTTGTTTCCGAGGATGTGAAGAATACGAACCGCTTCTTTGTTCAGAACATCCATGGAACGAAGAAGAGGAGTTTTCTTATCCAGTGCCTCTCCGCTGTAGGAACAGAATGCAGTAGGAATGTAAAGAGTTTTATCTTTAATGAATGCAGGTGAAGTAGGATCCCATGCTGTATATCCTCTTGCTTCAAAAGTAGCACGAAGTCCGCCTGACGGGAAGCTGGATGCATCCGGCTCACCTTTTACCAGCTCTTTACCGGAGAAATCCATGATCACCTGTCCGTCACCTGTAGGGGAGATGAAGCTGTCATGCTTCTCAGCAGTTACGTTTGTCATCGGCTGGAACCAGTGTGTGTAATGTGTCGCACCGTTTTCAGTAGCCCATTCTTTCATGGCAACTGCTACGGAATTTGCAACGTCCAGTTCCAGATGAGTTCCGTTTTCAATTGTTTTCTTTAATGCTTTGTACATGTCCTTTGGCAGTTTGCTTCGCATCACTTTGTCATTGAATACAAGGCTGCCATACATTTCAGGGATACTCTGTGCCATATAGGTACACTCCTTTCGATTTCACTCATTCATTATAATTTTTAATTATTTTATAAGGACCGTTGCCGGAAGAACCGGGTATAAACGGACCGGAAAACAAAAAAAGCGCTTCAGATACCTGCCGTATCCAAAGCGCCTTTGCTTTATGTGTTGCAGTATACACCAAAATAAAATATTGTCAAGAACTTTTTTGAAAAAATCTAAAAAATCGACCAGGGCGATCGGACTGTCGGAAAATAGGCGGGGTTGACAAATCTTGTCCTTTTATTATAATCTGATATCGTAGTTATACAGTCGAAAAGTCAGCGATCGCTATAAGTGATCGAGGCAAAAGAAGCTTTTTGACCAGTGACAAAGATGTACAATACGGAAAGAACAGATGGAGGAAAATATGTCAGGAGTAAAGGAAGAATGTGGCGTATTCGGGATTTATGATCTGGATGGAGGGAATATTGCACCATCTATTTATTATGGTCTTACCTCGCTGCAGCACAGGGGACAGGAGTCCTGCGGAATGGCCGTTTCAAGGACGGACGGAGAAAGAGGAAACGTACAGTTCCATAAAGATCTCGGACTGGTAAGCGAAGTTTTGCGAAAAGATGTTGTACATAATATGAATGGTGATATCGGAATCGGACATGTTCGTTATTCCACCACCGGAGAATCTGTCGCAGAGAATGCACAGCCGCTGGTACTTTCTTATATCAAGGGAAGTCTGGCACTTGCGCACAACGGAAATCTGGTTAATACAGAAGCTCTGAAATGGGAGCTGATCCAGACCGGCGCAATTTTCCATACAACTACCGACTCAGAGGTTATCGCGTTCCATATCGCAAGAGAACGTGTGCATTCTGCCACTGTAGAGGAAGCAGTACATAAAACCGTAGAGAAGATCCGCGGAGGATATGCTCTTGTGATCATGAGCCCCCGGAAGCTGATCGGTGCCCGTGATCCTTACGGACTGAAACCCCTCTGTCTTGGAAAAAGAGATAATGCCTATGTCCTTGCATCTGAAAGCTGCGCGCTGACATCTGTAGGAGCGGAATTTATCCGTGATATTGAACCGGGTGAGATCGTCACGATCACCAAGAACGGACTGAAATCCAGTAAACTGACTGAGAAGAAAAAGCATGCTCATTGTGTTTTTGAATATATTTATTTTGCAAGACTGGACAGCACCATGGATGGCGTGAAAATCTATGATGCAAGGATCCGTGGAGGAAAATCTCTTGCAAAATCCTATCCGGTAGAAGCGGACCTGGTGACCGGTGTACCGGAATCCGGACTTCCGGCAGCAAAAGGCTATTCTGAGGAATCCGGAATCCCGTTTGGCTTTGCGTTCTATAAAAACAGTTATATTGGAAGAACTTTTATCAAGCCTACACAGCAGGAGAGAGAGTCCAGTGTCCATCTGAAGCTGAGCGTTCTGGAATCCGTGGTGAAGGGGAAGAGAATCGTTCTGGTGGATGATTCCATTGTCCGCGGAACTACCATTGCCAATCTGATCCACATGCTGAAAGAAGCAGGAGCAAAAGAAGTCCATGTACGTATCAGCTCCCCGCCATTTTTACATCCCTGTTATTTTGGTACCGATGTGCCGTCCAATGACCAGCTCATCGCAGCACAGCACAGCACGGAAGAAATCCGTAAGATGATCGGTGCAGACTCCCTGGGTTATATGCAGATCGATTATCTGGAAGGCATGGCAGGTGGACTTCCGCTGTGTAAAGCATGTTTTGATGGCAATTATCCGATGGAAATACCGGCAGAAATCAAACAGGATTAATGAACTATGTGGAATTAATCTCACAGTAAAAAATAATGGATTGAAAAACGAAAATGTAAAAACTGCACAATAAATATATAAAAAACCCGGATTTTGTCATATAAAATCCGGGTTTTTATAGAAAGACTCTTAAAAACGATAAAAAACATCAACTTGACAAATCTGACAACATGAGACATAATGTGGAACAGCCAGATGAAAAAAGGCCGCTGGTCTGGAATATACAGGAAAACAGCAAGGCCGAAAAAAGGCCGGTTTTTTGCCGAGATAAAAGAGAGGATGATATTTATGTCTAAAAAAATTAGATTGAATGCGACAGAGGATGTTAAAGAATTTGTTAAGGCTGCAAGTAAATGTGATTTTGATGTAGATATTTCATATAACAGAATTTTAATTGATGCAAAATCTATTCTTGGAATCCTCAGCATGGATCTGACCAGAGTTCTTACAGTAACCTGTCATGGCGAGGATCATGAGTTTGATCGTTTCCTTCAGAAATATGCAGTTGCCTGACAGACAGTGCAGAGACAGACAAGATATGAAAGACATAACAAGAAAAGGCAGACGTGACTGCAGAGACAGGAGATCAGTTTGAAATCCTCAGCAGGCGTCTGTTTTTTCTTTACATCCATTTCATAGGAAGAAATTCCGCAGACTATATGAAAAATCAGTTATTGACAAATAAAAAAAAATAGTTTATAGTAAACCATATTTTATATGAAAGATAACTGACAAAGGCGTCAGGAACGGATACCACAGGGGAATTCTCACCCCTTGAAATCTGTTCCGGACGCCTTTTTGTTGTGGGACACAAAATGGAGGAGGAAATCGAAGATGGCAGTAAAGTATGTTTTTGTAACAGGTGGAGTTGTTTCAGGTCTGGGAAAAGGAATTACCGCAGCGTCTCTTGGGCGCCTTCTGAAAGCCAGAGGGTATCAGGTGACCATGCAGAAATTTGATCCCTACATTAATATTGACCCGGGAACTATGAATCCCATTCAGCATGGAGAGGTTTTTGTAACGGATGACGGTACAGAGACTGACCTTGACCTTGGACATTATGAGCGTTTCATTGATGAAAGCCTTGACAAAAATTCCAATGTGACAACCGGTAAGATTTACTGGTCTGTTCTTCAGAAAGAGCGTCATGGTGATTTCGGCGGAGGTACCGTTCAGGTGATCCCGCATATTACCAATGAGATCAAGAGCCGTTTTTACAGAGCAAAATCCGCAGACGAAGACAGAATTGCCATCATCGAGGTTGGTGGTACAGTCGGTGATATTGAGAGCCAGCCGTTCCTGGAATCCATCCGTCAGTTCCAGCATGATGTGGGACATGACAATGCGATCCTTATCCATGTAACTCTGATCCCGTATCTCCGTGCTTCCGGAGAGATGAAGACCAAACCCACCCAGGCCAGTGTAAAAGAACTTCAGGGAATGGGAATCCAGCCGGATGTCCTGGTATGCAGAAGTGAGTATCCTCTTACCGAGGATATCCGTGGAAAGATTGCCCTGTTCTGTAATGTGCCTGTAAGCAATGTGCTTCAGAATCTGGATGTGGAATATTTATATGAAGCTCCTCTTGCAATGGAGAGAGAAAAGCTTGCAGACGTAGTACTGCAGAGCTTAAGACTGGAGAATCGCAAACCAGATCTTACAGACTGGGAAAATATGGTAGAAAATCTCCGCCACCCGGATAAAACTGTGAAAATCGCCATGGTTGGTAAATATACACAGCTTCATGATGCATACCTGAGTGTTGTGGAAGCACTGAAGCATGGCGGGATCTCTTGCCGTGCAAAGGTTGATATCACCTGGGTGGACTCCGAAGAACTCAATGAAAAAAATCTGGATCAGACTCTCCATTCTGTAGATGGAATCCTGGTTCCGGGAGGATTCGGAAACCGTGGTACAGAAGGAATGATCCTTGCGGCACAGTATGCAAGAGTTCATAAGATCCCATACCTTGGGATCTGCCTGGGAATGCAGATGGCTATTGTGGAATTTGCCCGCCATGTGCTTGGATATGAAGATGCCAACAGTATTGAGCTGGCACCGGAAACAACACATCCGGTCATTGCTCTGATGCCGGATCAGGAGGATGTGGAAGATCTTGGAGGAACTCTTCGTCTTGGGAGCTATCCGTGTGTGCTTGCAGAAGGCTCCAGATCCTATGAGCTTTTTGGAAAGAAAGAGATCCAGGAACGTCACAGACATCGTTATGAGGTAAACAACGCATTTCGTAAGGAACTGGACGAAAAGGGAATGTCCATTGTAGGAACATCCCCGGATGCTCACATTGTTGAGATGATCGAAATTGCCGGACATCCGTTCTTTGTGGGAACACAGGGACATCCGGAATTTAAATCCAGGCCAAATCATGCACATCCACTGTTCCGTGGATTTGTGCAGGCAGCAGTTGATAAAAAGACGGCAGAAGAAGCTGCAATGAAAGGATGAGAAAAATGAGAGAAGTAGCAAATCAGCAGCAGGGCCTCTACCGCCCTGAATTTGAACATGATAACTGCGGTATCGGAGCCGTTGTTAATATAAAAGGAAAGAAAACACATGATACAGTTGCCAATGCTCTTAAGATCGTAGAGAATCTTGAGCATCGTGCTGGTAAGGATGCAGAAGGAAAAACCGGTGATGGTGTCGGTATCCTTCTTCAGATCTCCCACAAATTTTTTAAGAAGGTTTGTAAAAAAGAAGGCTTTGATATCGGCGGAGAGAGAGAATACGGTGTAGCCCAGCTCTTTTTCCCACAGCAGGAGATCAAACGTGCTCAGGCAAAGAAGATGTTCGAGATCATCGTGGAAAAAGAGGGGCTGGAACTTCTTGGATGGCGTACAGTACCGGTCTTCCCGGAGGTTCTTGGTCATAAAGCGAAAGAGTGCATGCCGTGCATTATGCAGGCATTTGTTAAAAAGCCGGAGGATGTGGAAAAAGGTCTTGCCTTTGACCGTATGCTTTACATCGCACGTCGTGAATTTGAGCAGAGTAATGATAATACTTACGTAGTTTCCATGAACAGCCGTACCATCGTATACAAAGGTATGTTCCTGGTAGGACAGCTCCGTACCTTCTTTGGCGATCTTCAGAGCCAGGATTACGAGTCTGCCATTGCAGTGGTACATTCCCGTTTCAGTACCAACACGAATCCAAGCTGGGAGAGAGCACATCCGAACCGTTTCATCGTACATAACGGTGAGATCAACACGATCCGCGGAAACGCCGATAAGATGCTTGCACGTGAGGAAAACATGGAGTCTCCGTATCTGAAGGATGAGCTTCACAAGGTCCTTCCTGTAGTTAACCGCAATGGTTCTGACTCTGCAATGCTTGACAATACCCTGGAATTCCTGGTTATGAGTGGAATGGATCTTCCACTTGCAGTGATGATCACGATTCCGGAGCCATGGGCAAACAACGATACGATTTCTCAGGAGAAGAGAGATTTTTATCAGTACTATGCGACTATGATGGAGCCATGGGACGGTCCTGCGTCCATTCTGTTCTCAGATGGTGATGTGATGGGAGCGGTTCTTGACAGAAACGGTCTTCGTCCATCCAGATACTATATCACATCGGATGGCTATATGATCCTTTCCTCCGAGGTTGGTGTTCTTCCTGTGGATGAGGAGAAGATCGTATTAAAAGAACGTCTTCATCCGGGAAAAATGCTTCTGGTTGATACCGTTCAGGGTCGTGTCATTGATGACAATGAGCTCAAAGAAAAATATGCGAAAAAACAGCCTTATGGTGAGTGGCTGGACAGCAATTTGGTACAGCTTCGTGATATCAAGATCCCGAATCAGAGAGTTGTCGAATACACTCCGGAGGAGAGAGCACGCCTTCAGAAAGCCTTCGGATATACTTATGAGCAGTACCGTACTTCGATCCGAAACATGGCATTAAACGGCGCAGAAAGCATCGGAGCCATGGGACATGATACTCCCCTTGCAGTATTTTCCAAGGAACATTATCCGTTGTTCGATTATTTCAAGCAGCTTTTTGCACAGGTAACAAACCCGCCGATCGATGCGATCCGTGAGGAGATCGTTACTTCTACAAGTGTATATGTAGGCAAAGACGGAAATCTTCTGATCCAGAAGCCGGAGAACTGTCAGGTGCTGAAGATCAACAATCCGATCCTGACCAACACCGATATGCTGAAGATCAAGAATATGAAAAAGGACGGCTTCAAGGTTGTGACTATTTCCACATTATATTATAAGAGCACAAAGCTTGAACGTGCCATTGACCGTCTGTTCGTAGAGGTAGACAAAGCCTTCCGTGAGGGAGCAAACATCCTGGTCCTTTCTGACCGCGGTGTGGATGAGAACCATATGCCGATTCCGTCCCTGCTGGCAGTTTCCGCAGTACATCAGCATCTTGTAAAAACAAAGAAGAGCACTTCCCTTGCCCTGATCCTGGAGTCCGGTGAGCCGAGAGAGGTACATCATTTCGCAACACTCCTCGGATATGGTGCAAGTGCAGTCAATCCGTATCTGGCACTGGATACGATCCATGAGCTGATCGATACACATATGCTGGATAAGGACTATTACGCAGCCGTTGATGATTACAATCATGCAGTGATCAGCGGTATCGTAAAGATCGCTTCCAAGATGGGTATTTCCACTATCCAGTCCTATCAGGGATCTCAGATCTTTGAGGCAATCGGAATTTCCCAGGATGTGATCGATCGTTACTTTACAGGAACCGTAAGTCGTGTAGGTGGAATCACACTGGAAGATATCGAGGATAATGTAGAAAAACTTCATTCTGAGGCATTTGATCCCCTTGGACTTGCCACAGATCTTACTCTGGACAGCGTAGGTGCCCATAAGATGAGAAGCCAGGGCGAGGAGCACAAATATAATCCGCGTACCATCCATCTTCTCCAGCAGTCCACAAAACAGGGCAGCTATGAGATGTTCAAGGAATATACAAAGCTGGTAGATGACGAGGGTCATGGAAACTTAAGAGGCCTTCTGGACTTTAAGTTTGCCAAGGAGCCTATTCCCATCGACCAGGTTGAGAGTGTTGAGGATATTGTAAAACGATTTAAGACAGGTGCCATGTCCTACGGTTCTATTTCCCAGGAAGCACATGAGACATTGGCTATTGCCATGAACCATCTCCATGGAAAATCCAATACCGGTGAGGGTGGTGAAAGTGATGAGCGTCTGGATTCAGCAGGAACAGACAATGACCGCTGCTCTGCGATCAAACAGGTAGCCAGCGGACGTTTCGGTGTTACCAGCCGTTATCTGGTTTCCGCAAGAGAGATCCAGATCAAGATGGCACAGGGTGCAAAGCCGGGTGAGGGCGGACATCTTCCTGCAAAGAAGGTATATCCGTGGATCGCAAAAACCCGTCATTCCACACCGGGAGTCAGCCTGATCTCTCCGCCGCCACATCATGATATCTACTCTATCGAGGATCTGGCAGAATTGATCTATGACCTGAAAAACGCCAATAAATATGCGGATATTTCCGTAAAGCTGGTTTCTGAGGCGGGTGTTGGTACGGTTGCAGCCGGTGTTGCAAAGGCCGGTGCACAGACTGTTCTGATCTCCGGATATGACGGAGGTACAGGAGCAGCGCCAAGAAGCTCTATCCATAATGCAGGACTTCCATGGGAGCTTGGACTTGCAGAAACACATCAGACGCTGATCATGAACGGACTTCGTAACCGTGTACGTATCGAGACAGACGGTAAGCTGATGAGCGGCCGTGACGTTGCCATTGCAGCACTTCTCGGTGCAGAGGAATTCGGTTTTGCAACAGCGCCACTTGTAACGATGGGCTGCGTGATGATGAGAGTCTGCAATCTGGATACCTGCCCGGTAGGTGTGGCTACACAGAACCCGGAGCTGCGTAAGAGATTCCGCGGAAAACCGGAGTATGTGGAGAACTTCATGCGCTTTATTGCACAGGAGCTGAGAGAGTACATGGCACGCCTTGGTGTTGCCACCATCGATGAGATGGTAGGTCGTACAGACCTTCTTACAGTTTCTGACAGTGTGCAGGAGCCGCATAAGGGTAAGGTTGACTTAAGTGCCATCCTGAATAACCCATATGCAGGAAAGGGCAAAGTAACCTTTGATCCGAAGGCTGTATACAATTTCAATCTTGAGAAAACTCTGGATGAAAAAGTTCTGGTCAAGAAATGTGCACCGGCGATCCAGAAGGGTGAGAAAGTTTCTGTTGATGTAAATGTTACCAATACAGACCGTGCATTTGGTACCATCCTCGGATCTGAGATCACAAGAAATCATAAGGATGGACTTCCGGAGGATACGGTAACTGTAAACTGTACAGGTGCAGGCGGACAGAGCTTCGGTGCCTTTATTCCGAAAGGACTGACATTGAAACTGACCGGTGACAGCAACGACTACTTCGGAAAAGGCCTTTCCGGTGGAAAGCTAATCGTTAAGGTTCCAGAGAAGGCCGGATACAAGGCTGAAGAGAACATCATCGTCGGAAACGTGGCACTCTATGGTGCGACCAGCGGAACTGCATTTATCAACGGCGTTGCCGGTGAGCGTTTTGCAGTACGTAACTCCGGTGCGGTTGCAGTTGTTGAGGGTGTTGGCGAGCATGGCTGCGAGTACATGACAGGCGGCCGTGTGGTAGTTCTTGGAAAAACAGGAAAGAACTTTGCAGCAGGTATGAGCGGCGGTATCGCTTATGTCCTTGATGTGGATAACGTTCTTTATAAGAACCTCAATAAAGCAATGATCTCCATTGAAAAAGTGGAGAATAAATATGATAAAAAAGAGCTTCGTGATCTTATCGAGGCTCATGTGGAAGCAACAGGCTCTGAGATCGGTAAGAAGGTGCTGGCTGATTTTGATTCCTATCTGCCTCACTTCAAAAAACTCATTCCGGATGAGTACAAGAGAATGATCACATTAAGTGCAAAGCTGGAAGAAAAAGGTCTGACCAGCCAGCAGGCACAGATGGAAGCGTTCTATGAGAGCATCGGCGTGAAACATTAAGGAGGATGAGGAAATGGGAAAGCCAACTGGATTTTTAGATTATGAAAGAGAAACGGCAAAGGTTCTGCCGCCAAAGGAACGTATTCAGAATTTCAACGAATTTCGTATTCCATTAAATAAAGAAAAACAGAAACTTCAGGGAGCACGCTGCATGGCCTGCGGCGTCCCCTTCTGCCAGTCAGGTATGATGATCGGCGGAATGGCTTCCGGCTGCCCGCTGCACAACCTGGTTCCTGAGACAAATGATCTTGTGTACACAGGAAACTGGAAGCAGGCATTCCTTCGTTTAAACAAGACACACAGCTTTCCGGAGTTTACATCCAGAGTGTGTCCAGCACTTTGCGAAGCTGCATGTACCTGTAACCTGAACGGAGATCCGGTCAGCACAAAGGAGAATGAGAAAGCGATCATTGAGACAGCCTATGCAGAAGGATGGGTAAAACCGCAGATCCCGCCTGTCCGCACAGGAAAGACGATCGCAGTCATCGGAAGCGGACCTTCCGGACTGGCAGCAGCACAGCAGCTGAACCGTCGCGGACACAGCGTAACCGTATTTGAGAGAAACGACCGTATCGGAGGACTTCTCCGTTACGGTATCCCGAATATGAAACTTGAGAAAAAAGTCATCGACCGCAGACTGAAACTGATGGAAGAGGAAGGCGTGAAATTTGTCACCAATATCAATGTTGGGGTGGACATTACAGCAGAGCAGCTTCTGAAAGATTACGACCGTGTCCTTCTCTGCTGCGGAGCTTCCCATCCAAGAGATATCAAGGTTCCGGGAAGAGATGCCAAGGGAATTTACTTTGCAGTGGATTTCCTGAAGCAGGTAACAAAAAGTCTTCTGGATACAGATTTTGCAAAATTCCCATATGAGCTTGCAAAGGGCAAAAATGTTCTGGTCATTGGCGGTGGTGATACTGGTAATGACTGTGTGGGAACATCCATCCGTCTGGGGGCGAAATCTGTAACACAGCTTGAGATGATGCCGCAGCCTCCTGCAGCAAGAACTCCTTCCAATCCATGGCCGGAGTGGCCGAAGGTCCTGAAAACTGATTACGGCCAGGAAGAGGCTATTGCAGTATTCGGCCATGATCCTCGGATCTATCAGACAACCGTTACCGAGTTTATCAAGGACAAAAAAGGAAATGTCTGCAAGGCCAAAATCGTAAAACTGAAAAGCGTAAAGGATGAAAAGACCGGAAGATTCAATATGGTACCGGTCGAGGGCAGTGAGGAAGTGATCCCTGCAGATGTGGTCCTTATTGCGGCAGGCTTCCTTGGCAGCGAGAAATATGTGACAGATGCTTTCCGTGTAGCGCTTACACCAAGAACCAATGTGGAAACAAAACCGGAGCAGTATGCAACAAGCGTAGATCGTGTGTTCACAGCAGGTGATATGCATCGTGGACAGTCCCTTGTCGTATGGGCGATCCATGAGGGACGTGAGGCTGCGAAAGCAGTGGATGAATCACTGATGAGCTATTCATATTTACAGTAAAATAACAGGTACCAGGGGCAAAAGGTCAAAAAAACTGTTCGTGTTTCCGCGATAAAGCTTTTGAACTTTTGCCCCTTTTAAAAAATGGTTGACAAAGAATTGACCGATTGCTATAATTACGTCCATGAACAAGGGTGTTCTTCAGGAGCGGAAGCTCTCTGAAGTGCACCCTTTTTCTGATTTTGAGGGTAATTATTTTGTGTGATGAGGAAATAAAGGAGAGAATACTATGGGGAATTATACCAGAGAAGAGATTCTTGCAATGGCAGAGGAGGAAGACGTAGAGTTCATCCGCCTCCAGTTTACAGATATGTTTGGAACTCTGAAAAATATTGCGATCACAGCAAGAGAGCTTCCAAGAGCCCTGGATAACCAGTGCGTTGTATATGGCTCTCATATTGCGGGCATTGTGGGAGAGAAGGAGCCGGATCTGATCCTGTATCCGGACTATGATACCTTTTCAATTCTCCCATGGCGTCCTCAGCAGGGAAAGGTCGCAAGACTGATCTGTGATATGCGCCGTGCAGATGGGTCTGAGCATGAGATGAGCTCCAGATATATTCTGAAAAAAACAGCGCAGGCAGCAGAGGAGGCAGGGTATACCTGTTATGTTGACCCGGAATGCGAGTTTTTCCTGTTTCATATTGATGATAACGGAATGCCTACAACGGTTTCTCACGAAAAGGCCGGATATCTGGATGTAAGTCCGGTGGACTTGGGCGAAAATGCAAGACGTGACATGGTACTGACTCTTGAGGATATGGGATTTGAGGTGGAATCCTCTCATCATGAGACAGCACCCGCACAGCATGAGATTGCCCTTCATTACGGGGAAGCGCGTGAGATGGCAGACGAAGTTATAACCTTTAAGATGGCGGTAAGAACTGTAGCCAAACGTCATGGACTTCATGCGACATTTATGCCGAAGCCAAGACGGGAAGTAAACGGTTCAGCCATGCATATCCATTTTTCGCTGTTTAAAAATGGAAAAAATATTTTCGTGGATCCGGAGGATCCGACCAGATTAAGTGAAGAGGCATACTATTTTATCGGAGGTCTTCTGGCTCACAGCCGTGAGATGACTCTGATCACCAATCCGCTTGTAAATTCTTATAAGCGTCTTGTACCTGGATTTGATGCGCCTACAGAGCTGACCTGGACGAGAAATAACCAGAATTCACTGGTAAGGATCCCGAGAGTCAATGGTGCTGATACCAGGATCGAGCTTCGAAGCCCGGATGCTGCATCCAACCCATACCTTGTTTTTGCGGTATGCCTGGCAGCGGGCCTGGATGGAATCCAGAAGAAGATCTATCCTACAAAAGCTTCTAACCGTTCTCTTTCCGAGTCGGATCAGAAGGAACAGGGTATCGAGAATTTACCGGAGAACCTGCGGGAAGCGATCACACTGTTTGAGGACAGCAGCTGGATGAAGGAAATCCTTGGAGAAGCTTTCTGCAAACAGTATGCGCAGGCAAAGAGAAAAGAGTGGTTGCGTTATTCCCAGGAGATTTCCGACTGGGAGATCGAGGAGTATCTGTATCGGATCTGATGAACGAGGCATAATGGGACGAAAGAGAGTGGCGGCTTATGAACACGAGTATCGTGATTGCATTACCGAAAATAGAAGATGCAAAAAAGATCCGCACAGTCCTTAACCGATATGGATTCACGGTGGCGGCAGTATGCAATTCAGGTGCCAATGCCCTTGCCAGTATCTCGGAGCTTGATGGCGGCGTTCTGCTTTGCGGTTATCATCTTCAGGATATGTACTACCGTGATCTTCTGGACTATATGCCGGATTATTTTGAAATGCTGCTTATGGCCTCCCGGGGAGTGATCAGTGAGGCGCCAACATCCATTTTATGTGTGGGAATGCCTCTGAAGGTCGGAGATCTGGTAAATACGGTGAGCATGATGATCTCTCAGATCGAAAGGCGCTGGAAAAAAGATAAGAAAAAGCCGAAGCAGCGTTCATGGAAAGAACAGAATTATATTTCAAATGCAAAGATGCTTTTAATGGAAAGAAATCACCTGAGCGAGGATGACGCATACCGCTATATCCAGAAATGCAGTATGGATTCCGGAACCAATATGGTTGAAACGGCCCAGATGGTTCTGATGCTTTTATATGATTCTGTGTAAAAAACAACAGGGCGGACAGAAATGATCTGCTCTGAATGCCTGATATCACACCGGATCGGGAAAAATTCCGCAGGGGATTTCCTGATTCGGTGAAACTACTTTGAATTGGAGGATGAGGGAATGGAATTTATGGATGGAATCTGTAAGACTAGAGAATGTGCCTGGGATGTGCTTCTTTCCGAGAGCATGAAAGACCAGGAAGCAACAGTGGAAGGTGCAATACACAGCATCCGTAATATGGGTGACGTGGCATTTGTGATACTTCGAAAAAAAGAAGGGCTTTTTCAGACCGTATATGAAAACGACAAGACAAATGTTTCCATTCATGATCTGAAGGAGGCGATGTGTGTGCGCCTCACAGGAACTCTTCATGAGGAAGAAAGAGCACCTCACGGAAGAGAACTCCGCATCAGCCATGTGGAGATCCTTTCCTCACCTGCAGAGCCTCTTCCGCTGGCCATCGACAAATGGAAGCTGAACACTTCCCTGGAGGCAAAGCTGAATTATCGTCCTATCGCCCTGCGTAATGTGCAGGAGCGTGCAAAATTCAAGATCCAGGAGGCTCTGGTGCGGGCATTTCGTGATTACCTCTATGAGAAGGGGTTCACCGAGATCCACACACCGAAGATCGGAGCCAGAGGTGCAGAGGGTGGTGCAAACCTGTTCAAGCTGAGTTATTTCCATAAACCGGCAGTTCTGGCACAGAGCCCGCAGTTTTATAAACAGATGATGGTAGGTGTTTTTGACCGTGTATTTGAGACCGGCCCTGTATTCCGTGCAGAGAAGCATAATACAAAACGTCATCTGAATGAATATACAAGCCTTGATTTTGAGATGGGCTATATCAACGGATTTGAGGATATCATGGAGATGGAAACCGGATTTCTCCAGTATGCGGTAGAACTTCTTAAGAAAGACTACGCTCATGAGATTTCCATTCTGAAGGTGGAGCTTCCGAAGGTGGACAAGATCCCGGCAGTACGTTTTGACAAGGCCAAAGAGCTGGTAGCCGAAAAATATAATCGTAAGATCCGCAACCCATATGATCTGGAGCCGGAGGAAGAAGCGCTGATCGGAAGATATTTCAAAGAAGAATATGATGCTGATTTTGTTTTTGTCACACATTATCCGTCTAAGAAGCGTCCGTTCTACGCAATGGATGATCCGTCAGATGAGAAATTTACATTAAGCTTTGACCTTCTGTTCAAGGGACTTGAGGTAACTACAGGCGGACAGCGTATCCATGATTATCAGATGCTGAAGGATAAGATCGCAGCCCGTGGTATGGATGAAGAGGGTATGGAGCAGTACCTGGATACCTTCAAGCATGGAATGCCGCCTCACGGAGGACTTGGAATCGGACTGGAACGTCTTACCATGCAAATCCTCGGAGAAGAAAACGTTCGTGAGACCTGTCTGTTCCCACGTGATATGAACAGACTTGAGCCGTAATAAGGAGAAAAAAGATGGCAAAGATAATCGATGATGAAACAATGGAAAATGTCTGCATCCTTGCAAAACTTTCTCTGACAGAGGATGAAAAGGAAAAAGCAAAAGAGGACATGCAGAAGATGCTGGATTATGTAGACAAGCTGGATGAACTTGACACTTCTTCCGTAGAGCCCATGTCCCATATTTTTGAGGACGAAAATGTATTTCGTGAAGATATTGTGACAAACGGAGACAATCATGAGGCGATGCTTGCCAATGCACCGAAACAGAAAGAAAACCAGTATCAGGTTCCGAAAACAATTGGATAAGACAGGAGACAGGACATGGATTTGGGAAAATTAACCGCATTACAGCTTGCGGAAAAGATCAAGCAGCATCAGATAAGCGTCCTGGACGGTGTGAAATACGTATTTGATCAGATCGAAGCAAAAGAGGACAAGGTCCACGCTTATCTTGATACTTACAAAAAAGAAGCCTATGCAAGAGCAAAAGAGGTACAGAAGGGCATTGAGGATGGAACCTATACAGGACTTCTTGCCGGTGTACCTATTGCAATTAAGGATAATATCTGCATTAAGGGAAAAACAACTACCTGTGCATCAAAGATCCTTGAGAATTTTGTGCCGCAGTACAATGCCGAGGTTATTGACCGTCTGGAACAGGCAGGTCTTGTGATCATCGGAAAGACAAACATGGATGAGTTCGCCATGGGAAGTACCACAGAGACATCCGCTTACGGCGTCACCAGAAACCCGTGGGATCTGGAGCATGTTCCGGGCGGCTCCTCCGGCGGCTCCTGTGCGGCAGTGGCAGCAGGAGAGACTTACCTGGCACTGGGTTCTGATACCGGCGGTTCCATCCGTCAGCCAAGCTCCTACTGCGGTGTTACCGGAATCAAACCGACCTACGGAACAGTATCCCGTTACGGACTGGTTGCTTATGCATCCTCTCTGGATCAGATCGGACCGGTTGGAAAAGATGTTGCGGACTGTGCGGCACTCCTTGAGATCATTGCCGGACACGATGCAAAAGACAGCACTTCCATGAAGAGAGAGGATCTTGCTTTCTCCTCTTCCATGACAGATAAGATCGTGGGAATGAAATTCGGTGTGCCGAAGGAATATCTCTCAGAGGGACTGAACCCGGAGGTAAAAGAGGCATTTATGAATACGCTGAAAAGCCTTACCGAGATGGGTGCAGTCGTAGAATTTTTCTCCATGAAGACAACAGAATATATGATCCCTGCTTACTACATCATTGCCAGCGCAGAGGCCAGCTCCAATCTGGAGCGCTTTGACGGTGTGAAGTACGGCTTCCGTGCAAAAGAGTACGAGGGACTTCATGATATGTACAAGAAGACAAGGACTGAAGGTTTCGGCGAGGAAGTAAAACGCCGTATCATGCTTGGCTCCTTTGTGTTAAGCTCCGGTTACTACGATGCTTACTATCTGAAAGCACTTCGCACAAAAGCCCTTATCAAAAAGGAATTTGATCAGGCCTTTTCCAAATATGATGTTCTTCTTGCCCCGGCATCACCGTTTACCGCACCGAAGCTGGGAGAGAGCCTGAAAGATCCTCTTGCCATGTATCTTGGCGATATTTATACGGTAGCAGTAAACCTGTGCGGACTTCCCGGAATCACAGTTCCATGCGGAAAAGACGCAGCAGGACTTCCGATCGGGATCCAGATGATCGGTGACTGCTTCAAAGAAAACAACCTGTTCCGCGCAGCACACGCCTATGAGAAAAAACGTGGTGATTTCGGAACAGCAATGGAAGGGGGAGAAAAGGCATGAAACAGTATGAGACAGTCATAGGACTTGAGGTGCATGTGGAGCTTGCCACAAAAACAAAGATCTTCTGCGGATGCTCCACAGAATTCGGAGGCGCACCAAATACACATACCTGCCCGGTCTGCACCGGTATGCCGGGCTCTCTTCCGGTCCTCAACAAAAAAGTGGTAGAGTTTGCCATCAAGGCAGGTCTTGCGGCAAACTGTCATATCCATCAGTACTGTAAGTTTGACCGTAAGAACTATTTTTACCCGGATAATCCCCAGAACTACCAGATCTCTCAGCTGTATCTGCCGATCTGCTATGACGGAGCTGTTGAGATCGAGACTTCCGCAGGCAAAAAGACCGTACGTATCCATGAGATGCATATGGAGGAGGATGCCGGTAAGCTGATCCATGATGAGTGGGAGGACTGCTCCCTGGTTGACTACAACCGAAGCGGGGTACCGCTGATCGAGATCGTATCCGAGCCGGATATGAGAAGTTCCGAGGAGGTTATCGCATATCTGGAAAAGCTCCGCTGCACCATGCAGTATCTTGGAGTTTCTGACTGTAAGCTCCAGGAGGGCTCCATGCGTGCCGATGTCAACCTTTCCGTCCGTGAGGTGGGAAGTGAGACCTTCGGAACAAGAACAGAGATGAAGAACCTGAACTCCTTCAAGGCCATTGCGAGAGCGATCGAAGGAGAGAGAGAACGTCAGATCGAGCTTCTGGAAGAAGGAAGAGCCGTTGTACAGGAGACAAGAAGATGGGACGATAACAAAGAGTCTTCCCATGCTATGCGTTCCAAGGAGGATGCAAAGGATTACCGTTACTTCCCGGACCCGGATCTTCCGCCGATCCACATTTCCGATGCATGGATCGAAGAGCTGCGTACTTCCATTCCGGAGCTTCGTGAAGCCAAGATGGAGCGTTATCAGAAGGAGTATGAGCTTCCGGCTTATGATGCAGGGATCCTGACCGAATCCAGACATCTGGCAGGACTTTTTGAGGAGACAGCAGTTCTTCTCGGAAACCCGAAAAAGGTGGCAAACTGGTTTATGGTGGAGGTTCTCCGCCTGACAAAGGACAAGGGCCTTGATCCGGAAATGGTAAGCTTTACCCCGAAGCATCTGGCAGACCTTCTTTCCATGGTGGAGAAAAAAGAGGTCAGCGCACAGAATGCCAAGAAAGTATTTGAAAAAGTGTTTGACGAGGATATTGATCCGGTTGTATATATAGAAGAGAATGGTCTTAAGATCGTAGAAGATACAAGCCTTCTCACCGAAACTGTGAAAAAGATCGTAGATGCAAACCCTGGACCGCTGGCAGAGTTTCTGGGCGGCAAGGATAAGGTTATGGGATTTTTTGTAGGACAGCTGATGAGAGAGCTGAAAGGCAAGGCAAATCCTGACAGCGTCAGAAAAGCACTGGCAGAGGAAATTGAGAGAAGGAGATAAAATACTATGGTTACAGTAAATCAGAATTATTTAAAACTTCCGGGAAGCTATCTGTTTTCCAATATCGCAAAGAAGGTAAGCGCATATAAGGAGGCCAATCCGGAATTTAAGGATTCTGTGATCAGTCTTGGAATCGGTGATGTGACACAGCCCCTTGCACCGGCGATCATCGATGCCCTTCATAAATCCGTAGACGAGATGGCACACGCAGAAACCTTCCACGGATATGCTCCGGATCTCGGATATGAGTTCTTAAGAAGTGCCATTGCAAAAAATGATTATCAGTCCAGAGGCTGCGACATCAGCGCAGATGAGATCTTTGTTTCCGATGGAGCAAAAAGTGATTCCGGAAACATCCAGGAGATTTTCGGACTGGATAACAAGGTTGCGGTCTGCGACCCGGTTTATCCTGTATATGTAGATACCAACGTTATGGCTGGACGTACTGGCCTTTATAACAAAGAGCGTGAGAATTTTGACGGTGTGATCTACATGCCCTGCAAAGAGGAGAATGGTTTCCTTCCGGAGATCCCGGCAGATGAAGTACCGGATCTGATCTATCTCTGCTTCCCGAACAATCCCACCGGTGGTGCGATCACAAAGGCAGCTCTTCAGGAGTGGGTCGACTACGCCAACAAAAACGGCTGCGTGATCATCTATGATGCAGCATATGAGGCATATATTTCTGAGGAGGATGTCCCGCACAGCATTTATGAGTGCGAGGGTGCAAGAACCTGTGCCATCGAGCTTCGAAGCTTTTCCAAAAATGCTGGCTTTACAGGCGTTCGTCTTGGCTTTACCGTTGTTCCGAAGGAACTGGTGCGTGATGGCGTAGAGCTTCACAGTCTCTGGGCAAGACGCCACGGAACCAAGTTTAACGGTGCTCCGTACATTGTACAGAGAGCAGGCGAGGCTGTTTACTCTCCGGAGGGAAAAGTACAGCTGAAGGAGCAGATCGCTTATTACATGCGTAATGCAAAGACGATCCTGGAGGGCCTTTCCGCAGCAGGATTTTCCGTGTCCGGTGGAAAAAATGCTCCATATATCTGGCTGAAAACACCGGATCAGATGACCTCCTGGGAGTTCTTTGATTATCTCCTTGAGAAAGCACACATCGTAGGAACACCAGGTTCAGGCTTTGGTGCACATGGTGAGGGATATTTCCGTCTGACAGCATTCGGAAGCTATGAGAATACTCTTGAGGCAATTGAGAGAATTAAAAATTTGTAATATGAGTATAAATTGCGGAGTAGGTCTTTGAAAAAGAGCTGCTTCGTTTTTTAACCGGATCAAAGAAGTATCCTGCTTCAATTGCGAATGTCCACTTGCTCTGAATCAAAGAAGCTCCCGGCAGGGCTGCGAAAAGCAATAAACAGTGGAAAAAATTTGCCTGTAAGTTAATTTGCGAAAATAACAATAAGGATTGCGAAAATTTATCATATCATTTATAATTGTACAGGAAGTAAGGCACAGGCCGCAGAAAGCCTGTGTTCATAAAATTTCACAAATTTATGCAATCACGAAAGGGGATTTTATCATGGGTATCAGAAGAGTAGAAAATATGTGCGGCGGTAAAGGTCATGTGATCATCAAAGACATCCTTGAGGGAGACGAGCTGAAGGGAAAATGCGGACTTTACGCACAGGTTACCATCGAAAAAGGATGTTCTCTGGGATACCATGAGCATCATGGCGAGACAGAAACCTACTATATCTTAAGCGGCGAAGGCGAGTACGACGATAACGGCGTGAAACGCCCGGTAAAGGCCGGCGACATCACCATCACACCAGATGGAAAAGGACACGGTCTTACCAATACAGGCGACACAGATCTTGTGTTTATGGCACTGATCATTTTTGACTGATCCATATAGAAGAAAACAGAAGTGAGACAGAAGGGCGGCCTTTTTGAAGAGGCTGCTCTTTTTACGACTGAGGCGTAACCTGTGTCGGAGTATAAATTCTGGGATGAAAGATTCTCTGTCTCAGATTGTTATTAAACGAAATGTATTAATTGTATAAACAAAAAATATTTTTGGATTTTTTTAGAAAAAAACTGTTGACATACAAAAAGCACTTTGCTATACTATCACTTGTCGCGAGGGAGAAGATAAAGAATCCCGAAGAAATGCGATATGCGGAAGTGTCGGAACTGGCAGACGAGCAAGACTAAGGATCTTGTGAGCATTGCGCTCGTGTGGGTTCAAGTCCCATCTTCCGCATTTTTTATTTGAGAAACCTGCATCTGGAAACGGATGCAGTTTTTTTGCTACCTAAAAATATCTGTAAAAAAGGAATCCGGATAGAATATATCATGTTTATATGATATGATAGAAGAAAATGGAAGGAGCATAGTCATATGAGAAGAAAAAGTGCAGGAAAAAAGATCATGGTCGTACTTGTAGCGGCAAGTCTGGCACTGACTCCGGCGGAGCTGACAGTGGCGGCAGAAATGGAACCAGAGGGTGCGGAAGCAACATTTTTGGCAGAAGAAAGTGGAGATGCTGCATCCTCAGATCAAGAAGATACTGCAGAGACGGAAGCAGAGATTGCAGATGGATCAGCTGCTACAGAGGAACAGGAAACCACAGATACAGACAAGCCAGATACCGGGAATAACGTACAGGAGAATGCGGAAACAGGCGTAATGGAGCCTGGTGAAGAAGCGCCAGAGGGTACTGCAGAAGAGGAAGATCCGGAGACTCCGGAAGCGGCAATGGATGCAGCCGAAGCGTTGGAGGAATGCGAACAGGAAGAAGAAAACGCAGCTTTTGATGATGGAACGAAGGATGCAGTGCAGGCATCTGCAGAATACTCTGATGGAAAATTTACGTGGGTACTGGACGGGAATGGAACACTGACCATTACGGGAAATAACATGGAGTTGACAAAAAATGAGATATCTGAAAGTGCTTTGGAGAAGGCAGGCATCGATTTTTCTAGAGTAAATAAGCTTGTAATCGGGAATGGGATCACAGGCTTTGATAGATGGGGCATGTGGAATCTGAAAAAATATATTAAGGAACTGGAAATCCATGGAAATGCAGGCATGAATATGCCGGAGCAATGCTTTTACGATGTGCCAAATATAGAGAGTGTGGTGATATCCGGTGCAGTGGATGTGCCGAGAGATATGTTTGGAAAATGTACCGGGCTGAAAAAGGTTACATTAAAAAATGGAGTGAGGTCTATTGGAGAGGATGCCTTTCGAGATTGCAGCAGTCTGGAGGGTGTGATATTTGAGAATACAGTATTGGAAAAAATCAGTGACGGAGCATTTTGGGGCTGCAGTGCGCTGAGTTCTATTGTGTTACCGGATTCCGTAACAGAAATAGAAAGGAATGCATTTTTCGAGACCGGACTCAGAAATATCCAGCTTCCGGAAAAACTGACGCTGATAGGAGGAGGGGCATTTTGTAACTGCAAAAATCTGAAGCAGGTACAGCTTCCGCCTCAATTAAAAGAGCTGGGTGAGGGTGCATTTTTTAACTGCGAAAATCTGACACAGATCCAGCTTCCGGCTCAGTTAAATAAATTAGGGACAGATGCATTCAGAAATTGTACATCATTGGATAAGATTGACATACCTGCCGGTCTGACGCAGATCGGGCCTGATACATTTTGCAATACCGGGCTGACCAGTGTGACCTTACATGAGGGACTGACGAAGATCGAAGATGGGGCGTTTCATGATTGCCTTAAGCTGAAAAAGATCCGTATTCCGAAATCAGTTACAGATATTGGTGGACTGGCATTAGGAATACGTTATAACAGGGGAAATGGTGCAGAGGAAGTTATTCCCGGTGGTTTTACAGTAGAAGGTTATACAGGCTCGGCAGCGGAACGATATGTAAAGAGAATGCATCAATGTGAAAATTTATATCATGTATTTTTTAAAGATGTGAAATTTGTTTCCATTGGTGGACAGACTGCAGCGGTTACCAATATCAGCAAAACAAAGATATCCGCACTTAAGACCGGGGCCTTTACCGGAAAGCCGCTGACCCAGGCACTCACCATAACCTACGGCGGTAAGAAGCTTGTAAACGGAAGGGATTACACCCTTACCTGGAAGAATAATAAAAACATCGGAACTGCATCCGTTACGATCAAAGGAAAAGGAAAATATAACGGTTCTGTTACAAAAAAATTCCGGATCACGGTTCAGAAAAACGCAGTCTATACAGTCAGCAGGCTGAAATATAAGATATCCAATGCAGACACATCCGGCAAGGGAACCGTAGTCTTTACCGGAGCTACGGATAAGGCAGCAAGAAAGACACTTACGATCCCGACGACAGTAAAGATTGGTGGAAAGAGCTTTCGTGTAACAGCCATTGGCACCTCTGCAATGTCCGGAGCGAAGAAGCTGACAACAGTGAAAATCGGAGCGAATATAATGACAGTAGGTGCGAAAGCCTTCTGCGGCTGCAGTAAACTCTCCAATGTAACGATCTTCAGCACAAAGCTTACGACAGCGAAGACCGGAGCCAATGCATTTAAGGGGATCCGTTCCAACTGCAGATTTAAAGTACCGGCTTCCAGGGTAAGTGCATACAAAAAACTCCTCCGTGCAAAGGGTGCCGGACCAAAGATAATCGTGACAAAATAACAGAAAAACCGAAAAAATAGAAAACTTTTGAAAAAAGGTGTTGACATACAAGATCCACTTTGCTATACTATCACTTGTCGCGAGGGAGAAAATAAAAAATCCCAAGGAAATGCGGTCATGCGGAAGTGTCGGAACTGGCAGACGAGCAAGACTAAGGATCTTGTGAGCATTGCGCTCGTGTGGGTTCAAGTCCCATCTTCCGCATTGGAAATTTCCAATGAAATGCGATATGCGGAAGTGTCGGAACTGGCAGACGAGCAAGACTAAGGATCTTGTAAGCATTGCGCTTGTGTGGGTTCAAGTCCCATCTTCCGCATGACTTTAAAACAGAGCTGTGAATTGCAGCTCTGTTTTTGGCTATATGAAAGTAAATTATTGCATGCCTGCACTGGTGAGAAGCTGAAATGGGAAGATCTGCGTGATATATTTGTATTCGTTTCATATACAATAGGATAATTTTGGACATCTTAAGGGCTGATCAGACCGTAACTCCAATATTTTTTGAATTATTTTTTCAGAAAAGAGGAATTTGTGGTTTTGTGTAGAATATAATTAACAGAGGGTATTTTGTCGCCGCTGTTTGTCAGACTGTGGAGGAAATGCTTATGAACATCAGAGAGAGCATGGAACAGAGAGAACGGGAGCTTTTGAGCCCTTATGCTTCTCACAGCGCAGATACCAGAGGCCGGGAGCACCCGGAAGAGGAATGCGATGTGCGGACAACGTATCAGAGAGACAGAGACAGGATCCTTCACTGTAAGGCTTTTCGCCGTATGAAGGATAAGACACAGGTGTTTCTGGCACCACAGGGAGATCATTACCGTACCAGGCTGACACATACACTGGAGGTATCGCAGATCGCCCGGACTATTGCCAAGGCACTTCGCCTAAATGAAGATCTGGTGGAAGCAATCGCTTTGGGACATGATCTGGGGCATACGCCTTTTGGACATGCAGGAGAGAGAGCACTGGATCAGGTACATCCGGGTGGCTTTGCACACTATAGGCAGAGCGTCCGGGTTGTGGAAGTACTGGAGAAGAACGGAAACGGGCTGAACCTTACCTGGGAAGTCCGAAATGGGATCATGAATCACCGCACCAGCGGAAATCCTTTCACACTGGAAGGACAGGTGGTACGTTTTTCTGACAAGATCGCCTATATCCACCATGATATGGACGATGCCCAGCGGGCAGGGATCATCACAGAAGATGATATTCCTGTCACAATGAGAACTTTTCTGGGCTATACCACGAGAGAACGGCTGAATACTTTCGTACATAATATTATAGAGAACAGTATGGGGAAAGACAGCATCTCCATGTCGCCGGATGTTTTTGAGGCGATGATGGAGCTTCGGGCGCTGATGTTCCGGAATGTCTATGAGAATCCGGTTGCCAGGAAGGAAGAGGATAAAGTGATCCAGATGCTGAGTGAACTGTACGGATATTATACTGACCATCCGGAGGCAATGTCCCGGGAATACAGGGAATTGGTGGAATACCGGGGAGTACCTAAGGAACAGGCAGTATGTGATTATATTTCGGGAATGACGGATCAGTATTCCATGGAGAAATTCAGGGAGATCTATATACCGAGAGCCTGGGAGGTCTATTAAATGGAAAAGAGGGATAAGCATGCGTTATTCAGATGACATCATAGAAGAAGTCCGAATGAAAAATGACATTGTAGACGTGATATCCCAGTATGTGAAACTGACACGGAGGGGGAGTTCCTATTTTGGGCTGTGTCCCTTCCATAATGAGAAAACCCCTTCCTTTTCCGTAACACCATCCAAGCAGATGTATTACTGCTTTGGCTGCGGGGCAGGAGGAAACGTATACAATTTTATCATGGAATATGAGAATTACTCGTTTGGTGAGGCGCTGTCACATCTGGCTGACCGGGCAGGGGTAGAGCTTCCGAAGATCGAGTATTCCAGAGAAGCCAGAGAAAAAGCAGAACAGAGAGCAAATCTTCTGGAGATCAACAAGCTGGCAGCACAGTACTTTTATTATCAGCTCCGGAGAGAAGGCGGAAAGACGGCTTACGGATATCTGACAGGAAGAGGTCTTTCCGAGGAAACCATCCGTAAATTCGGTCTTGGATATTCGGATAAGTATAGTGATGATCTGTACAAATATCTTAAGGGGAAGGGCTACAGTGATGAACTTCTCAGGGAATCCGGCCTGTTCAATGTAGATGAGCGGCGAGGTATGTATGATAAGTTCTGGAACCGTGTGATCTTCCCGATCATGGATGTAAACAACCGGGTCATTGGTTTCGGAGGTCGTGTCATGGGAGATGGCAAGCCCAAGTACCTGAATTCACCGGAGACGAAGATCTTTGATAAGAGCCGGAATCTTTACGGGCTGAATGTGGCCAGGACCACCAGGAAGAATTATCTGATCCTCTGTGAGGGATATATGGATGTGATCGCCATGCATCAGGCAGGCTTTACCAATGCAGTGGCGTCGCTTGGAACTGCACTGACCTCCGGACATGCAAGCCTTGTGAAACGTTACACCAAGGAAGTCCTGCTTCTTTATGACAGTGACGGTGCAGGGATCCGGGCGGCACTTCGTGCGATTCCGATCCTGCGGGAGGCGGGAGTCACGTCCAGGGTAGTAAGCCTGAAGCCCTGGAAGGATCCGGACGAGTTCATCAAGAATGAAGGAGCGGAGGCCTTTGAGGAACGTCTGAACCGGGCCATGGACAGCTTTATGTTTCGTGTACATATTGCGGAACAGGAATTTGCCATGGATGCACCCCAGGGACAGAATCAGTTTTTTGAGCGGTGTGCCGGGATGCTTCTGGAGCTTTCCGATGAACTGGAGAGGAATCTTTATATAGAAGCCATTGTAAAGGAATACGGCCGCTATGGAGTGGGCACGGAGGATATCCGGAAAAGGGTCAACACGCTGGCTCTGAAGGGAACGCCTGCAGAGAAACGGATCCAGCCAAAGTCCGGGACTCCGGAAACAAAGAAAAAGGAATCCGCCGCAGACAAAGCACAGAAGCTGATGCTGACCTGGCTTGTAAATTATCCGGGTATTTTTGAACAGGTGGAAAAATACATTTCCCCTTCCGATTTTGTGGTACCGCTGTATAAAGAGGTAGCCCAGATGCTGTTTGAACAGCATAAGGAGGGAGAGACCAATCCGGGAAAGCTTCTCAACGCCTTTACAGACAGTGAGGAGCAGCGGGAGGTGGCATCTCTTTTTAACGCCACCATCCATCTGGAAAACGAAGGAGAACAGCAGAGGGCTTTTTCCGATGCGCTGCTGCGGATCAAGGAAGAAAGCCTCAAAGAAAAAAACCGTACCTGGGACCCGTCAGACATGGCCGGGCTTCAGGAACTGATAAAAGCAAAAAAAGAACTGGAAGACCTTGGAAGAAAGAGGCAGCAGCTGCATATTTCTTTCAATTAAGGATAAAATATAAACACTATATGGAGGTATAGAGCACCTATGGAAATGAATATGGCAAAATTCAGCGAGAAACTTGTAGAGCTTCTTGAACTTGCAAAAAAGAAAAAGAATGTGCTGGAATATCAGGAGATCAGCGACTTTTTCAAGGACTCTCCACTGGAAGTGGATCAGATGGAGAAGGTTTTTGACTTCCTGGAGGCCAGCGGTGTGGACGTTCTCCGTATCACAGAAAATAGCGGTGACGAACTCCTCCTTGATAACGATATGGATATGGATGGGATGGAAGATGAAGAAGAGGTAGAGCTTGATAAGATCGACCTCTCTGTACCGGAAGGTGTCAGCATCGAGGATCCGGTCCGTATGTACCTGAAAGAGATCGGTAAAGTCAGTCTGTTAAGTGCAGATGAGGAGATCGAGCTTGCCAAGAGAATGGAAAAGGGGGATGAAGCTGCCAAGAAACGTCTGGCAGAGGCCAATCTCCGTCTTGTTGTCAGCATTGCAAAGCGTTATGTTGGACGTGGGATGCTGTTCCTCGACCTGATCCAGGAGGGAAATCTTGGCCTTATCAAAGCTGTTGAAAAATTTGATTACAGAAAAGGCTACAAGTTCAGTACCTATGCAACCTGGTGGATCCGTCAGGCTATCACAAGAGCCATTGCAGATCAGGCACGTACCATCCGTATCCCTGTGCATATGGTTGAGACTATCAACAAGCTGATCCGTGTTTCCCGTCAGCTGCTCCAGGAGCTTGGACGTGAACCTACGCCGGAGGAAATTGCTGAGGAGATGGACATGCCGGTAGACCGTGTACGTGAGATCCTTAAGATCTCTCAGGAGCCGGTATCTCTGGAAACTCCTATCGGTGAGGAGGAAGACAGTCATCTTGGCGATTTCATCCAGGATGATAATGTTCCGGTACCTGCAGATGCAGCTGCATTTACACTTCTGAAGGAGCAGCTGGTAGAAGTCTTAAGTACGCTTACTGACCGTGAACAGAAGGTTCTCCGCCTCCGTTTCGGACTGGACGACGGACGTGCCAGAACTCTGGAGGAAGTTGGTAAAGAGTTCAATGTCACAAGAGAGCGTATCCGTCAGATCGAGGCAAAAGCTCTGCGCAAGCTGCGTCATCCCAGCCGCAGCCGCAAGCTGAAGGATTATCTTGACTGATAAAAATATATCCGTACAGCTTTCCATGCGTCTTCGTGCCATTGCCGGTATGGTAACAAAAGGAAACCGGCTGGCAGACGTAGGATGTGACCATGGCTATCTGTCGATCTGGCTTGTCAGTGAAAAAACAGTTCCGTCAGCCATTGCCATGGATGTACGCCCGGGACCGCTTTCAAGAGCCAGGGAGAATATTACCCGTTATGGCCTTGAAGATTACATAGAGACCCGTTTGAGCGACGGGCTTGCGAAGCTTGAGCCAGGAGAAGGTGATACCCTGGTGATCGCGGGAATGGGTGGTCCTCTGATGGAAAGGATATTAAAGGATGGAGCGAAGGTCCGGGAGGGGTTTCAGGAACTGATCCTGCAGCCTCAGTCGGACCTTCCTCATTTCCGGCATTTTCTTTCTGAGATCGGCTGGGAGATCGTAAGGGAAGAAATGATAAAAGAAGACGGAAAATTTTATCCTATGATGAAAGCGGTACGTAACAATTCGGGAGAAAAGTCTGTTTACACAGAGGAAGAGGCCTGGTTTGGACCTCTCCTTCTGAAAAAATGTCACCCGGTCCTTAAAGAGTATCTTCTCCGGGAGGAAATGATTCGTAAGAAAATACTTGCCGGTCTTTCCGGGGCAGAGTCTGTTTCCGCAAAAACTCGTCTGGCAGAAGTAAAGGAGGAAATGGAGCTGATCCATACAGCTCTGAAACGATATGAAAGCATATGAACTGATCGAATGGCTGAATGAGCACCATCCGCAAAAATTTGCGGAGGACTGGGATAATGTGGGACTGCTGGTGGGAGATGACCAGAAAGAGATTTCCCATGTATTTCTTGCGCTGGATCTTACGGAACCGGTGTTGGATGAGGCGGTGGCTGCTGGTGCGGATATGATCCTTACCCATCACCCAATGATCTTTTCCGGGATCAAAAAGATCAACAATCATACCTTTACCGGAAGGAAGATCCTCCGTCTGATAAAGGAGGATATCCCGTATTTTGCCATGCATACCAATTATGATGTGATCGGAATGGCAGATTTAAGTGCAGAGCATCTGAAGCTTCAGGATACAAGGGTGCTTACAGTTACCGATGGATCCGGGGAGCAGCCGGAGGGGTTCGGAAGAGTGGGAAAGCTTCCCCATGTTATGACTCTTGGTGAGTTTGGAAAATATGTAAAAGAATGCAATCATCTTCCGGATGTGCGGGTTTACGGTGATCTGGATCGGAAGATCGAGACTGTGGCGATCTGTACAGGAAGCGGAAAGAGTATGATCGGTGATGTAATGGCCGCCGGTGCGGATGTATATGTGACCGGAGATATTGATTATCATACTGCCATTGATACTATGGCAGATGGTCTGGCGATTGTAGATGCCGGACATTACGGTACGGAGTATATTTTTGCGGAAGCTATGGAGAAGGAGCTGAATGCGGCATTCCCTGCGCTTAAGACAACCTGCGCCAGTGTGAAAAATCCATATATTGTTTTGTAAAAGCGGATTGCAAAAAAGTGTTTGTATTCATGAATATGTAGTGGGACGGAATACGATTATCCGTTTCGGAAAAATGAATTGTGAAACACATGGCTGTCCGAAAAATCGGGCAGCTGTATAAATATATAAGCCTGTGGAGGGGATCGTTATGGAACAGACAATGATTAAAGTGACCATAAACGGAGAAACAAGGGAATACCCCAAAATGACACCGTATTCTGAGATCATAAGGGATTATGAGGGCAAAACAGAGTATCCGGTGATCCTTGTGACTGAGAACGGAAAGCTCCGTGAGCTTCACAAGAAGCTTCAGCATGACTGTACACTGGGATTTATAACCGCAAAGGACAGTGCCGGTCGAAAAACCTATCGGAGAAGTGCGATCTTTATTCTTTTGAAGGCAATTTTTGATGTAGCTGGAAAAGAGAATGTGGATCATGTTGTGATCCATTATTCTATTGGAAATGCTCTTTATTTTACTATGAAAGGCAGTGCTACCCTGGATCAGGAGCTTCTTGACCGGGTAAAAGTGCGGATGCGGGAACTGGTAGACCGGAAGCTTCCGATCTGCAAACGCAGTGTCAGCACGGATGATGCCGTTTCCATGTTCCACAGGCATCATATGTATGATAAAGAAAAGCTGTTCCGTTATCGGCGGGTTTCCAGAGTGAATATTTACAGCCTGGAAAATTTCGAGGATTATTTTTACGGATTTATGGCACCAGATACCGGCTATGTGAAGTATTTTGATCTGCAGCTTTATGATGAAGGCTTTGTGCTGATTCTTCCGAGACAGAAGAACCCGGATGTGCTGGAGCCTTTTGAACCCCAGGATAAGATCTTCCATGTGCAGAAGGAATCGGAAGAGTGGGGCGATAAGCTGGATGTTGCCACTGTAGGAGATCTCAATGACCGGATCACAAGAGAAGGTGTGCAGAGCCTGATGCTGATCCAGGAGGCACTCCATGAGGCCAAGATTTCTTCGATTGCCGAGGAGATCCGGAGAAGGGGCAATGTAAAGTTCGTAATGATCGCAGGTCCGTCTTCTTCCGGAAAGACCAGTTTTTCTCACAGATTATCTATTCAGCTTTCTGCTCATGGTCTGAAGCCGCATCCCATTGCTGTGGATAACTATTTTGTGGATCGTGAACATACGCCGTTGGATGAATTCGGAGAAAAGAATTATGAGTGTCTGGAAGCCATTGATACGAAGCAGTTTAATGAAGATATGCTGAATCTTCTTTCGGGAAAAACCGTGGATCTTCCTACATTTAATTTCAAGACCGGATGCAGGGAATACCGGGGAGACCAGCTTCAGCTTGGAAAAGATGATATCCTGGTTATCGAAGGCATTCACGGGCTTAATGACAAGCTGAGTTATGCCCTTCCAAAAGAGAGTAAGTTTAAGATCTATATCAGTGCGTTGACACAGCTGAACATTGATGAGCATAACCGGATCCCCACAACGGATGGAAGACTGATACGCCGAATTGTCCGTGATGCACGTACACGTGGAACTTCCGCAAAGGATACCATTGCAAGGTGGCCTTCTGTACGGAGAGGCGAGGAGCAGAATATTTTTCCGTTCCAGGAGGAAGCAGATGTGATGTTTAATTCAGCTCTTGTGTATGAGCTTGCCTGCCTGAAGGTTTATGCGGAACCGCTGCTTTTTGGAATTGACAAGAGTGAACCGGAGTATCAGGAGGCGAAGCGGCTTTTGAAGTTCCTGGATTATTTTGTGCCGGTGCCCAGTGAGGGTGTTCCGTTTAATTCGCTTCTGAGGGAGTTTATTGGCGGTAGTTGTTTTAATGTATAAATTAATTGTATGAATAAAAAAAGCTATGTGTAGATATAAGGCTCTATGCAATGCAGATATCGGTTGGCACAAAGATGAGAAGATTAGGATTTCTCTGTGCATAGGATCTGTGGTGTGTGGAGCCTTTTGAGTGTGAATCGGAAAAGTTAAAGTCCTCTGTGGTGCTGCGGATGGATGACGGGATTTACAGGACTTAAAGGAAAGGGAAAATGATCATGAAAGAAAAAATACAATTGACAAAACTGGCTCCAAACTGTGGCTGTGCAGCTAAGGTAGGACCGGGGACTCTGGCGGGAGTTCTTGGCGGGCTGCCAAAGTTCTGTGATCCGGATCTTCTGGTTGGAACGGACACTTCGGATGATGCTGCAGTTTACCGGGTGAGTGATGATCTGGCGCTGATCCAGACACTGGATTTTTTTACGCCTGTGGCAGATGATCCTTATGATTTCGGGCAGATCGCGGCGGCCAATGCGTTGAGTGATGTATATGCTATGGGTGGAACTCCAAAGACGGCTTTGAATATTGTGGCGTTTCCGAAGGATATGGATGTGGAGATTCTCGGGGAGATCCTGCGTGGTGGTGCAGATAAGGTGATGGAGGCTGGTGCGGTTCTTGCCGGTGGCCATACGATCCAGGATGATACACCAAAGTATGGGCTCAGTGTGACGGGTTTTGTAGATCCGAGGAAGTTCTGGAAGAATTTTGGAGCGCAGACCGGAGATAAGCTGATCCTGACGAAGGCGCTGGGTGCGGGGATCGTGAATACGGCGATCAAGGCGGATCTGGTGACGGAAGGTGCACGTAAGGCGGTTTTGGCTTCCATGAAGAAACTGAACCGGGATGCCTGTGAGGTTTTTAAAGAGTTTGAGGTTCATGCCTGTACGGATGTGACGGGGTTTGGTCTTGGGGGACATGCTACGGAGATGGCTGTGGCCAGTGACCGGACGGTTGTGATCGATACGGAGAAGCTGCCGGTGCTTCCGGATGTGGAGGAGTTTGCTTCTATGGGATTGATTCCGGGTGGGGCTTACAGGAACCGGGAGTTTGCTGAGAAAACCGGAGTGAAAAGTGTGGCAGAGCTCTGGCGGGAGGATCTGGTGTTTGATCCGCAGACTTCTGGGGGATTGCTGGCGGCGGTTCCGGAGAGGGATGTGCCGGAGATCATGAAGCGGCTGGATGCGGCTGGTCTGCAGGCTGGGGTGATCGGTGAGGTTGTGGATCGGCGGGAGTGGACGTTGGAGATCCGGTAGGAAATTAATTTACGAACGAATGTTTGGACGATAACGTCAGAGTGGATGGTTGCGTAGGGGGGATACTGCTGGGGAAAGTGGTGGAAGCAGAATGATGGATGGCGGATGGCGGACGACGGACGCCTGGGGGAGAGGATATCGGTCCGGGCAGGGACTCCGTCGGGGGATACTACTAGGACTCCGTGAGTCGGCTAAAAGCATTGCGGCAGGGCCAGAACTCGCCGTTGGCTCAGACAGCTGACCCTGCCGCAATAACGCCGACTCCCGCAGCCCAAGTAGTTATCACCCCTCCTCCGCAGCAGCCCAAACCGATATCCTCTCCCCCAGGCTGGTGCATCCAGCTGGCAGGAAAAATATAAAATGTGCGGAGAGTATGGTTGTGGGATGCAGAACAGGAAAATTACTGTTTACTGGTAATATTCCGCGAGGTGTTTTTTGTGAGCGAAGGTCACAGAAAACCCGAGCCATACTGCGCGAATTTATGTGATTAGCATAAATTCTGTGCACCGCGAAGCGTGTTACTGAGAATGGAGTGAACAGTAATTCAGGAAATATAGGCTCTGTATTTTTTTAATATATTGTTTGCCTGAGGGATAAAAGCATGGTATTATCATATGAGCGGAAATTGAGAAGACATAAAGAATACAAAAAACAAATATGTGACGGGAAAGGAAGAATTATGGAGAAACATAAACATGAGAGGAGTACATTTTCCGGGAAGATTGGATTTGTACTGTCTGCAGCTGGTGCTTCGGTAGGGCTTGGGAATATATGGAGATTCCCTTATCTGGCGGCAAAGTACGGCGGTGGAATTTTTTTACTGATCTATATCATTTTGGCATTGACCTTTGGATATTCTATGATCGTGGCAGAGACAGCTCTGGGACGTATGACAAAGAAAAGTCCGGTAGGTGCGTTTGGAACTTTTGGTAAATCAAAGTGGCTGTCTTTGGGCGGTTGGATCAATGCGATCATACCGGTTCTGATCGTGCCGTATTATTCCGTGATCGGTGGCTGGGTAATTAAATACTTGGTGGAGTATGTAAAGGGAGGCAGTCAGACTCTTGCTGAAGACGGATATTTTTCTGCTTTTATAGCGGATGGATTTTCTACAGAAACCTGTTTCCTGTTTTTTACACTGCTTACGCTGGTGATCATTTATGCAGGTGTGCAGAATGGCGTGGAACGAGTTTCCAAATTAATGATGCCGATACTGGTATTCTTGTCTGTGGTCATTGTCATTTATTCGGTAACGAGGCCAGGAGCACTGGAAGGTGTGAAATATTTTCTGATACCAAATATCAAAAACTTCTCCTGGATGACAGTGGTTGCGGCAATGGGACAGATGTTTTATTCTCTGTCGATCGCGATGGGTATTCTGGTAACTTTTGGTTCTTATATGAAAAAGGATGTATCTATTGAAGGGTCTACACAAAATGTAGAAATTTTTGACACAGCGATCGCAATGATGGCAGGTCTGATGATCATTCCGGCTGTGTTTGCATTCTCCGGTGGAGATCCGGATACGTTACAGGCGGGACCGGCACTGATGTTTATTACGATTCCGAAGGTATTCGCAAGCATGGGATTTGGAACTCTGGTTGGAATCCTGTTTTTTGTACTGGTTCTCTGTGCAGCCTTGACCAGTTCTATTGCATTGACTGAGAGTGCAGTATCTACTTTTCAGGATGAACTGAAATGGGGACGCAAGAAGGCAACAGTATTTGTCGGAATTATCATGGTTGTTCTCGGAAGTCTTTCTTCTCTTGGCTATGGTCCTCTGGCGTGTGTTAAGATCATTGGAATGCAGTTCCTTGATTTCTTTGATTTCCTGACGAACTCTGTCATGATGCCGATCGCAGCGATTGCTACCTGTCTTCTGATATCCAGAGTAGTTGGTACAAAGAAGATTGAAGAGGAAGTACTGCAGGAAGGTGGTACTTTCCGCAGAAAAAGAATCTTTAATTTTATGATCCAGTATCTTTGCCCAATCTTTGCGGCGATCATTCTTTTCAGTTCTGTGGCAAATGCATTTGGATGGATTTCCATGTAAAAGACATAGGAGACCAAGAAAATTCCAACTTTACAAGTCTATACACCTGTGTTAAAATAGCAGATGCGCAGCCAGGCCAGGTGATCGCGGCTGGACAGACGAAAGGGTCCAGACGAGGAAAGTCCGGGCTTCACAGGGCAGGATGCCGGATAACGTCCGGTGGAGGTAACTCCCAGACCAGTGCAACAGAAATAAACCGCCCCGTTTTGCGGGGTAAGGGTGGAAAGGCAGTGTAAGAGACTACCGCCGCTGTGGTAACAGAGCGGGCACATGTAAACTCCATTCGAAGCAAGACCGAGAAGAAAGCCATACGGCGGCCCGTCGTGCTTTCAGGTAGGTCGCTGGAGCCTTCTGGCAACGGAAGGCCTAGATAGATGATCACCCAACGACATAACCCGGCTTATCGGTCTGACTGTGTATGATAATAAGCACATAATAAAAGCAACTGTATTTTGCAGATCTGATCTGTGAAATATCAGTTGCTTTTTTGATAAAGAATGACAGCTTTTTATAGTTTCATAGTTTTTTCTTTTTTCAGCTCCAAAATCACATCCAAAGACAAACCGGTAGTTTCAGCGATAGAAGTATCACTGAGTTTTCCTATCAGATTTCTGGCAATTTCAAGCTGCTTTTTCTGGGAACCATTGTTGAAACCATCATTAAAACCATCATTAAACAGCATCTGACCCAAACGTGTCATACGAATACACTCCTTTACATGTTCAAAATCATCATTTTCAAGAAACTTATCTGCCATAGTATAGAGCATCGCCTCGATTTTCTGCAGATCTTCCGATGGAATATCTTTTGTATTTTCGGTCAGAGAGAATGCCTGAAGGAACCGTTCCTTTTGAGAAAGTTGACCATCCATCAGAGGGATAAGTGTTAATGGAACGAGATCAGCCTTTGTAAGAATGTCTTCAGAGGAAAATTTCTCTTTCAGCGTTTCAATCAGCCTATCTGCATTGTGATTCTTCATTATGATCGGAATAATACGATAAGTATTTATTCCTTCAGTAAATGAAGTGACCGGATTTCGGATATTTCCCGAATAAAGAACGTATGTGGTGATAGAAACGCTATACTGATAACTGGTCACAGCTTCATAGGATCGAAAACGCTTCAAACCGGGAATCCCTTCATTCTTACTCTGAAATTCAAAGTGTTTCCACGTACCATCTTCCATGATGAGATTGATATCTTCGTAGAATTTCTTAAGATTAAGAACAATGGACTCTGTAGGAGCAGAAGATACAACCTTTCCATCAATGCCAAGATAAGGAATCAGCTCCTCGGCAAAGAATTGAGCGGCAGTCTTTAGAACCGTATCTTCATGCTGAAATACAGTTGCAGAACCGATTTTATCATTTGTAATCATTTCTTTCTGTGTCATAAAAAATCCTTCCTGCAAAAGGAAATCAGAAAGAAATTGTCTGATTACAATATAACAGAAAAAATAAAAACAGACAATACATTTTCCTTTGCGCAACAGCTATGTGTATGTAAACTTGATAAAATGAAAAAATACCAGAATCGGTAGATTATAATAAGAATAAAAATAGAAAAACTAAAAAATGTAATACAGACAATCCTTTCCGGAAATGCAAATCTGTTTCTAAAAGAATAAAATATCTAACACAAAAAGTCAACAATAAAAAACAGAGGAGCAATGAGCAGGAGCCCACCATTTCAAAATCTATGAAAACACAGCGCTCGGTTCCCGCTTCGATATTCAGGCCTTTGCAGGAGCCGTAGTAATACTTGGTCTGCGGGAGACTGCGTTATTTTTCAAAATCATGCTGTCTGAGCGACGTCAGGAGCGAGTTCATGATTTTAGAAAATGTTTTTAGCAGTCTTTCGCAGGCTTAGTATTACTAGGCTCCGAAACAGCCAAATATCGAAGCGGGGACCGGACGCGTCCGTTTGTTAATCATGCTCATATGAACTCTATTTATTCCGTTTACCTCTATATTTCTCCTCGCAATACTTACACCGGTAAACCTCATTCTCTTCATCTGCAAGAACAAAAATCTGATCCAGTCCCTGCTCGATGGAAGTAATGCAGCGAGGATTCTTGCACTTGATCACGTTCACAACCTGCTTCGGCAGCTTCAGCTCTTTCTTTGCAACGATCTTTTCGTCCTTGATGATATTTACGGTAATATTATGATCGATAAAACCAAGGATATCCAGATCCAGATCCTCGATGGGGCATTCAACCTTGATGATATCCTTTTTTCCCATTTTCTGGCTGCGGGCATTTTTGATGATAGCAACCGTACAGTCCAGCTTATCCAGCTTCAGGTCATGATAGATCGTCATTGCCTTGCCGGCTTTGATATGATCCAGAACATAACCCTCACGAAGAGCACCTACGTTTAACATGGCAGTTCCACCTCCAGTAATGTAAGAATCAGGGCCATACGGACATACACACCATACTGGACCTGTTTGAAATAAGCGGCACGTGGATCAGAATCCACTTCAACAGAAATCTCGTTAACACGTGGGAGTGGGTGGAGGACATACATATCCTTCGGTGCAAGCTCCATTTTCTGTTTGTCCAGAACATAGAAATCTTTCATGCGGACATAATCCTCTTCGTTGAAGAAACGTTCCTTCTGAACACGGGTCATGTACAGGATATCCAGATCCGGAAGTGCATCCTCCAGACGTTCCTCCTCGACAAACTCGACATTGTTGCGTTTCAGAACATCCTCACGGATATAGCTTGGAATACGAAGCTCCTCCGGAGAAATCAGAACAAATTTCACATTTTCATAACGGACCAGAGCCTCGATCAGAGAGTGAACGGTACGGCCGAATTTCAGGTCACCGCAGAGGCCGATGGTAATATTGTCAAGTCTGCCCTTCAGGGAGCGGATAGTTAAAAGATCGGTTAATGTCTGGGTAGGATGCTGGTGGCCGCCATCACCGGCATTGATCACCGGAATATTGGATGACATAGAAGCTACAAGCGGAGCACCCTCTTTCGGATGACGCATAGCACAGATATCTGCATAACAGGAAACAACGCGAATAGTATCGGCAACGCTTTCGCCTTTGGATGCGGAGCTGGAATCAGCAGAAGAAAAACCGAGAACCTTTCCTCCAAGATTCATCATGGCTGCTTCGAAACTTAAACGTGTACGTGTACTTGGTTCGTAAAACAATGTCGCAAGCCTTTTATCATCACAGGTATGCGCATACTTTTTTGGATTTTTCCCGATGTCGTCGGCGAGATTCAGAAGCTTATCAAGCTCTTCAACCGAGAAATCCAATGGACTCATTAAATGTCTCATGTTGTACCTCCAATTATTTACTGGAAATAAGATTCCTTCCAGTTATCATATAATATAACTGTGAGATTTTCAAGAGACTTTCCGAGGATTTTGTCGAAGAAGCCATTCGAAAAAGAGACCGGTAAAAAACCACAGAGGAGCATAGTCCAGCCGGATCACTCCTTTATACTGAAGCGGAACATGAGAATAATCCCAGGGACAGATGTGAAGCTTCTGAAAAAAAGATCCGCTTAAAAATTCCACGAAAAAAATCCCGCAGCTGTAAATGATCCCCCGTACCATAACCGGAAAGCGGGCAAGCTTGTAGTAAGCCGGACGGATCAGTGCTGCAAGTCCGTAAACAGGGAACATCAGAAGAGAGGTTTTGCCCATCATAGTAAAATGTCCGGTGACAAGAGAGTGCAGTCCTGTCCATAAGATCTCCAGACACCAGCCTGTAAAACCACACAGAAAAAAATCCTTCTTTTGCATTTTAAAGCTCCTTCTCATCAGCAGAAATCCTGCGCTTTCCGGAAAAATGTCAGTTTAACTGAATTAAGAAAGTCCCCTGCGGGGCTGCGAATATCCGCCTGGACTTTAAATATATTTAACGTGGAAAAGCGTCTTTAATAGCCTTCCCTGCCTTGAAAAAAATATACACGTGGGTTATAATGAACAAAATTATTACTGCAAAGTGAAAAAGCAGTAATGGATCATCAACACATGCGGAAGGAGAAAACAGACGATGAATTATGAAGAAAGTCGTGCCTACATCAGAGCTGCGGAATTGAAAAAGGGAATTGTTCTGGGACTGGAAAATATGAGAGAACTGATGAGGCGGCTTGGAGATCCCCAGGATGAACTGAAGTATGTTCATGTAGCGGGAACTAACGGAAAGGGTTCTGTGATCGCATATCTGTATTCCGCTTTATCAGGTGCAGGTTACCGGGTCGGAAGATATATTTCCCCGGCGGTCTATTCCTACAGAGAGAGGATGGAGGTTAACGGAGAACCTGTCAGCAGAGAGAAATTTGCAGCATATGTGACAAGGATCGCGGAGGTGATCGATGAGATCGTAAAAGAGGGAAAACCGCATCCGTCAGTATTTGAAATTGAAACTGCAGCCGCATTTCTTTATTTTCGGGATGAGAAATGCGATCTGGTATTAATGGAAGTTGGTATGGGCGGTGATCTGGATGCCACCAACATTATAAGTACTACAGTTCTTTCCATTCTGGTATCCATCAGTATGGATCATACGGCATTTCTTGGAAATACCCTGGGCGAGATAGCAGAAAAAAAGGCCGGCATCATTAAACCGAACAGTCATATGGTAACTGTAAAGCAGCAGCCGGAGGCAGAGGCGGTCATACGAAGAATATGCGCAGAACAGAATGTGCCATACGAGGCAGCAGACCGGGACAGCGCAGAGGTACTGGAAGCATCCATAACCGGCCAGACCTTTCTTTATAAAGGAGAAAAATATACAATATCCCTGGCAGGTGCCTATCAGAAGGAAAATGCGGTGGCAGCGCTCCGGGCACTGGAAATCCTGAATGAACAGGGATATCCCACAACACTGGTCCAGAGACAGGATGGATTGAAACGTACCACCTGGCCGGGAAGATTTGCACTTCTCGGGACAGAACCGGATTTTGTGGTTGATGGAGCTCATAACCCTGCAGCGGCAGACATGCTGGCTGCATCCATTGAACGGTATTTTAAGGGAAAAAGGATCATCTACATCATGGGAATGTTCCGTGACAAGGATTACCGCAAGGTCATCCGGAAAACAGAAAAATACGCAGATACCATCCTGACGATTGCGGCACCGGATAACCCCAGGGCTCTGACCCCGCAGGAGCTGGCAGATGCGGTGCGGGAATTTCATTCTGATGTAAGGCCCTTTGACAACATCGAAGCCGCAGTAGCAGAGGCCTATCAGCTGGCAGGAAAAGAGGATGTGATCATTGCTTTTGGTTCCCTGGCGTTCCTGGGGGATCTTACAGAAATTATCAGGAAACATAACGGAGGAAACCAATGACGGATTTGGAAAGATACAGAGACGAGATCGATGAGATCGACAGTGAGATTGTACGTCTCTTTGAAAAACGAATGAAGGTGAGTGAGGAAGTCGCTGAATATAAAATAAAAACCGGTAAGCAGGTACTGGATCCGGCACGTGAGAGCCAGAAGATCCATACGCTGAAAAACAAGGCCCACGGGGACTTTAACAGCCTCGGCGTGCAGGAGCTTTTCCGTCAGATCATGGCTATCAGCCGTAAGAGACAGTACCAGCTGTTGACAGAGCATGGGATTTACGGAGAGCGCAATTTCACAACTGTGAAGCATGTTCCCCTTGAAAACGCAACGGTTGTGTTCCAGGGTGTAGAGGGAGCCTACAGCTATGCGGCTATGCGGCAGTACTTTGGGAAAAATATCGAAAGCTACCATGTAAAAACATGGAGGACAGCTATGGAGGATGTAACCCATGGCAAGGCCGATTATGCGGTACTTCCTATTGAGAATTCTACTGCAGGTATCGTGGCTGATATCTATGACCTTCTTATGGAGTACAAGCTGTATATCGTAGGCGAGCAGATCATCCGTGTGGATCATGTGCTTCTGGGCATGCCGGATGCACAGATAGGGGATATCAAGGAAGTCTGCTCTCATCCTCAGGGGCTTGCCCAGTGCAAGGCATTTCTGGAGGAAAACCCTTCCTGGAAAAAGAAGGAAGTGGAAAACACCGCAGGCGCGGCCAAAAAGGTCAGTGAGGTGGGGGACAAAGGCGTGGCAGCTATCGCAAGCCGTGAGGCTGGTGAGGTATTCGGTCTGAAGGTCCTTGCAGAAAATATCTGCAGAGAAAAAGCAAACTCTACACGTTTTATTATTGTAAGCAGGAAACCGGAATACGAGGAAAAGGCCGGGAAGATCAGCATCTGTTTTGAGCTGCCTCATGAAAGCGGAACTCTTTACAACATGCTTTCCCATATTATCTACAACGGACTGAACATGACCAAAATTGAATCCCGTCCGATTCCGGGAAAATCCTGGGAATACCGTTTTTTCGTGGATTTCACAGGGAAACTTGGCGAAAGCGCTGTGGAGAATGCGTTAAGAGGAATCGAGGCGGAGGCGAATGTTCTCCGTGTTCTTGGAAACTATTAAGATACAGAGGAGTTAAATTATTATGTTGGCAAGAATTCAGGAATGTATCCTTTACCGTGGATTTTCAAACGGTGAGATACTGGACGATATGACAGAACTTATTAATCTTTATGAAGCAGATGAAGAAGCACTCAAGGCAAGAGAAGACCAGTTTTTCAAAAGTGTCAACGGGCTGGTGGAGCTGGCAGGAATGTACGGTTTTTCCGGAAATATCTGGCATACATATCTTACCTTCCTTTTGGTAAATCATGAGAACGCTTTCAGTATGGCAAGCGAGATACGAGGAGCGATCAAGGGCAGCATTAACGACCTGGCAAAAAATGATTTCCAGATTTTCAAGGAATTGTATGATTTTGACATCACGGTCTTTGATAAAGTGTTCGGAACTGTATGCTGCAGGGTGATCTGTGATTACCAGACACCGGATGAGAACAGCAAGCTCTTTAATACCAGGATCCGTGACCGTATCTGTCAGATGAGCAAAACCCTGGCAGCAGCCACCACAACCGAAGAATTTATGGATGATATGGTATCCTTCTATAAAGATTTCGGTGTTGGCAAGCTTGGTCTCCATAAGGCATTCCGTATCGGTCACGATGAGGAGGGAAAGGTGGAGATCCAGCCTATCACAAGGATCGCACATGTGAAGATCGATGATCTGGTAGGATATGAGATCGCCAAGAAAAAGCTCATTGATAATACAGAGGCATTTGTACAGGGGAGAAAGGCGAACAACTGTCTGCTCTTTGGTGATGCGGGAACCGGTAAATCTTCCAGTATCAAGGGAATCCTGAATCAGTATTATGATCAGGGACTTCGTATCATTGAGGCCTATAAGCATCAGTTCCAGGATCTTAATGAAGTCATCGCCCAGATCAAAAACCGTAACTATCGTTTTATCATTTATATGGATGATCTTTCCTTTGAGGAATTTGAGATCGAATATAAATACCTGAAAGCCGTGATCGAGGGCGGTCTTGAGAAAAAACCGGACAATGTCCTGATCTATGCCACAAGCAACCGGCGTAATCTTGTCCGTGAGCGTGCCACAGATAAGCTGGAGATCGCAGATGACAATGATCTGCATTCCTCCGACACCGTGCAGGAGAAGCTTTCCCTGGTATATCGTTTTGGCGTCCGTATCTACTTTGGCAAACCGGACAAAAAACAGTTCCAGGAGATTGTCCGTACACTGGCAGCTCGTTATGGAGTTACCATGCCGGAGGAGGAACTGCTTCTGAAAGCCAACCAGTGGGAGATCTCTCATGGCGGACTGACCGGACGTGCAGCGCAGCAGTTTATCGATTACATTGTGGGAACAGAGGAAGAAAAAAAGAAATAGTTTACCTGTGTATTGGGGGAAAGGATGAAAAACTATGGCGGTGACAACCTTTGCAGCAATTGATATAGGCTCCTATGAAGTCAGTATGAAGATCTTTGAAATGTCAAAGCGGATCGGCTTCCGGGAGATCAATGATGTCCGTTACCAGCTGGAGCTGGGCCGTGGAACTTATGCTGCAGGACGGCTAGAGATGGAGACTGTGGATGAGCTCTGCGAGATCCTTAATGATTTTAAACGCATGATGGCTGAATTTGGGGTAGAAAGCTGGCGTGCGTGTGCAACAAGCTCTCTCCGTGAGCTGGAAAATCCGGTGATCATCCTGGAGCAGATCTATCAGAGAACTGGTATCCGGGTAGAGATCCTGAGTAATGCGGAACAGCATTTTCTGGGATATAAATCCATTGCTGCCATTGAATCCGGCTTCAAAAAGGCTATTCAGAAGGGGACGGCGATCCTAGATATCGGAGGAGGAAATCTGCAGATCTCTCTCTTTGATAAAGATGCTCTGGTGCTGACCCAGAGTATCCGTATGGGAAGTCTTCGTATCCGCGAACGTCTGAAAGAACTGGAGAAAACAACTCCACATTATGACCGGCTGATAGAGGAATTTATCCGAAATGATCTGATAAGCTTTCAACGTCTTTATCTTAAGGACAAGGAAATCTCCAATCTGATCCTGATGGGAGATTTTCTCACAGATACGATCTTTCAGGACAGATCCGGAGAGAATATCATCACAAAGGAGGAATTCCTGAAGAAATACGAGACCATTGTAAACATGTCCGATCATGACCTTGCCGAATCCATGGAGTTGGAACCGGAATATGCGTCTCTGATCGTGCCGAACATGGTTATCATCCGAAATTTTATAGAAATCTTTCAGGCAGAAGCACTCTGGATCCCGGGTGTTTCTCTTCTGGACGGGATTGCCTATGACTATGCGGAAAAAAACAAATATCTGAAAAGTGTACACAATTTTGAAAATGATATCCTGGTGGCATCCAGGAACATTGCCAAAAGGTATTCCAGTGGAAAGAACCACATTGCAGGAACTACCGATGTGGCACTGGATATTTTTGACAGCACAAGGAAGATCCACGGCATGGGAAAACGTGAACGGCTTCTTTTGCAGATCGCAGTTCTTCTTCATGACTGCGGAAAATATATCAGTATGAGTGAGGTGGCAGAATGCTCTTACCGGATCATCATGGCTACGGAGATCATAGGTCTTTCCACAGAGGAGCGGCAGGTGATCGCTAGTGCGGTGAGGTACAATACCAGAGAATTCGGCTGCTACAAAGAGATCAACCGTGAAACATCCATGAGCAGGGAAAATTATCTCCTGACTGCGAAGCTGACCGCAATTCTCCGCCTGGCCAATGCTATGGACAGAAGCCATTACCAGAAGGTAAAAGCGCTTAATGTAACCTTAAAAGACAGGATCCTTTACCTGGTGGTGGATTCCGCAAGGGATGTTTCTCTGGAGCTGGGGCTTCTGAAAGATAAAAAAGAATTTTTTGAAGAGGTGTTTGGAATCCGGCTTGTAATGAGACGGAAGGGAAGAAGATAACGGAGGAGGTTTTTGTATGAAATTTAAGGAATTTGACAAATCGGAATATTTTGTAAACAGAGAGCTGAGCTGGATCAAATTTGATGATCGTGTGCTCAGTGAAGCCAGAGACAAAAATCTACCTCTGTTTGAGAGACTGAAATTTTTGAGTATCACCTCATCCAATCTGGATGAATTTTATATGGTCCGTGTTGCATCCCTGAAGGATCAGGTTCATGCAGGGTACAAAAAAACAGATATTGCAGGAATGACAGCCAAGGAACAGCTGAAAGCCATCAGCCGGCAGACACATGATCTTGTTCACGTACAGTACAGTACATTAAACCGGTCTCTGGTCCCTGCACTTGAAAAAGCAGGACTTCATGTGATCTTTGAGCACGAGGCATTTTCCGAGAAGCAGAAAGAATTTGTGGATCAGTATTTTGAAGACAATGTATATCCGGTCCTGACACCAATGGCAATGGATTCTTCCAGACCGTTTCCTCTGATCCGTAATAAAACGTTGAATATCGGAGCACTTCTTTCCAAAAAAGATACCAAAAAAGGAAAAGAAGAGATTGATTTTGCCACTGTACAGGTGCCTTCTGTACTTCCGAGAGTAGTGATCATTCCATCTGAGAAAAAAGGCCATACAACCGTAACACTTCTGGAACAGATCATTGAGCGCAACATCGACAAGCTGTTCTTAAGCTATGATGTGATCTGTGCCCATCCGTACAGGATCATGCGTAATGCGGATCTTCCTATTGACGAGGATGAGGCAGAGGATCTTCTGGTTGAGATCCAGAAACAGCTGAAAAAGCGCCAGTGGGGAGAGGTGATCCGCCTGGAAGTGGAAGATAAGATGGATCCGCGGCTTCTGGATATTCTGAAAATGGAGTTTCAGGTTCATGGAGATGATATCTTTTTTATCAACGGACCGCTGGATCTGACCATGCTGATGAAGGTTTATGGTATTGACGGATACGATCAGTTCAAGGAACCGAAATACAAACCGGCAGCAGTGCCTGCATTTCAGAATGATAAAGATATTTTTCAGGTGATCAGGGAGGGTGATGTGTTCCTGCATCATCCGTATATGAGCTTTGATCCGGTGGTGAATTTCGTGCGTCAGGCGGCAAAGGACCCGGATGTACTGGCAATCAAGCAGACCCTGTATCGCGTCAGCGGCAATTCACCCATCATCGCGGCACTTGCTCAGGCCGCAGAAAACGGCAAGCAGGTTTCTGTTCTTGTAGAGCTGAAAGCGCGTTTTGATGAGGAAAACAATATCGTCTGGGCAAAAATGCTGGAAAAGGCAGGCTGTCATGTGATCTATGGTCTGGTGGGCCTGAAAACACACAGTAAGATAACTCTTGTTGTGAGAAGAGAAGAAAACGGGATCCGCAGATATGTGCATCTGGCAACCGGAAACTATAACGATTCCACAGCCAAGCTTTATACAGACTGTGGTATATTTACCTGTGACGAACGGTTTGGAGAGGATGCAACTGCTGTGTTCAACATGCTTTCTGGATATTCCGAGCCGAAGCGCTGGAATCGCCTGATCGTTGCACCGATTTGGATGAAGGACCGTTTTGTAAAAATGATCGAAAGAGAAGCGGAGCATGCGAAAAAGGGAGAAGAGGCTCACATTGCGGCAAAGATGAATTCTCTGTGCGACCCTGAGATCATTGCAGCGCTATATTATGCTTCTTCCTGTGGGGTCAGGATCGATCTTCTGATCCGCGGCATCTGCTGCCTGAAGGTGGGCATTCCGGGTATCAGCGAAAATATCCACGTGCGTTCGATCGTTGGTAATTTCCTGGAGCACAGCCGTATTTTCTATTTCCGCAATGGCGGTTCCGATGAAATTTATATGGGAAGTGCGGACTGGATGCCACGTAACCTTGACCGTCGTGTGGAGATTGTTTTCCCTGTGGAAGATGAGCGGATCAAGGAAGAGATCATGCATGTGCTGGATCTGGAATTCCGTGACAATGTAAAAGCACATATCCTGCAGCCCTCCGGTTTGTATGAGAAGCAGGACAAACGTGGCAAAACGCTGATAAATTCCCAGATGGAATTCTGCAGGGAGGCTACCGAGCGGGCCAAGGCAGCAAAAAAGGAGAAAAAAGAAAAGAAGAGAGTTTTCGTACCGGCTGAACCGGCGGAGGATATTATAAAATAGTAAAAGAAAAGGACAGCCTGTCATATCAATTTATGATACAGCTGTCCTTAAATAATGTTCTCAAAGATTATCCATATTACGTCAATACTGCATGATATTCAGAAAACCTGACAGCCTGCGGACGTTTCTAATAACACTTCTTGCAGGCTTCATACCCTGCAGCTTCAGCTTGGGAGCGTGTCATCTCTGTGGCATTATCCGGATTCATATTTCCACAGTTAGGGATCCGGTGGTACTTGCTCCCGGTAGCGGAGATCCAGACCATATCACCCACTGACTCCGGATCAGCCTGCACTCCGGTCTGAGGATCTGCAGCAGCCGAAGCAGAAGATCCATAGCCGGACGCACCGGAATCCTTATAAGCGGAGGAAGGCTGTGTGCCGGTATCCGCTTCATCTCCGGCAGAATAATCATTACAGGGACTCTGGTTCCACTGGATATTGCTTCCGTCGCTGACTGCGATCACCGTGCCCTGCTCATCAGTACGAAATACCTGTATTCCCATATCAGCAAGCTTATCCATGGTATCCTTATGAGGATGTCCGTAGGAATTACCGGCGCCGCAGCTGATCACTGCATACTCCGGAACAGTCTGCTGGAGCAGATCCCAGGTGGTGGCAGTGGCAGAACCGTGATGTCCCGGAACGATCACATCGCAGGAAAGATCAAGCCCCAGATTGCAGATCGCTTCCTCCCCGGCAGATTCTGCATCCCCGGTAAAAAGAAAATGGTTGTTTCCGTTTTCCAGCCGGATCGCAACAGAATTGTCGTTATCGTTGCTGCTGATCGATTGAGGAGAAAGAACTGTAAATTTCCCGCCTCCGAAAGCAAAATCCGTTCCGGGCTCCGGATGCTGCACAGTTAATCCCTGAGCGGCAACACTGTTTTCAAAAGACTGATAGATTTTTGTATCCTGTACATAATCTGCACCGATCACATTTTTTACGGAAAAGCTGTCCAGGCATCCTACAAGACCAGCCACATGGTCCTCGTCATAATGGGAGGAGATCATATAGTCGATGATGGAGATATTCTGCTTCTGCAGATAGGAAACCACGAAACTGGAATGTTCCCGGTCACCGCCGTCATACAGGAGATTCTGCCCCTGTGACTGGACCAGGATCGAAAGCCCCTGCCCCACATCCAGAAAGTGTACAGCCATTGTTGTGTCAGCAGAAGCAGCCTCAGCTGTATAAGCAGCAGAGGGAACTCCTGCGACTGTCAGCAGAACAAGCAGCAGAGAAAGAAAAAACGTCTGCAGCTTTCTGCGAAAAGAACGTTTGTGATGCATGAGAAGTCACCCCTTATCTTAAGTATTTTCAGGGGAAATTATAAAACAGAAGAGAAAGAAATGCAAAAATAATATATGTGAAAATACAGAAAACAGATAAACAGGAAGAACGAGATTTTTACATGCAATGCTCAGAACAAAGTTTGAAAGTGATAACAGGAAAAAGTGAAGTACAACAATCACAAAAAAAGCAGCCAGAATAAAAATCCTAACTGCTTTCAACTAATAGCCAGTACGGGAATCGAACCCGTGTTTCCGCCGTGAGAGGGCGGTGTCTTAACCCCTTGACCAACTGGCCATATTCATTTATGTCGTTTGCGTTAGCTTTCTGTTGTTTTCCGCAACCGACTTCGTTAGTATATAATACTTTCTTGCAAAATGCAAGCACTTTTTTTGTTTTTTTGAAAAAATTTTTCATCCTGTTTTTTGACATTTTTTTTGACGGAAAAATCTATTGATGATATGATAGATACAAAACGAAATGGAATAAAAAATATAAAGAGGAAGAGTATGAATGACAGAAAAAAGAAAAATTTGATATGGAAGGTAGAAGCCGTTCTTTTTGGTGTGGTGCTGCTGGTTTTTGGCGCGATCTTTGCAGCGACCCACGCAGGGGGGCTGATCCAACATCAGGACAGTGTACAGTTTCTTAACAAAGGTTGGTACTACATAAAAGACGGAAAAAAACAGGAGATCACCCTGCCTGCGGAAATTCCGGCAAAAACAGGCGAAAAGCTGATCCTGTACAATGAAAGTCTGGGAGCGGAAAGCAGAGGAATGACCGTGGTTTCTACAGGAGCCCAGTATGATCTGGTGATACGCCTGAATGGAAAGATCCTGTATGAATATAAGGAGGCCATGTTTTCCAAAAATGTGCAGATGCGTTCCAAGGTGCAGTGTATTGCCGCTCTGGGTAATGACACAGAGGGAAAAGTCCTGACGTTTAGCTATTCTGCGCCTCAGAGAGGAAAATATGTTATAGAACCGGTATGCATAGGAACCGGAAGGGCAATAGCCTGGTATCAGATCAGAAAAGCAGCCATTCCTTTAGGGGCGGCAGCGATCATGATCGTATTAAGTATGATCGCTCTGTGTATCTGCATCTATATGAGGATAAGGCAGATGCCGGACAGTCGGTTCCGGGATGTGGCACTGTTCCTTATGATGTGCAGTATCTGGCTGGTGACGGACTCATCACTGGCACAGAGCTACAGCAGATGCCCCGAAGCATTATGTCTTATTTCTTTTTATATGTTCATGCTGCTGGCAATTCCGATGCTGCGTTTTTTGCAGAACATCGGAAACATGAAAAAATACAGGATCCTGGATCTTGGAATCTTTACATTTTATCTGAATGCTGCTTTACAGGGAGTCCTGGTGATCCTGGGAGCCTTTGAATTTAAGGATATGCTGTTTGTGACGCATATTCTGCTGGTTGTGTGGGTCCTGATATCAGCGGTACTTCTGATCCGGGAGTACCGGAAGCATAAACAGCGTGAGATACGTCTGCTTCTCATTGCATATATCGTCGTGGGAGCAAGCGGTATCATAGCACTGATCCTGTACTGGCTGTTCGAGATTTCCTACTATGGATCTATTTTTGAACTGGGAAATCTTGTGTTTCTTGTGCTTGTCATTGCAGACGCAGTCATGCTGATGACAGATAACGTTCGTTACCGTCTGGAATCCCAGGCTTACGAACGACTGTCCAGAGAGGATGGGCTGACAGGACTTGAGACGAGAGTTAATTTTGAGAAAAAATTGGAAAGTATTTCCGCAGATATGGGCAGATACCGGGATATCCTTCTTATGTATATCGATATCGATCAGCTTCGCGTGATCAACGAAGAGTACGGACGGGCTGCAGGAGACGAGATGGTGGTGAGCTCTGCCAGATGTGTGGAGAACGTTTTCCGGGAAAAAGGAACCTGCTACCGCATCGGCGGGGATGAATTTGCGGTTCTGGTCTATGATCCGGAAGTACCGGACGAATTCTGGCCGGAACGCCTGAAAGAAGAGCTCCGGAATATCGGGAGAGGATGCAGGCATCGTTTTTCGTTGTCCCTGGGAGGCAGCCATCTGCGAAATAAGGATGGCTCTCTGAAATCCATGGGAGAATGGAAATATGAGGCAGACAGGAAGCTTTATGAGAACAAAAAGAAGGGGGATTTGAAAAATGGAGTATATTAACTGTTTTCAGATTACATCCCTTGTTCTGGTGACGATGATCGCAATACATTATTTTTCTCATAAAAGACTGAACAATGCGGAAAACAGGAATTTTGTATGTTTTCTGGTTTTCAGCGGCGTTTACGTGGTGTTGGATATGCTGAGTGCGGTAATCGCAGGAGGCGGCAGCAGTGAAGGCTGCAGAGGTTCAGCGCTGGTCCTGACTCTCTATTATTTCTGTGATGTCATACTTACTTACGGGCTTTTCTGCTACATTCGGATCGTCACCGGAAGACAAAAGGAGAAATATAAATGGCTGAAAACCTGCTGGGTGGTCCTGCCGGCTGCAATGCTGCTGGCAGTTACAGCAAACTTACGGACGGGATGGCTTTTTTATTTTAACCAGGAAGGTAGATTTATCCGGGGAAGTTTTCATTTTCTGATCTATGGATATGTATTCTTTTTTATGCTGGTGATCGTTGCATTTATGTTCCGTTATGGAAAAACAGCAAAAAAAGAAACACGGCGCACCATATGGAGATTTTGGTTTATCGAAGCAGCCTGCCTGTTTCTCCAGATTGCCACGGAAAGAATACTGCTTACCGGTTTCGGGCTTTCTGTAGGACTTTGGCTGATCTATCTTACCATGAACAATCCGGGTGAATATACGGACAGTATGACAGGTTTATTTGACAAACAGTATTTTGACAAATGGATCGGAGAAAAGCTCTATCGAAAAGAAAGCTTTCATCTGCTTGCTGTGGATGCCTGCAATATGAAGCAGATCAACAGGATCTACGGGACCAGAGTGGGAGATCAGCTGCTGATCCGGGCGGCGAAGGGGTTCCGGGAGATCACGGATTCGGTGCAGATCTTTCGTATCACAGGCAATTGCTTTCTGGCAGTGCTGGACTCGCTGACAGATTATGAAAAAGCCAGAGACGGAATAGAAGAATTTCTGAAAAAGCCGTTTTTTATCGAAAACGAAAAGGTGTCGTTCCATGCTGCGATCTGCGGGATCATGAATGCGGAAAAACTGGAAAAAGAGGATAGTATCCTTTCTTATATCGAATATATGATATCTCTGATACAGAACCGGCAGGATACGGTCCTGATCCAGTCGGACAGCAAGATCCTGGAGGGCTTCCGCTATGAGCAGGAAGTGGAGCATTTTCTTCAGAAAGCGGTGAAAGAGGATCTGTTCGAGGTATATTATCAACCGGTATATTCCATAAAAAACAAGGATTTTATTACTCTGGAGGCACTGAGTCGGCTGAAACATCCTGCTCTGGGAATGATTCCGCCGGATGTGTTTATCGGGATCGCGGAAAAACAGGGAATGATCTCTGCAGTGGGATGTCTTCAGCTTCACAAGGTCTGCCGTTTTATAAAAGAACATGAATATATCATGAAGAAGATCCGGAATGTGAAATTCAATCTTTCTCCTTCCGAACTGATGAAACCCGGATACAGCCATGTGCTTATCGGGATCATACAGGAGTATGGATTAGATCCGGGATATTTTCAGTTTGAGATCACGGAAAACGTGGCAACCGAATACAGCGAAAGCTTCTGCACAGCCATTGATGATTTTGCAGAAGTGGGGATCCATATGTGTCTGGATGATTTCGGTTCCGGTTATGCAAATCTGAACGCAGTTCTTCGCATTCCGTTTTCAGCGGTAAAAATGGACCGTTCTCTTCTGTCCGGGATCAGCAGCGATCCTCAGACAGCTACTTTTTATCGCAGCATTGTCATGATCCTGCAGCATATGGGATATAAGGTGATCGCAGAAGGTGCTGAGACCGAAAAGGAGGTAAAGCTTCTGGAAAAATGGGGCGTGGATATGATACAGGGATATTATTTTTCCAGGCCCCTGTGCGAGGAGAAGCTTCTGGAAAAAATTTCCTGAAATGATCAGAAACAGGCGGAAAACATGCTTCCATAAAAAGCAGGGTTTTCCGCCTGTTGCATTCTGACAGACACAAATTGCTTGAAGTTTACAGATACTTTTGATAGAATAGATAGGCTGTGGCGGCTGAAGAAAGCGATTTTTCGGAAGACCGGTTCCTTGAACTGCCACGAGTATCTTTTGGAAAAATTGCAGAGAAAAGATGATCATGTGGACTTTACAAGTACATATATTTTGAGTATAATACAAACAAACGTTCGATTATAAAAAGAAAGGAATCAGTGGAATGGCAAAAAAAGACACTTATGATGCGGGCAGTATCTCTGTCCTGGAGGGCCTCGAGGCCGTGCGAAAGCGCCCCGGTATGTATATCGGAAGCGTATCCAGAAAGGGACTGAACCATCTAATATATGAGATCGTAGACAATGCGGTGGATGAGCACCTTGCAGGGTACTGCAGCCGTATCCATGTAGTTCTTGAGAAGGACGGTTCCTGTACAGTAGAAGATAATGGACGAGGGATCCCGGTGGATATGCATGCCAAGGGAATATCTGCGGAGCGTCTTGTTTTTACAACTCTTCATGCAGGCGGTAAGTTTGACAATTCCGCATATAAGACAAGCGGCGGACTTCATGGTGTAGGTTCTTCCGTAGTGAACGCATTATCTACGTATCTGGATATTAAGATCAGCCGTGATGGTTATATACATCATGACCACTATGAGAGAGGAATCCCTACCATTGAACTGGAAGCAGGACTTCTCCCCAAATTAGGGAAGACCAGAGGTACTGGAACTTGCGTGAATTTCCTTCCGGATCCGGAGATTTTTGAGAAAACAAGATTCGGAGCAGCGGATGTAAAGAGCCGTCTCCATGAGACTGCCTATCTGAATCCGGAGCTTACCATCCATTTTGAGGATCGAAGAGGGGACACTCCTGAGGATATCGAGTATCATGAGCCGGAGGGAATCGTAGGCTTTATCCGTGACCTTAACAAGAATGCACAGCCGCTCCATGATCCGGTTTATTTTAAAGGAGAGGCAGACGGGATCCAGGTGGAAGTTGCCTTTCAGTTTACCAATGAGTTCCGTGAGAATGTTCTGGGATTCTGCAATAATATCTACAATGCAGAGGGAGGAACTCATCTGACCGGATTTAAGACTACCTTTACAACGGTAATGAACACCTACGCACGTGAAATCGGTGTACTGAAGGATAAAGACCCCAATTTTACAGGTGCAGATATCCGAAACGGAATGACTGCTGTAGTCTCCATCAAGCATCCGGCACCCCGATTTGAGGGACAGACCAAGACCAAGCTGGACAACCAGGACGCATCCAGAGCCACCGGCAAGGTGGCAGGAGAACAGCTGGTACTGTTTTTTGACCGAAATCTGGAAATACTGAAGACCGTCCTTTCCTGTGCGGAAAAAGCGGCCAAGATCCGTAAGACCGAGGAGCGTGCCAAAACAAACCTTCTTACCAAACAGAAATATTCTTTTGATTCCAACGGCAAGCTGGCCAACTGTGAGAAGAAGGATCCGTCACAGTGTGAGATCTTTATCGTAGAGGGAGATTCCGCCGGCGGTTCGGCCAAGACAGCCAGAGACCGTAACTATCAGGCAATCCTTCCAATCCGCGGTAAGATCCTCAACGTAGAGAAGGCTACCATCGACAAGGTGCTGGCCAACGCAGAGATCAAGACTATGATCAATGCCTTTGGCTGCGGTTTTTCCGAGGGCTACGGAAATGATTTTGATATCACGAAGCTTCGCTATGACAAGATCGTGATCATGGCCGATGCGGATGTGGATGGTGCTCATATCTCTACTCTGCTTCTGACTTTGTTTTACCGTTTTATGCCGGAGCTTATCTATGAGGGACATGTGTATATTGCCATGCCACCTCTTTATAAGGTAATGCCGAAGAAGGGACAGGAGGAATATCTCTACGATGATAAGGCCCTTGAGAAATACCGTAAGAGTCATAAACCAGGAAGCTTCACACTCCAGAGATACAAAGGTCTCGGTGAGATGGACGCCCAGCAGCTCTGGGAGACTACCCTGAACCCTGAGACAAGAATGATGAAGCGTGTGGAGATCGAAGATGCCCGCATGGCCTCCGATGTGACAGAGATCCTGATGGGAAGCGATGTTCCGCCGCGTAAGGCATTCATTTATGAGCACGCGACAGATGCGGAACTGGATATCTGATAGATAATGAGCAGGATTTGTTACTGTTCATAGGGAATATTCTGCGAGGTGGTTTTTGTGAGCGAAGGTCACAGAAAAACCGAGAATTGTAACCCGGAATTAGATTGGGAGAATTGAACAATGAATACGAAACAGGACAATATCATCCGCACTGACTATGCGGAGATCATGCAGAAATCATATATCGATTACGCCATGAGCGTTATCATTTCCAGAGCGCTGCCGGATGTACGTGACGGACTGAAGCCGGTACAGCGCCGTACCCTTTACGATATGTATGAGCTGGGCATCCGCTACGACCGCCCGTACCGTAAATGTGCCCGTATTGTAGGAGATACCATGGGTAAATATCATCCCCACGGTGATAGCTCCATTTATGATGCGCTTGTAGTCATGGCGCAGGAATTTAAAAAGGGTCGTACACTGGTGGACGGACATGGAAATTTTGGTTCTATTGAAGGCGACGGAGCTGCAGCCATGCGATACACAGAGGCCCGCCTGGAGAAACTGACCCAGGAGGTTTTTCTGGAAGATCTTGATAAGAACGTTGTGGACTTTATGCCGAACTTTGATGAAACAGAGAAGGAGCCGGTAGTACTTCCGGTGCGTATTCCCAACCTTCTTGTAAACGGAGCCGACGGAATCGCCGTTGGTATGGCAACCAGCATCCCGCCGCACAACCTGGGTGAAGTGGTAGATGCGGTGAAGGCATATATGAAGAACAACGACATCAGCACCAGAGGACTGATGCGCTATCTCAAGGGACCGGATTTTCCTACCGGCGGCATCGTGGTAAACAAGGACGATCTTGTAAAGATCTACGAGTCCGGAACCGGCAAGCTCCGTATCCGTGGACGTGTGGAAGTGGAGAAATTAAAAGGCGGCCGTCAGCAGCTGGTGATCACAGAGATCCCATATACCATGATCGGTGCCAACATCGGAAAATTCTTAAACGATATCGCAACTCTGGTAGAAACCAAGAAGACCACAGATATCGTGGATATTTCCAATCAGTCCTCCAAAGAAGGAATCCGTATCGTTCTGGAACTGAAGCGCGACGCAGATGTTGAGAACCTTACCAACATGCTCTATAAGAAGACCCGACTGGAGGATACCTTTGGTGTCAATATGCTGGCAGTTGCAGACGGAAGACCGGAGACACTGGGACTGAAGCAGATCATTGCTCACCATGTGGACTTTGTATTTGAAGTAAATTCCAGAAAATATACAACCCTTCTTGCCAAGGAACAGGAGAAAAGGGAGGTCCAGGAAGGCCTTATCAAAGCCTGTGATGTCATTGACCTGATCATCGAGATCCTCCGTGGCAGCAAGAGTCGCGACCAGGTAAAGAAATGTCTGACCGACGGTATCACAGAAGGGATTAAATTCAAGACCAAGACATCCGAAAAAGCGGCAAGATCCCTGAAATTCACAGAGAAACAGGCCACAGCTATCCTGGACATGCGTCTTTACAAGCTGATCGGACTGGAGATCGATGCTCTGATGAGGGAGCATGAGGAAACCATGAAGAACATTGCTGCTTATGAGGATATCCTGAATAATTATGACTCCATGGCAGCAGTGATCATGGGTGAACTGGATCAGATCAAGAAGGAATACGGCAGTAAGCGTAAGACTTCCATTGAAAACGCCGAGGAAGCTGTTTATGAGGAGAAGAAGATGGAAGAGACCGAAGTCTGCTTCCTGATGGATCGTTTCGGATATATGCGTCTCATTGACAAGAATGCCTACGAGCGTAATAAGGATGCCGCTCATGCAGAGAGCCGCTATGTCTTTACCTGCATGAATACGGACAAGATCTGTATCTTTACAGATACCGGCAAGCTTCACACCGTGAAGGCAGAGGATATCCCGCTGGTACGTTTCCGTGATAAAGGTGTTCCGGCAGATAATCTGGGTAATTATGATAGTACTTCCGAGCAAATCCTTTATGTGGCACCGCTGAGCCAGGTGGCAGCCTCCACAGTGCTCTTTGTTACAGAGAACGGCATGTGCAAGCTGGTAAAAGGAGAAGAGTTCCGTGCTTCCAAGCGTACCATTGTTTCCACCAAGCTTGCAGAGGATGACCGCCTGGTATTCGTAGGAGCAGCCGATGAGATGGATCAGGTTGTGTTCCAGTCTGAAAAGGGTTACTTTCTCCGTATCATGAAAACCGAGATCTCCGTCACTAAGAAAAACGCTATGGGTGTCCGCGGCATGAAGCTTACCGGTGAAGACCGCATTCACCACGCTTATCTCCTGGAAAGCCGCCAAGAATATGCCATTGAATATCATGATAAGCCGTATGTGCTGAATAAAGTTAAGCTGGCTAAGAGAGATACGAAGGGTGTGAAGCCGAGGGTATAAAAGACGCGAAGAGGATTGCGGATAACTGGCAGATAGGATATGATAGGGTTATATGAAAATGGGAGGCGTTAAAAATGCGATATGATCTTCCGGAAAGAGTTATAAGAGAACTATTTTCATTTGCCACAAAACATTCTGTCAGAAAGATCATCCTCTTTGGGTCCCGTGCAAGAGGAAACAATACAGAAAGAAGTGATGTAGATATTGCTGTATATGGAGGAGATTTTGATTCCTTTTACTGGGATATCAAAGAAAATATCCATTCACTTCTGATGTTTGATGTAATTAATGCAGATGCTTCAATTTCTGAAGAACTCAAAAAAGAAATTAAAAAGGATGGAGTTGTGATCTATGAAAAAGCTTGATAATTTTTCTAATTGTCTTACTATATTAAGAAATGCAGATTTCAAACTTGCGGATAACAACGATATTTACAGAACCGGCGTGATCGGACAGTTCAACCTGACTTTCGAGCTTGCCTGGAAAGCTCTTCAGGAGATCCTGCGACTCCACGGGGCAGAAGGAGCAGACACCGGTTCACCGAGAGAAATCCTGCAGCTTGGCTATAAGCTGGGCTTCGTAAACGATTCAGCAGTGTGGCTGCTCATGCTGAAAAAGCGTAACACATCTGTCCATATATATAATGAGCAGGAAGTAGATGAGATGATCCTGCTCATCCGCGACAGCTTTATTCCGGCTTTTGTGGCTCTTGAGAAAACATTGAGGGAGAAGCTGGCAGAAGCGGAGAGCGACTGGACGTAAATAAAGAGAATACAATTTTACAGAATATATACTTCCCACCGATCAGGTACAATTAACCCGACCGGTGGGGATTTTTTTGCCCTCTTGACAGAAATATGAGCCATCTTTTATAATGAGTTAGACTGAGCTAACACAGCCGCAAATATAAAACAGGTTCAGAAAAAAACAATGACAAAAATAACATATGAATCCACAGAAGAGCTGGGCCACAGCATACCCTTATCCAAAAGAGAAATCGAGGAAGACATACTGGAGGAGCTTTGCTCTCTTGCAAAAAAGGACGCCCTGATCGGAATCTCCGAGATTTGCGGGCGGATGAAGATGAGCAGACGGGAGGTTCTGGCCTGTCTGAAACAGTTGACCGCCCAGGGCTACGTAAAAATCGAAGAAAAAAACATCTGCGTCTGCCCCACAGAGCTGGGACGGATCCGGGGCGAGGAATGCCGCCACCGCCATGAAACCTTCACCCAGCTTCTGGAATATGTAGGAGTAGAAAGCCGCATTGCAGAAGAAGATGCCTGCCGCATGGAGCACGTGGTAAGCGATGAGACCGTGCAGCAGATCTGCAATTTTGTAAATTACGGAAGCACCTTTGAGCATGCTCTTCGGAACACAGACCTCAGATACCGCTATGAGCCGGGGGAATACTCCTTTCTCATGGGAATCTACTACATGGAAATAACCTGTCCAAGAAGACTGGCCGGTGAATTTAAGAATTATAAAGAACAGATCCGCCTTCATGTAAAAAAAGAGGACAGCTATTTTGAACTGTTCTGCACAGCACCGGAGGAAAAAAACTGTTCTCTGGTATGTGGACCCAGAAACCGGCTGGGTAAAAGCCGAAGAAGAAAACGGAAATCCCCGGATCCCAACCGGCGTTTTTGAATACTTTATCCGGCATCAGGACCCCGTAGTGGAAGGAACCGCGCTGGTAGCCTTCTTCTGGACGAGCCAACCTCCAATCTGGATTCCCTGAACGAAGGCATCATCCTGAAATCCCTGAAGGAAGATAAAGCCAACCGTACCGTCGTGCTGGTGTCACACAGAACTTCTACGATGAAAGTAGCGGATGTGGTGTATGAGATGGAGAATGGGAGAGTGTCGTGATATAGATGCTCTTGTGAGAGTAAAATATATTGCGATTTTCGATACACATTTGTTATAATAGCTCCAGGAAACTATTGTGTTAAGTCCAATCTGAAAAGGAGTGCATATGACTTTATATCATGGAAGTAAAGATATAGTAGAGTATCCGGAAATCAGAAAAGCCCGATTTAACAAAGATTTCTACTTTGGCTTCTATTGTACGAACATCGAAAAACAGGCAGAACGGTGGGCGACAAGGTATGGAGAAAAGGGATACATTAACAGGTACGAGTATACAGAAAATACAGAATTAAAAATTCTTAGATTTGAGAAAATGACAGAAGAATGGCTGGACTTTATTATTTCCTGTCGAAGTGGACAAGCACATCAGTATGATATTGTGGAAGGACCGATGGCAGATGATACGATCTACAATTACCTGCAAAACTATCTGGATGGTAAGATCTCAAGATCTGCTTTCTGGGAACTGGTAAAATTTAAGTACCCCACACATCAGATCAGTTTTCATACAGTTTCGGCATTGGATACTTTGGAATTTGCAGGAAGTGAGGTCGTATATGGCGAAAAAAAATAATAACAATTTATTTTTTACCTGTAGCCTGATTGAGTATATAGGACGAAACAGAAAACAACATCGGCGGGAAATCACAGATTATCTTGGCAGAGAAAACATAAAGAGAATATACGATTATGCGGATGTATTTCACTGTGAGCCAATACAAAAAGTTGCAGCAGAGTTTATGGAGCAATGCAATATTCCAGAAGGAAAATTTGACAATGTATCCATGTGCAGATATACGGTTCCGGATTACTGGGATATTGGAGAAGTATATGAGCGATTAATAGAAGACATATATGATGATGCGGAAATCGAAAAAGGAATATGGGATATTTATCATTCCTGGATTGATGCACATATTTCGGACTATAATACAGATTTTTATTATCAGCCGAGAGATTATATAGCAGCATGCTATAAAGCGGGAGAAATCCTGTAAAAGATAAACAGAAATTCAAATCGCAATTAATACTTGCATTTAACAGACATTGGTGTTACAATGAACGAAACTAAGAACTTGTTGGCATAGGAGTGGGCGAGAGCCCGCTCCTATTTGTTGAGAAGGAATTTGTTCAGAAATAGGCAGAAATAGGAAAGGCAGGTGGGAAGCATGAGCAGACGGGAAGAATATGAACAGAAGACAGAGGCGATCCTTACACCGATCGTGGAGTCCAGGGGCTTTGAACTGGTAGATGTGGAGTATGTCAAGGAAGCCGGAACCTGGTATCTCAGAGGCTATATCGACAAACCGGGCGGAATCACAGTCAATGACTGCGAGGACGTAAGCCGTGCATTCAGCGATATACTGGATGAGCAGGATTTCATCGAGGACAGCTACATTATGGAGATCAGTTCTCCGGGACTTGACCGGCCTCTTAAAAAAGAAAAAGACTTTAAGAGAAGCCTTGGCAAGCTGGTGGAGATCCGTACCTACCGGCCCATCGAGAAACAGAAAGAATTCTGCGGTATTTTAAATGCATATGATAGTAACAGTGTGACAATCGATGAAGACGGCACAGAACGTACCTTTGATAAAAAAGATATTGCCCTGATTCGTCTCGCGATCGAATTCTAAAAGAGAATCGAATCTGTAAAATTCAGGAGGAAAAAAGAAAAATGAGCAGAGATTTAAGAGATGCGCTGGACGTTCTCGAAAAAGAGAAAAACATCAGTAAGGATACACTGCTGGAGGCAATTGAGCAGTCACTGATCCAGGCATGTAAGAACCATTTCGGAAAGGCAGATAACGTTCACGTTATGATCGATCCGGAGACCTGTGACTTCAGTGTTTACGCTGACAGAACTGTTGTAGAGCATGTGGAGGATCCGGCGCTGGAGATTTCTCTGGTGGATGCACAGAAAACAAACACGAACGCAGAGATCGGTGATGTTATGAAGGTTGAGATCCAGTCCAAGGAATTCGGACGTATCGCAACCCAGAATGCAAAGAATGTCATTCTTCAGAAAATCCGTGAGGAAGAGCGTAAAGTTCTTTACGATCAGTACTATGGAATCGAAAAAGAAGTGGTAACCGGTATTGTTCAGAGAGTAATGGGCAAAAATGTCAGCATCAACCTTGGTAAGGCAGACGCAGTACTTACAGAGAACGAACAGGTAAAGGGTGAGACCTTCCAGCCAACTGAGAGAGTAAAAGTTTACATTCTTGAAGTTAAGGATACACCGAAGGGACCGCGTATCCTGGTTTCCAGAACACATCCCGGTCTTGTAAAGAGACTTTTCGAGTCCGAGGTTGCAGAGGTAAGAGACGGTACCGTTGAGATCAAGAGCATTGCCCGTGAGGCAGGCTCCCGTACCAAGATCGCTGTATGGAGCAACGATCCGGATGTAGATGCTGTGGGAGCATGCGTTGGTATGAACGGTGCACGTGTAGGTGCAGTTGTTAACGAGCTTCACGGTGAGAAGATCGATATCATCAACTGGGATGAGAACCCGGCGATCCTTATCGAGAATGCATTAAGCCCTGCAAAGGTTATCGCAGTTATGGCTGACCCGGATGAGAAGACCGCACTGGTCGTAGTTCCGGATTACCAGCTTTCCCTTGCTATCGGTAAGGAAGGACAGAACGCACGTCTTGCTGCAAGACTTACAGGCTTCAAGATCGACATCAAGAGCGAGACACAGGCAAGAGAGTCCGGTGACTTCTACGATGATTACGATGAGGAACACGAGGAAGCAGAGGAAGAAATGACAGAAGAGGCTGTTTCCGAAGAGCTTGAAGAAACAGAGGAAGATACAGAAGAGACAGAAACAGAAGCTGAAGAAACAGCAGATGGAGATGCCGAAGAATAATGAAAACGAGAACCAAGATTCCCATGCGTCAGTGTACCGGCTGCAGGGAAATGAAAAGCAAAAAGGAAATGATACGAGTTCTCAGGACATCAGAGAATGAGATCATCCTGGACGCTACAGGTAAGAAAAACGGACGCGGCGCATACCTTTGTTTCTCAGAGGAATGCCTGGAAAAGGCTATCAAAAACCATGGCCTGGAGCGTTCCTTGAAAATGGCAGTTCCGGATGAAGTGTATCAGAACCTCAAAAAGGAGTTTGAATCAATTGAAAAACAATAAGGTTTTATCACTCATCGGACTTGCGACAAAAGCAGGAAAAACAGTGAGCGGAGAATTTTCCACAGAGAAATCCGTAAAAACAGGAAAAGGTTTCCTGGCACTGGTGGCAGATGATGCCTCCGAAAACACAAAAAAGAAATTTCGGAATATGTGTACCTATTATGAAGTTCCGTTATATTTCCTTTCAGACAAAGAGAGCCTGGGCAGAGCAATGGGCAAAGAATTCCGTGCCAGCCTTGCCGTGCAGGACGAAAATTTTGCAAAGGCGATCATGAAGGCGCTGGAAAAAGAATCCGGCAGATAACCTGCATGATACAGGCGTCTGTAAGGAGGTTTGACGATAGAAATGATAAAAGATAAATTCAACAGATCGGGAAAGGAGCAATATAGACAATTGGATACTCCAAAAACAGAAGAAAAGACAACAACGGTGAATACAGAAGGTAACAAATCTGAAGCACCGAAAAAGAAAAAAAATATCATCCGTGTATTTCATGCACAGAATGCCAGCGATGGCGGTAAAGGAAGAAGAAAACCGGCAGCAGGCGAGAGAAAGGGACCGGCACGTCCACAGAACGGCGGTCAGAGAAGCGCAGGAGCAAACACAAGAAACGGTGAGTCCGGTGAGCAGAGAAACGGTCAGAGTGGCCAGAATCGTACTCAGGGCGGAAGACCGCAGGGCAACCGTCCGGAAGGAAGAAGAGACGGAAATCGTGACGGAAGAACCTTCGAGGGAAGAAGAGACGGCGGAAATCGTTTTGGCGGAAACCGTTCCCAGAATGGTGAGGGACGTCCGGCAAGACAGGGCGAGGGAAACAGAGGCCCACGTCAGAATGACGGAAGAGGCGGAAACCGTTTCGGCGGTGGAGCAAACCGTGGCCAGGGAGGTCAGGGCGGAAGCTTTGAAGGAAGAAGAGACGGAGGAAACCGTTTTGGCGGTGGAGCAAACCGTGGCCAGGGTGGCCAGGGCGGACGTTCCGAAGGCGGAAGAGGCGGAGACAACCGTTTCAGCGGAGCAAACCGTGGTGGCCAGGGCGGCGGACAGCGTCCGGGACAGAGAAGAAGCGGTGGCTCTTCAGATGCTGTATTCACTCCGGAGCTGACCAAGACATCCAAGGACAGCAAGCGTGAGCGTGACAGAGAGAATAAGAACAAGAAGAAAGAATTCGAGAAAGGTACCCAGGGCGGACGCAGACCAAATCAGGGCGGACGCAGACCGAATTCCAGAATCCCGAAAGCACTTCAGAAACCGAATCCACAGCCGAAGCAGGAAGAGAAGAAACCGGAGATCAAGGAGATCACCATTCCGGAGAAGCTTACTATCCGTGAGCTTGCGGACGCGATGAAGATGCAGCCGTCAGTGATCGTTAAGAAGCTTTTCATGGAAGGTGTCATGGTAACCGTAAACCAGGAGATCGACTTTGAAAAGGCAGAGGAGATCGCACTTGGCTTTGATATCATTGCTGAGAAGGAAGAAAAGGTGGATGTGATCGCAGAGCTCCTCAAAGAGGACGAAGAGGATGAGGATGATATGGTTCCGAGACCTCCGGTAGTCTGTGTTATGGGTCACGTTGACCATGGTAAAACATCTCTTCTGGATGCCATCCGTAATACAAACGTAACCAGAGGCGAGGCCGGCGGAATCACACAGCACATCGGTGCTTACGTGGTAAATATCAAAGGTCAGAAGATCACATTCCTGGATACACCGGGACATGAGGCGTTCACAGCTATGCGTATGCGTGGTGCCAACGCTACAGATATCGCAGTTCTGGTCGTTGCCGCAGACGATGGTGTAATGCCGCAGACAGTAGAGGCGATCAGCCATGCAAAGGCAGCCGGTGTTGAGATCATCGTTGCCATCAATAAGATCGATAAACCAAGTGCAAATGTTGAGCGTGTAAAACAGGAGCTTTCCGAGTATGAACTGATTCCTGAGGACTGGGGCGGAAGCACCATCTTTGTTCCGGTATCCGCACACACAGGAGAAGGAATTGAGAATCTTCTTGAGATGATTCTTCTTACTGCTGAGGTTTCCGAGCTCAAAGCCAATCCGAACCGTGAGGCAAGAGGTCTTGTTATTGAGGCTCAGCTTGATAAAGGTAAAGGACCGGTTGCTACCATCCTTGTTCAGAAGGGTACTCTTCATGTGGGAGACTTTATTGCCGCAGGTGCATGCAATGGTAAGGTACGTGCAATGATGGATGATAAGGGACGTCGTGTAAAAGAGGCAGGTCCGTCTACTCCGGTTGAGATCCTCGGACTTGGTGATGTTCCTAATGCAGGTGAGATCCTGATGTCCTTTGAGAGCGATAAAGAAGCCAAGAACTTTGCAGGCGCATTCGTTACAGAGAACAAGAGCCGTCTTCTCGAGGAGACCAAAGGCAAGCTTTCTCTGGATAACCTGTTTGACCAGATCCAGGCCAGCGATCTTAAGGAGCTTCCGATCATCGTCAAGGCCGATGTACAGGGATCTGTTGAGGCTGTAAAACAGAGTCTTACCAAGCTTTCCAACGAGGAAGTTATCGTTAAGGTGATCCATGGTGGTGTAGGTGCCATCAATGAGTCTGATGTCAGCCTTGCTGCAACATCCAATGCGATCATCATCGGCTTTAACGTACGTCCGGATACTACAGCAAAACAGCTTGCTGAGCAGGAGGGCGTTGACCTTCGACTTTATAAAGTTATTTATCAGGCGATCGAGGATGTAGAGGCAGCCATGAAGGGTATGCTGGATCCTGTATTCGAGGAGAAGGTTATCGGTCACGCAGAGGTTCGTCAGCTGTTCAAGGCATCCGGTGTCGGAACCATCGCAGGAAGCTATGTGCTGGATGGTACATTCCAGCGTAACTGTAAGGTTCGTATCACACGAGGTGAGGACCAGATCTTCGAGGGTGAGCTTGCATCTCTGAAGAGATTTAAGGATGATGTCAAGGAAGTTCGTGCCGGATATGAGTGCGGTCTTGTATTTAATGACTTTAATGATGTCAAAGAAGAAGATAAAGTCGAAGCATATATCATGGTAGAGGTACCAAGATAGGAGTGATTCGTAATGAGAAAAAACAGCATTAAAAATACACGTGTGAATGGTGCAGTTCAAAAAGAACTCAGCACCATCATACACAGCGAGATCAAGGACCCCAGAATTCATCCGATGACTTCTGTGACAGCTGTTGAGGTGGCACCGGATCTTAAGACCTGCAAAGCTTACATCAGTGTGCTGGGCGAGAAACAGGCCAAGGATTCCACCCTCCGGGGCTTAAAGAATGCAGAGGGCTATGTTCGGAGAGAATTGGCCAGAAGACTGAATCTCCGCAATACACCGGAGATCCGTTTTGTTCTGGATGAGTCTATTGAATATGGTGTAAATATGTCAAAGAAGATCAATGACGTAATGAGTGGGATGGAAACAGAGGAATAGGTGGAAAAAATGAAAAACATTTCAGAAATACTGGAAAATGTAAAAACCGTTGGCATTGGCGGTCACATCCGTCCGGATGGGGACTGCATTGGTTCCTGTATGGCTCTGTATCTCTATATCCGGAAATATTTTCCTGATATAGAAGCAGATGTTTATCTGGAAGACCGGAAACCTGTATTTGATTACATTGACAGAATGGATGAGGTTAAGACAGAAGCAGAAGAAGATAAGGTGTATGATCTTTTTATCACCTGTGATGTCAGCGCACTGGACAGGCTTGCTGTTGCCCGGAAATATTTCGATGCAGCAAAAAAAACAGCCTGCATTGACCATCATGTGAGCAATAACGGATTTGCGGATGTCAATCATGTAAGAGGCGAGATCAGCTCTGCCAGCGAAGTTCTTTACGGACTTCTGGATTCAGACAAGATCGATCGTTCCATTGCGGTTCCTATTTATACAGGAATGGCACATGATACCGGCGTGTTCCAGTATTCTTCCACAACACCGGAAACCATGAGGATCGCCGGAGAACTGATGAAAACAGGATTTGATTTCAGCAGGATCATCGATGAGTCCTTTTACCAGAAAACATATCTTCAGAATCAGGTCATGGGACGTGTCCTGGCAGAGAGTATTCTCCTTCAGGGCGGTAAGTGTGTGGTCGGATATCTGAAAAAACGGGAGATGGATTTCTACAGTGTGGAAGGAAAGGATCTGGAGGGAATCGTGAGCCAGCTCCGTCTGACTGCTGGTGTGGAGGTTGCGATCTTTATCTATGAGATGCAGACGCAGTTCTTTAAGGTATCTCTCCGTTCCAATGGTAAGGTGGATGTAAGCAAGATTGCCGTATTTTTCGGAGGCGGCGGACATGTGCGTGCAGCCGGCTGTGATATGCAGGGCTCCATGTACGATGTGATCAACAACCTTACCGCTGAAATTGAAAAACAGCTTGCAGAGGAGTAAAGATAAGATCATGGACGGAATACTTGTGATCCGAAAGGAAAAAGGTTATACCTCTCATGATGTTGTTGCAAAGCTGCGTGGGATTCTCCACATGAAAAAGATCGGCCATACCGGGACTCTGGATCCGGCAGCAGAGGGAGTACTTCCTGTTGCACTGGGCAAGGGGACCCGGCTGGTGGAGCTTCTTACAGAAAAAGAAAAAACATATGAGGCGGTTTTAAGGCTGGGAGTTTCCACAGATACCCAGGACATGACCGGAGTTGTTCTTTCTGAGAAAACTGTTACCGTCACGGAAGAGGAAGTCCGTGAGGCAGTGGGATCCTTTGTGGGAGAACAGCAGCAGGTCCCTCCTATGTATTCGGCCCTGAAGGTAAACGGAAAGAAGCTTTACGAACTGGCCAGAGAAGGAAAAACCATAGAGCGTAAGCCGCGCCCTGTGGTTTTTTATGAGATAAGGATACTGGATATGGAGCTTCCGCTGGTACGCATAAGCGTTACCTGTAGCAAGGGCACCTATATCCGTACACTTTGCAATGACATCGGAGAAAAATTAGGCTGCGGCGGAGCCATGGAAGAGCTGCTTCGGACCAGGTCCGGAAATTTCACTCTGGAAGAGAGCATGACACTTTCCCAGGTGGAGGAGGCGGTTGCCGATGGGACCATCGGGGAAAAGCTTGTTTCCATCGAGGATGTACTTTCCATGTATCCGGTCCTTACCTGTACACCGGAGGGAGACAGGCTTCTAAATAATGGAAACCCGCTTCCGGAGGAACTGGTACAGGGAGGCAGCAGGGAAGAAAAAGTCCGGATGTATAAAAGCAGCGGAAATTTCACAGGAATATACGGCTGGGATGAAAGAAAACAGAAATACGTACCCATCCGCATGTTTTTTGTATGACACTTTATAAAAACTTGCAGGAGCAGCAGAAGATATGGAATACTTGAAGATCGACGGAGAATTTCCGCGCCTTTCAAAGAGTGCGGTGACACTTGGAAAATTTGACGGCATACACCGTGGACACCAGAAACTGGTGGAGAAGATCCTGGAACAGAAAGAAAAAGGTCTGCAGACAGTCCTTTTTTCTCTTGGCATCGGCAGTCAGATGATCTTTACAAAAGAGGAACGATGTCAGCTTCTTGAGAAAGCAGGCGTGGATGTGCTGATCGAATGTCCGCTGGATAACCGGATCCGTCATATGAAGGCAGAAACCTTTGTTAAAGAGATCCTGGTGGGAGATCTTCAGGCGGAGCATGTTGCAGTGGGAGAAGATTTCAGGTTCGGGTATGAACGCAAGGGAACACCACAGCTTCTGGAGACTATGGGAAGGAAGCTTGGCTTTACTGTGGATGTTGTTCCGAAAGAAATGGAAGGCCGCAGAAAGATCAGCAGTACATTTATCCGTGAGGAACTGAAAAAGGGAAATATGGAAAAGGTTAATGATCTGCTGGGAATCCCCTTTTTTGTGGACGGTGTGATCGAACATGGAAGAGGAATGGGACATAAGGTCCTTCTTCCCACTACCAATATCGTTCCTGCAAAAGAAAAGCTGATGCCGCCAAATGGCGTTTATGATACAGTGTCCCATTTTAAGGACAGAACCCTTTGCGGGATCACAAACGTAGGATATAAGCCAACCATCGGAGAGAAATTCCTGGGTGTTGAGACCTATCTTTTTGACTGTGAGGAGGATCTGTACGGAGAGCCCTGCAGAGTGGAATTCTTTCATTATTCCAGACCGGAGAAGCGCTTTTCGTCCATAGAAGCACTAAAGCAGCAGCTCCTGAAGGATGCAGAAAAGGGAAAGGCTTATTTCCGCAGTCTCGAAAAATAAAAACTTTCGGGAAAAACTTTTCGAAAAAACAGTTTACAGGTCAGAAACCGTGTGCTATACTGTTCGAGGTGAAAAAAGCCAGTATTCAGAAGCCGGAGACTCCGACCACTTCTTAATACCCGGCGTTTGATTAAAATTTCAAGGAGGAAACAACAATGATTTCTAAAGAGAAGAAAACAGCGATCATGAAAGAGTATGCAAGAACAGAGGGTGACACAGGTTCACCGGAGGTTCAGGTTGCAGTTCTTACAGCAAGAATCCAGGAGCTCACAGAGCATCTTAAAACACACCACAAAGATCATCATTCCAGAAGAGGTCTTCTGAAAATGGTAGGTCAGAGACGTGGCCTTCTTGCTTATCTTAAGAAAACAGACATCGAAAGATACCGTGCACTGATTGAGAAATTAGGTTTAAGAAAATAATTGCTACGGGAGGGGCGGATGATTCCATCCGCCCCATTTTAACATGTGTGATAAACACAGACGGAATTACCGCAGGAGTGATTTCCGAGACTACTGAAAAGCCCATTTCCGGTCGAGATCTTTTTCAAAGGAAGTGGTCTTTTCAGTTGTTTCGGGCTCCTGTCAGATATTAATATAATAAGAAAAGGAGAACGAATATGTACAAAAGTTATTCCATGGAACTTGCAGGAAGAACACTGACTGTAGATATCGGACGTGTAGCGAAACAGGCCAATGGTGCTGCTCTTATGCACTACGGTGATACTACAGTCCTTGCTACTGCTACCGCATCCAAAGAGCCGAGAGAAGGGATCGATTTCTTCCCGTTAAGCGTTGAGTATGAGGAGAAGATGTATGCAGTAGGAAAGATCCCGGGAGGCTTCAACAAGAGAGAGGGTAAGGCAAGCGAGCATGCGATCCTTACTTCCCGTGTTATCGACCGTCCGATGCGTCCGCTGTTTCCAAAGGATTACAGAAATGACGTAACTCTGGTAGATATGGTCATGTCTGTTGATCCGGAATGCAATCCGGAGATCCCGGCTATGCTTGGTTCTTCCATTGCAACCTGTATTTCTGATATCCCATTTGACGGTCCATGCGCAACCACACAGGTTGGTATGATCGACGGCGAGTTTATCATCAACCCGACACTTGCACAGAAGGCAGTTTCTGATCTTCAGCTTACGGTTGCTTCTACAAGAGAGAAGGTTATCATGATCGAGGCCGGAGCTAATGAGATCCCGGAAGATAAGATGATCGAGGCTATCTACAAGGCTCATGAAGTGAACCAGGAGATCATCAAATTCATCGACCAGATCGTAGCAGAGTGCGGAAAAGAGAAACATTCCTACGAGTCCTGTGCAGTACCTCAGGAGCTTTTTGATGAGATCAAGAAGATCGTTCCTCCGGAAGAGATGGAGGTTGCCGTATTCTCTGATGACAAGCAGACACGTGAGAATAACATCAGCGAGATCACTGATAAGCTGAAAGAAGCTTTTGCAGACAATGAGGAATGGCTTGCCGTTCTCGGTGAGGCTGTATATCAGTACCAGAAGAAGACTGTCCGTAAGATGATCCTCAAAGATCATAAACGTCCGGACGGACGTGAGATCAGACAGATCCGTCCGCTGGCTGCAGAGACAGATATCATCCCGAGAGTTCATGGTTCTGCCATGTTCACAAGAGGACAGACTCAGATCTGTACCGTTACTACACTTGCTCCTCTTACAGAGGCACAGCGTCTTGACGGACTGGATGAGTTTGAGACATCCAAGAGATATATGCACCATTACAACTTCCCGTCCTACTCTGTAGGTGAGACCAAGCCTTCCAGAGGACCGGGACGTCGTGAGATCGGTCACGGAGCACTTGCTGAGAGAGCACTGGTACCGGTACTTCCTACAGAGGAAGAATTCCCATATGCGATCCGTACCGTATCTGAGACATTTGAGTCCAACGGCTCCACATCCCAGGCAAGTATCTGTGCATCTACCATGTCACTGATGGCTGCCGGTGTACCGATCAGAAAACCAGTTGCAGGTATTTCCTGCGGACTTGTTACAGGTGAAACAGACGATGATTACATCGTTCTTACAGATATCCAGGGCCTTGAGGACTTCTTCGGAGATATGGACTTCAAGGTAGCCGGAACACATGACGGAATCACAGCGATCCAGATGGATATCAAAATCCATGGTCTTACAAGACCGATCGTTGAGGAAGCGATCCGCAGAACAAAAGAGGCAAGAGAATATATCCTGACAGAAGTTATGGAGAAATGTATCGACAAGCCTCGTACAAGCGTTGGTGAGTTTGCTCCGAAGATCATCCAGATCCAGATTGACCCGCAGAAGATCGGTGATGTAGTCGGACAGAGAGGAAAGACTATCAACACGATCATCGAGCGTACAGGTGTGAAGATCGATATCACAGACGACGGCGCAGTTTCCATTTGCGGAACAGACCAGAAGGGTATGGATGAAGCAAAACGTATGATCGAGATCATCACTACCGAGTTTGAGGCAGGACAGATCTTTACAGGACGCGTAGTCAGCATCAAAGAGTTTGGCGCATTCCTTGAGTTTGCACCGGGCAAGGAGGGAATGGTACACATTTCCAAGATCTCCAAACAGAGGATCAACCGTGTTGAGGATGTTCTTACACTTGGCGACAAAGTTAAGGTTATCTGCCTTGGCAAGGACAAGATGGGAAGAATCAGCTTCAGCATGAAGGATGTACCGGAAGAAGCATAAATGATGAGATACCACAATATTACCAAGGACGATATGTTAAACGGAGACGGACTTCGTGTAGTGCTCTGGGTAGCCGGCTGTTCACACGGCTGCCGGGAGTGCCAGAATCCCATTACTTGGGATCCGAATGGAGGCCTGCCCTTTACGGACAGCGAGCGAGCTGAGATATTTGCAGAGCTGGACAAGGATTATATCAGCGGGATCACCTTCTCGGGAGGCGATCCTCTGCATCCTTCCAATATCGCTGAGGTAACAGCTCTTGCACGAGAGATCAGAGAGAAGTATCCGGATAAGACGATCTGGCTGTATACGGGTTCTCTCTGGGAAGAAATCCAGCAGTACGAGATCATCCATTATCTGGATGTATGCGTGGACGGGGAATTTCAGGTGGACAAGAAAGAGGTTCGTCTGAAATGGAAAGGCTCCTCAAATCAGAGGGTGATCGATGTACAGGCGTCACTTCGTGAGAACCGTGTGGTTTTGTACACGGAGTGATCAGAGGTTTTTTTGAAATTACCTATTGGGAGTGGAACGAAAAATGAAAAGAATTGCGAAATTTCACAAGGTAAGTTTTGAACAGTTTGCAAAGGACTGGAAGGATACCTTTGAACAGTATTCAGAAGAGGAGATCCGGAATATCTACGACAGTCTGAAGCTTCCGAAGAGAGCTACGACCGGAAGTGCAGGATATGATTTTTATGCACCTGTGGATGTGACCATGAAGCCAGGTGAGATCGTAAAGATACCGACCGGTATCCGTGTAGAGATGGAAGAGGGCTGGGTTCTGAAATGTTATCCGAGAAGCGGACTGGGATTTAAATTCCGGCTGCAGTTGAATAACACCGTGGGAATCATTGACAGCGATTATTTCTTTTCCGACAACGAAGGTCATATCTTTGCCAAGCTGACTAACGATACAAGAGAAGATAAAACGATCCAGATCCCGGCAGGAACCGGTTTTATGCAGGGGATCTTTGTGGAATACGGAATCACCGTGGATGACGATGCAGATGCAGTAAGAAACGGCGGCTTCGGAAGTACCACAAAATAAAACAAAAGCCCGGAAGGCGGAGGTGTGAAGACCACATACATCCGATTTTCCGGGCTTGTTTTGTGTAGTTACTGCTTTCCGATAAATGCACTGTTTAGCTGAGAGGTGCGTCTGCCTCCTCGTCTGCACGTGCTTTTTCCACGACTGCGTTAAAGGCATTTGCGGCAGCGTCGTACTCTTCATCATCTTCAATGTTTGCCAGCATCGGATCGCCGTTTGCTGTGCGGGAGAAGCTGTAGAGATAAACCTCACCGGTCTCATTCTGGCCGTTCTCATCCAGTGGGAGAAGTGCGATATATTCTTTGTTCTCTACAGGGAAAATAGTAAGGATGGCACATTCTACCTCAGTATCATCATCCATAGTCAGGGTGATGGTATGATGTGCCTCATCTACCCTGCTTTCACAGTTAGCTGTGCAGGAAGCGCAGTCACTTGGTGCACATCCGCTTTTGTTAAATTCATCACTCATAAAAAAATCCTCCGTTCTGCTGCTGCCTGTAAATAAGAGGGCAGCTCTGCATGATATAGAGAACATTTTAACAGATATGACGTAGAACAGCAACAAAATATTTGAGAGCCTGAGAAAACTTTCAAAATATTTTTTGCTTAATCCGACAATGTGAGATATAATAAAAATATGACGAAAAAATGAGGAGAAAATATAAAAATATGAAATTTATTTCCTGGAATGTAAATGGGATCCGGGCCTGTATCACCAAGGGCTTTGAGGAGCGCTTTCATGAGCTGGATGCGGATATTTTCTGTCTGCAGGAGACGAAATGTCAGCAGGGACAGGTGAAGCTGGAACTTCCCGGATATCATCAGTACTGGAACTACGCAAACCGCAGAGGCTATTCAGGTACAGCCATTTTTACAAAGAGGGAGCCATTGTCTGCAGTTTACGGGATTGGGATAGAGGAGCATGATAAAGAAGGACGTGTCATCACGCTGGAATTCGATGAGTATTATTTTGTGACTGTATATACTCCCAACTCCCAGAGCGAGCTCCGCCGTCTGGAATACCGTATGAAATGGGAAGAGGATTTTTTGGCTTATCTTCTGAAACTGCAGGAGAAGAAACCGGTGATCTGCTGTGGCGACCTTAATGTGGCACATCAGGAGATCGATCTCAAGAACCCGAAGACCAACCGCAAAAATGCAGGCTTTACTGATGAAGAGAGAGCCTGCTTTACCAGAGCCCTTGAGAGTGGCTTTATTGATACATTCCGCTATTTTTATCCGGATAAAGAGGGCGTTTACTCCTGGTGGTCCTACCGTTTCCGTGCACGAGAGAAGAACGCCGGCTGGCGTATCGACTATTTCCTTGTTTCCCCTTCCCTGAAAGAAAAGCTTCAGGATGCGAAGATCCACGGAGAGATCATGGGATCCGATCATTGCCCGGTTGAGCTGGATATTGATCTGTGACGGATCCGGCGAAAAGGATTTCTATGGATTTGAATAATAAAAAGAGAAAAGGAGGAGTTGCCTTGGCAAGCCGCAGATTAGGTCGAGTGGAGAAAGGTCAGCCGCTGATACTTGGAGCCAACAAAATGGAGGGCGGTTATAATTTTGCAGTGGAGGCATCGGAGGATTCTGAAGTATCCCTGCTTTTATATAAAAAAAGAGGAGCTGCCGCACCGGTGGAGATCGTTTTTCCAAAGGATTTCCATACAGGACGTGTGTGGGCACTGAAGCTGTGCAGTGCTTCTCTGAAGGAGTTTGAATATAATTATAAAATAGACGGTGAGATCGTGCAGGATCCGTATGCATACGGACTTCACGGGAGAGAGCATTTCGGAGTACCTTACGATCCGGAAAAGGAGGTCCGCTGTCGCTTCCTTAATGAGAATGTTTCCGGCTGGGAAAATGAAACTGCACCGGCAGTAGAATATGAAAATATGATCCTGTACAAGCTTCATGTCCGTGGTTATACGAAGCTTGCCAGAAAGATGGTTTCCCATAAGGGGACTTTTCTTGGCCTGACAGAGATGATCCCTTACTGGAAAGAACTTGGGATCAATGCCATTGAACTGATGCCTGCCTATGAATTCTGTGAGGTTCCGATCAATAAACCGAAGGAAGGCAGTGAACACATCAAGACCCGTCGAAAGGAAAATGTAGTGAATTACTGGGGCTATGCATCCGGCTTCTATTTCAGCCCGAAGAGTGCTTACTGCAGCACCAGAGAACCGGAGCAGGAATTTCGGTATATGATCCGGGAGCTGCACAAGAACGGCATTGCCTGTATCATGGAATTCTATTTTCCGGAGGAAACAGACAGCCTGATGGCTCTTCGAGCTTTGCAGTTCTGGAGAGATTTTTACCATGTAGATGGATTTCATGTGCTGGGAGAGGGCTTTAACCGGGAGATGCTTCTTCGGGATGGAATCCTTTCCGGAGCAAAACTGATCTTCCAGGGCTTTGATTTTGATCATTTTTACAGAGGAAAGCTCCCGGCCAGACGTTGCGGAGCGGAGAGCAATATGAATTTTCTCCAGGATATGCGCCGTTTCCTGAAAAGCGATGAAGGTATGGTGGAGGCTGCAGCATGGCATATCCGTCATAACAGCGAGAATCATGGAGTGATCAATTACATGGTCTGCCAGGACGGGTTTACCATGAATGACCTGGTGAGCTACAATTATAAACATAACGAGGCCAATGGCGAAGGCAATCAGGACGGAAGCAGCTATAATTATTCCTGGAACTGCGGTGTGGAAGGCCCTACCCGTAAGGTTTCCGTCCGTCAGATGAGGGAACGCCAGATCAAAAATGCCTTTCTGATGATGCTGCTGAGTCAGGGTGTTCCCATGATCTATCACGGCGATGAATTCGGCAATTCCCAGAGCGGAAACAATAATGCCTACTGTCAGGATAATGCTACCGGCTGGACAGACTGGAAGGGCCTTTCCAGAAACCAGGGACTGAGGGAATTTGTAAAGGATGCCATTGCTTTTCGTAAAGCCCATCCCGTTCTTCATATGCCGGTGGAACTGAAAGGGGTAGATTATCTGACCAAGGGGTTCCCGGATGTGTCTCTTCACGGGGAACGTGCCTGGTATCTGAGCTATGAGAATACCAGCAGGCTTCTTGGTATGATGTACTACGGAGCCTATGCAAGGGAAAAAGAGGATCTGGAGGCTGCAGAGGATGATTTTATTTACATCGGCTATAATTTCCACTGGGAAAACCGGAGCCTTGCTCTGCCCAATCTCCCGGAAGGCATGTGCTGGAAAAAAATCGCAGATACCTCTCTTCACGGAACAGGATTCTGTCTGGAGGAGGAAGAAGAATATAAAAAATCAATCGAAATAGGCCCCCGCGCCATTGTGGTATTGCTGGGCAGACAGGAGGCGGAGAAAGATGCGATCATGGCACCCGTGGCTGCACTTCAGGACCATCACGAGGCATAAGCTTCTGGTGATGAAATATTGTTTTCGTATCGGGTTATATAAGCAGGGGTTGCTTCATGACCTGTCCAAATATTCCCCGACGGAATTTCTGGTAGGCTGTAAATATTATCAGGGTACAAGAAGCCCCAACAACGCAGAACGTGAGGCAACCGGCGTATCCATGTCCTGGCTGCACCATAAGGGAAGAAACAGACACCATTTTGAACATTGGGTAGACTATTCCCTTGACGGTGAGCATGTGATCATGGGAGCCAGAATGCCCAGAAAATATGTGGCGGAAATGGTCATGGACCGGATCAGTGCTTCCAGAAACTATCTGGGAGAGGAATATACCTATCATGAACCATTGCAGTATTTTCTGAAAAGCAAGGAGAAGCTGTGGTTTATCCACCCACAGACAAAGAAAGAGCTGGAGGGACTTCTCCGGATCCTGGATAAATACGGAGAGGATAAGACCCTGTGGTATATCCGCAATGTATATCTATGTGATAACCGCGGAAAAAAAGTGAAAAGCCCTGGGAAAAAGCTTCGAAATCACAGATAGGGGTGTATTTTTGGCAAGTTGTCTGATATAATATTCAGATATCAGGAGGAAGAATGAATGGATACACCAACAATTGCGAAATACTATAGAGAGAAAGATCCCATGGAGCGCCTGAAGCTTCTGGAGCAGTCCATTGCAGCAGGAGAAGAACCGGAAGAAAACAGGATCCGCAAGGAACTCTGGGAGATCCGTTACAGCGATAAAGCTGAGACTGGTGATACCAGGGCAGACGGTTATCTCGGTCTCTGGATGACCATGGAGTTTAACCGGAATTCCGCTTCCAGATTCTTTGGTACAAGAAGTGCGAAGAAAGAGATAGGCAAGTATCTTAAGAAGCTGAAATTTCAGGAGTTCCAGGAAAAGGGCGGCCTTTATGAGGAGCTTCTTTACCGGGAATGCTGTCATCTGGTTCTGGTCTACATGGATCTCTGTCAGACAGATAAATCCTATAACACAACGATTTTCGGCCTGATCCACATCAAGGAGGACAGTGCGAAGGCCAAGGTCCAGAGAGACATCAGGGAAACAGCTGTGGAGCTTCCGGCTAATCTTGGAATGGAAGCTGAGCTTGGAATCATCACAAGAGCTGCCAGAGAGATCTACAGGCAGTATTATCCCAACGAAGGAAACATTTAGGAGGCCGGAGAGCTTCCGTTTCAGGCTGTCTGACTACTCAGGCAGCCTTTTGTTGCCATGCATCCGATAAAATATTCTGAGATTTTTTGAACGAAGATTCATATCGGGTGTGAAGAGAAACATTCAGGAGGTTACTATTTTATGAATCCCAATCATCTGAACGCATATGAAGTCCTGAAGGAAGAGGAGCTTCAGGATATTCATTCAAAAGGATGGCTTCTGAGACACAAAAAAACAGGAGCCAGAGTGATGCTCATCGAGAATAGTGATGAGAATAAGGTTTTTAACATTGCATTCCGTACACCGCCGAAAAACAGCACAGGTGTTGCTCACATACTGGAACACAGCGTACTGTGCGGCTCCAGGGAATTTCCGCTTAAGGATCCTTTTGTGGAGTTGGTAAAAGGTTCTCTTAATACCTTCCTTAATGCCATGACCTATCCGGATAAGACCTGCTACCCGGTAGCAAGCTGCAATGACCGGGATTTCCAGAATCTGATGCATGTATATCTGGATGCCGTGTTCTATCCGAATATTTACAAAAAAGAAGAGATCTTCCGTCAGGAAGGCTGGAACTACCATCTGGAGAAAAAAGAAGGCCCGCTGAAATACAACGGTGTCGTTTACAATGAAATGAAGGGTGCTTTTTCCTCACCGGACGATGTTCTGGAGAGAGAGATCATGAATTCTCTGTTCCCGGATACCACCTATGGCTGTGAGTCCGGCGGAGATCCGGTAAATATCCCGGATCTCAGTTACGAGGAATTTCTGGATTTTCACAGACAATATTATCATCCGTCCAACAGTTTTATCTATCTCTATGGAAACATGGATATGGAGGAGAAACTGGAGTTTATTGACAGCCATTATTTGTCTGCTTTTGATTCCCTTACTATTGATTCCGAGATCCGGGATCAGGAAGCTTTTGCCCAGGTAAAAGATATCCGGAAAAATTATCCGGTATCAGAGGACGAAGGAGAAGAGGATAACACCTATCTTTCCTACAATATGGTTGTGGGCGAGGCAGCAGATATCAACTTAAGTCTTGCTTTCGAGGTTCTGGATTACGCACTTTTAAGCGCACCTGGTGCACCGCTGAAGCAGGCACTTCTGGATGCAAAGATCGGCAAAGATATCTATGGTTCTTTTGAGGATGGCATCAAACAGACCTATTTCTCCATCGTGGCAAAGGGAGCCAACTTAAGCCAGAAAGAGGAATTTGTCAAAGTGATCCGTGACACCCTCACAAAGATCGCAGAGGAAGGCATCGACAAAAAGGCGGTAACAGCCGGAATCAATTACTATGAATTCCGTTTCCGCGAAGCAGATTTTTCTTCCTATCCGAAGGGGCTGATGTATGGCCTGGATATTTTAAGCAGCTGGCTTTATGATGATACGAAGCCGTTCTGTGAGGTGCAGCTTCTGGAGGGCTTTGAGTTCCTTAAGAAAGCCCTGGAAGAGGGATATTTTGAGGAGCTGATCCGAAAATATCTTCTGGGCAACACTCATGGTGCAATCCTTTCCTTGGTACCGGAGAAGGGCCTTGCAGCAAAGAGGGATAAGGAACTGGAAGAAAAGCTGGAGAATTACAGAAAGAGCCTTTCTGATGAAGAGCTTACCCGGATGGTAGAGCACACCAAAGCGCTGGAGGCTTATCAGGAAGCGGAGGAAGCTCCGGAAGCGCTGACCTGCATCCCCATGCTCTCCAGAGAAGACATCAAAAAAGAGATCACAGGGCTGACAAACGAGGAGCACCATGTGGAGGACAGCTTGTTTCTGTATCATGATGTGTGCACCAATGGTATCGGTTATGCGGATCTTCTTTTTGAGATCCATGACTTTGATGTTGATACAGTCCATTATCTGGGACTTCTGAAATCTGTGCTTGGTGCAGTGGATACGGAGAATTACACGTATGGCGAGCTGTTTAATGAAGTGAATGCGAGAACCGGCGGTATTGCCTATGGGATAGAGGTTTTTGATGATGCCCAGGATACCGATGCATTCCGTGCCATGTTTGCCGTAAGAGGAAAAGCGTTATATCCGGAGATGGATTTCATGTTTTCCATGATCCGGGAGGTTCTTACAACTTCGAAGCTGGATGACACCAAACGTCTCTACGAGATCATTGCCAGAGTGAGATCCAGAGCCCAGGCCAGCCTTGCAAGTGCAGGCCATTCCACCGCCGTTCTCCGTGGTGCTTCCTACGCATCTCCGATGGCGGCATTCCAGGATGAGATGGCAGGAATCGGATATTATCAGTTTATCGAAAAACTGGAGAAGGATTTTGACAGCTGCAAGGATGAGATCGTGAAAAATCTCCGTAAGGTGATGGAAGAGGTCCTTCGTCCGGAGAATTTCTGTGTAAGCTATACTGGAGAGAGAGAATCTCTGGATGTAGTAAAAGCACAGGCTGCCGGGATCAAAAAAGTCTTGTTTAACGGACAGAAGCCGGAGTCTGTGAAGCAGGCCCCCTGCATAAAGAAAAACGAAGCCTTCAAGACTTCCGGCCAGGTCCAGTATGTGGCACAGAACGGAAACTTCCGCAAAAAAGGCCTGGAGTATACCGGTGCACTGGAGATCCTGAAAGTGATCTTAAGCTACGATTATCTCTGGATCAACCTTCGTGTAAAGGGTGGAGCGTATGGCTGCATGAGCGGCTTTAAGAGAAACGGAGAGAGCTTCCTGGTATCCTACCGTGATCCCCATCTAAAGAGAACCCTGGAAGTATACCAGGGAGTGCCGGATTATATCCGTGCCTTTGAGGCAGACGAGCGTGAGATGACAAAATATATCATCGGAACGATCAGCAACAAGGATGTGCCGAGAACTCCGCAGATGCAGGGAAGTATCTCAAAAACCGCATATTTCTCCAATGTTACAGAGGATATGCTCCAGAAGGAAAGAAATCAGATCCTCGGAGCGCAGAAGGAGGATATCCAGAAACTGGCAGCTCTTGTAGAAGCAGTACTTTCCGATGATCAGATCTGCGTAGTAGGAAGTGAGACTGCAATAGAGAAGGCGGAAGATGTATTCATGGAAGTGAAGCCACTGATCGGCTGAGGAGAAACAAAGCCTGCTGTCCGTTAAATGGGATAGCAGGCTGTGAAAGGATTATGAGAGGATAAAGAATGGATAACAATTTTAGATCAGGCTTTGTTGCGATCATCGGAAGACCGAATGTTGGAAAATCCACGCTGATGAACCATCTTATCGGACAGAAGATCGCCATCACATCAAACAAGCCACAGACAACCAGAAACAAGATACAGACCGTGTATACCTGTGATGAGGGACAGATCGTATTTTTGGACACACCGGGTATCCACAAGGCAAAAAACAAGCTTGGAGAATACATGGTACAGGTTGCGGAGAGAACCCTGAAGGAAGTAGATGCCATTATGTGGCTGGTGGAGCCATCCACATTCGTAGGTGCGGGAGAGCGCCACATTGCCGAGCAGCTGCAGAAGGTTGGAGTTCCTGTGATTCTCATCATCAACAAGATCGATACGGTAAAAAAAGAAGAGCTTCTTCCTGCGATCGATACCTACCGTAAGATCTGTGATTTTGCAGAGATCATTCCTTGCTCTGCCCTCCGCGGAAAAAACACACAGGATATCATTCCAAGTATTTTCAAATATCTTCCGTACGGACCGATGTTCTATGATGAAGATACTGTTACCGACCAGCCTCAGCGCCAGATCGCCGCAGAGATTATCCGTGAGAAGGCTCTGCATGCACTGGATGAGGAGATCCCTCACGGAATCGCCGTTGCCATCGACCGGATGAAGAAACGTCCGGGAAGAAGCAACATCATAGATATTGATGCGACCATCATCTGCGAGCGTAATTCCCACAAAGGCATCATCATCGGAAAACAGGGTGCCATGCTGAAAAAGATCGGAAGCAATGCCCGCTATGAGCTGGAGCGTATGCTGGAAGCAAAGGTAAACCTAAAGCTCTGGGTCAAGGTGACTAAGAACTGGAGAGACAGTGATTTCCTGATCAAGAACTTTGGATATGATAAGAAAGAAATCTGAAAATGAGTGATCTGATTACCGTACAGGGAGTGGTACTTTCTGCCATGCCGGTAGGGGATTATGACAAGCGGATCGTCCTTCTCACAAGAGAGAGGGGGAAGATCTCCGCTTTTGCCAAGGGAGCGAGACGGCAGAACAGTCCGTTCATGGCAGCAGCTAACCCGTTTGTATTCGGAAGCTTTACTCTTTATGAGGGAAGGACAAGCTATAATCTGAACCAGGTCAGCGTGCAGCATCATTTTGTGGAGCTGGCCACCCGGCAGCCGGGGGTTTACTATGGATATTATTTTCTGGAGCTGGCAGATTATTTTGGCAAAGAGGGAACGGATGAGAAGGAGATGATGAATCTTCTCTATGTGACCATCAAAGCCATTTTGAATCCTCATATAGAAGACCGGCTGGTGCGCTGTATCTATGAACTGCGGACTATGGTGAGCCAGGGCGTGATGCCGCAGCTGTTTCAGTGTGCGGGCTGCGGGAGAGAGCTTACGGAGGAAGAAACCGGAGAACTTTTTTTCTCCCAGGACGAGCATGGGATCCTGTGTGCGGACTGCAGTAGGATGGCCATGGACAGGAAACGGATCTCAGCGGCTGCCCTGTATGCCATGCGCTACATAGCCGTGTCCCCCCTGGCAAAGCTGTATACGTTTACAGTGCGGGATGATGTGCTGCGGGAACTGGAACGCCACATTTACCGGTATACGGAGCTGAATACAGACAAGCGGTTTAAAAGTCTGGAGATCCTGGAATTGATGAGATAGATCACTGCCGGCTGCGGAATAACCGTAACGATTTATTTTTCAAAAGCAGGACAGGATGCAATGCAAATGGAAATATCCTTGAAAAATCATGAGGATACTAGTATAATAAGACCAAAAATGTAAAAAAGCAGCTTTTTCCGGAGCTTTCCGGACGCATTTGGCGGAACAGCTGCAAGTCAAGAGGAGAGAAATCATGGAAAAGACAATGGAAAAGATCGTAGCTCTTGCAAAAGCCAGAGGATTTGTTTACCCGGGTTCCGAGATCTACGGCGGCCTGGCAAACACATGGGATTATGGAAATCTCGGTGTAGAGCTTAAAAATAACGTAAAACGTGCATGGTGGCAGAAATTCATTCAGGAGTCTCCATACAATGTAGGTGTTGACTGTGCGATCCTTATGAACCCGCAGACATGGATCGCTTCCGGACATCTTGGCGGATTTTCTGATCCTCTTATGGACTGTAAAGAGTGCCACGAGCGTTTCCGTGCAGATAAGCTCATTGAGGACTTTTGTGCAGAGCATGACATTGCCATTGAGGGAAGCGTAGATGCATGGTCCCAGGAGAAGATGATGGACTTCATCAAAGAACACGAGGTAGGATGTCCGAGCTGTGGTAAACACAACTTCACAGATATCCGTCAGTTCAACCTGATGTTCAAGACATTCCAGGGTGTTACCGAAGATGCCAAGAATACTGTATATTTAAGACCGGAGACTGCACAGGGTATTTTCGTAAACTTCAAGAACGTACAGAGAACATCCCGTAAAAAGATCCCGTTTGGTATCGGCCAGATCGGTAAATCCTTCCGTAACGAGATCACACCGGGTAACTTCACATTCCGTACCCGTGAGTTCGAGCAGATGGAGCTTGAGTTCTTCTGCGAGCCGGATACAGATCTTGAGTGGTTTGCATACTGGAAGAAGTTCTGCCTTGACTGGCTGAGTGCTCTCGGACTTAAGGATGATGAGGTTCGTTACCGTGACCATGATAAGGAAGAGCTGAGCTTCTACAGCAAGGCTACCACAGATGTGGAATTCCTTTTCCCATTCGGATGGGGTGAGCTCTGGGGAATCGCTGACAGAACAGATTATGACCTGACACAGCATCAGAATGTATCCGGCCAGGATCTCACATACTTTGATGATGAGAAGAAACAGAAATATATCCCATACGTTATCGAGCCATCACTTGGAGCAGACCGTATGGTACTTGCTTTCCTCTGCAGCGCTTACGATGAGGAAGTTCTGGATGAAGAGAAGAACGATGTCCGTACAGTCCTTCATTTCCATCCGGTACTTGCACCGGTTAAGATCGGTGTGCTTCCGCTTTCCAAGAAGCTTAACGAGGGTGCTGAGAAGATCTACCAGCAGCTTTCCAAGAAGTACAACTGTGAGTACGATGACCGTGGAAATATCGGTAAACGTTACCGCAGACAGGATGAGATCGGTACTCCGTTCTGTATCACTTATGACTTCGAGTCTGAGAATGACGGTGCAGTTACAGTCCGTGACCGTGACACTATGGAGCAGGTACGTGTGAAGATCGATGAGCTTGATGCATACTTTGCTGATAAATTTACATTTTAAGTAAATAAATTTTTTAATAAAAAACCTCCGGTTATTTTCTGGCCGGAGGCTTTTTTTCAATAAGTCTGTTTTTCATCCGCCAGTTTCTTGGCGACATTCCGTATACATTTTTGAAAGCCCGGGAAAAATGCAGCTGATTGGGATATCCGACTGCATTTCCGATATCTGCGATAGACAGGGCTGTGATCTTAAGAAGTTCTGCAGCTTTGGTCATGCGATAGCTGATCAGGAATTCCTGGGGAGAACGTCCGATGGTGTCGTGGAAGATCTTACCGAAGTAGCTTCGGTTCAGGCCGCAGCAGGCTGCGATATCCTCAATGGAAATATCATTTTGGAAATTCTGTTCAATAAAAGAGAGCGCCTCCTTGATATAAAAATCACGGATACTTCCATCCTGTTTCATGCGGACAGTTTCAGTAGAGCGCATAAAGTAATCCAGAAAAAGCCAGGTATGTCCGATAAGATGAAAGGGTGATTCCTGGGAATTATGGCTGATATAAAGCATTTCCTCCATCATTTTCTGGCGGAGATCTGCAGAGTGGCTGTGATAGACCGGATGGTCCGGACTTAAACCTGCAGTTTCCACGATCTCTTTTGCCCGGAGCCCGTCAAATTCCACCCAGGTGTACTCCCATGGAAAGTCGGTATCTGCAATGTAGGTGTTGATCTGACCGGGAAAAAGCATGAAACCCTGGCCGCTTTTTACCTGATAGGTGATGGTCTCTCCTGCGGAATTGTCTGCCATCAGAGTTCCGGTACCGGAGATCACATAATGAAAAATATAATGGTTTCGTGCGGCCGGGCCGAATGAATGTGCCGGAGCGCAGTGCTCCCAGCCGTATTGGTATAGTCCGATATCAACAAAGTTTTCATTTGGAAAAACGGAGAAGAGAAGGTCATTCATATTTTTATCCTTTAGGCGTATGATTTTGTCTGGTTTCAGTAACATTATATATTAAAACAGCAGGGAACTTCAACATATGTATAAAAATGCAATTACAAAAACAGCCTGTAAAATATACTAAAAAGAGGAGGATAATCGATAAAACTTTGTGAGAAAATTAAGTTTCTCGAGAAACTTGTTGATTTTCGATAAATTCGGAATATACTAATTTTAGATAAAAGTAGTGATATAGGCGTAAAATATATCAAAATGCTAGATGACTTTAATGAAGACAGAGAAAAATTGCATTTTGGTATAAAACAAGAAAAACACTGCTATTTATGCAAGCATAAAGCTATGTTAAAATAGCTTTCAGAAAAAAGAAACCAGAGAATAAGTATTGGAGAGCCCGGATAGCCATATCAGTTAAATGGGTGATATCCGACTTATCAAATAAAAGGAAAAGGAAGGAGCATTACAAGATGCGCAACAGAAGTAAATGGATCCTCTGTATGGGACTTGCCTTTACCATGGCAGCTTCCGTTACATTGAGCGGATGCGGCACAGGTAAAAAGGACAGCGGAAAGACAGAGATCGAACTTGTGCAGTATAAACCGGAAGCGGTTAAGGCATTTGAAAAACTGGAAGAAAAATTCAATGCCACTCATGATGATATCCATCTTACCATCGAATCACCAAACGATGCTATGACTGTATTGAAGACAAGATTTATCCGTGAGGATAATCCGGATATCATTGGAATCGGAGGCGATGTTAACTTTTCCAATTTTATTGATTCTGATATGCTGATGGATATTTCCGATTATCAGGGACTGGATTCGATCAAAGATGCATATAAAGAAATTGATAAAGCGCTGGAATTCGTTCCGGAAGACGGAGTCTATGCGGTTCCTTACGTGGCCAATGCCGCCGGAATCCTTTACAATCGTGAGCTTTTCAAGGAGCATGGCTGGCAGATTCCGACTACATGGGATGAATTTATGAGCCTTTGCCAGGAAATTCAGGATGCAGGTATCCAGCCGCTTTATTTCGGATTTAAAGATACCTGGACCTGTCTTGCACCGTGGAATTCTATTGCGGTAGATCTTGCACCAGCCGATGTATGCCGCCAGGTAAACCAGGGAAACACTACTTTTGCAAAAGAGTATAAGGAAGTAGCAGACCGTATGCTGGAGCTTATCCAGTATGGACCGGATGATCCCTTTGCCTATGATTACAATGGAGCCTGCACCGCTTTTGCAAAAGGGGAGGCTGCCATGTATCCCATCGGAAGCTATGCGATCCCACAGATTCAGAGTGTAAATCCGGATATGGATATTGATTCTTTTGTAACACCGGCAAGCAATGATCCGTCAGAAAACAAACTGAATTCCGGAGTTGACCTTCAGTTCTGTGTGATGGATGACTGTGAGAATAAGGAAGCTGCATATGAAGTGCTGGATTTCCTTCTTGAGGATGAGAATATACAGACATATCTGGATGACCAGAAGGCAGTTCCCTGTAAAGAGGGTGATTTCACACTTCCCTCTACTCTGGATGGTATGAAGGAATACATAGAAGAGGGAAGGATGGCCGACTACCAGGATCATTATTATCCTACAGAGATGGCTGTGGATGCACAGATCCAGACCTTCCTGATGAAAAAGGATAAAGATGCATTCCTGAAAAAATTTGATACAGACTGGACAAGATATAACCGTGACATTATCCGTAAAGTACAGGACTATGAGGAGAAGAACGGGGAAGGAGAGAACTGATCATGGGAAAAAAATCTATGAGTGGAAGAAAGCTGACCTTTCTTCTGATCACCATTCCGATCGTGGCATTATTTTTCTGCTTTAACACACTGCCTCTGATCAAGGGTGTGATCTACAGCTTTACGAACTTTAAAGGCTATGGAAGCTATGACTGGGTAGGACTTCGAAACTATAAGGATCTTTTTACAGACAGCCGTGTTGGCGGTTCCTATCTGTTTACCTTTAAGCTGGCCATCGTGGCAACTATCGTAACGAATGTACTCAGCCTGATCCTGGCACTTGGACTGAACAGCAAGATCCGTTTCAAGAGTGCAATGCGTGGAGCTTATTTTATTCCTAATGTACTTGGCGCACTGGTCGTAGGATATATTTTCAATTATTTCTTTACATATATCCTGCCTGCATTCGGAAAGATGGTCGGAAATAAAACATTGTCTTCCAGCATGCTTTCCAGTACGAGCTTGGCATGGGTTGCCATCGTGATCGTGTGTGCATGGCAGTCCATTGCAATGAATACGATCATCTACATTTCCGGTCTTCAGACAGTGCCGGAGGATGTATACGAGGCAGGCGCTATTGATGGTGCTACCGGATTCAGCAAGTTCCGTTACCTGACATTCCCGCTGATCGTTCCGTTTTTCAGCATCAACATGGTTCTCTGTGTGAAAAACTTCCTGATGGTATTTGATCAGATCATGGCTTTGACAAAGGGTGGTCCTGCACAGAGTACAGAATCCATTTCCTATCTGATCTATAACAATGGTATGAGTGGCGGTCAGTTTGGATTCCAGAGTGCCAATGCGGTTATATTCTTTATTGTGATCGTGATCATTTCTGCAGTGCAGTTGACTATCACAGGGAAAAAGGAGGAGCAGCTGTAATGAAAACGAAAGTAAGAGAAAAAGCGAACTGGCCGGTAACGATCCTTCTGATCCTTGGCCTTATCACAGTGGTATTTCCGCTTTATATGACAATTGTGATCGCATTCAAGCAGCCGACAGAGATGACCAACAGTGTAGCCGGGATCCTGTCTCTGCCAGAGAAATTCAGTCTTGCCAATTTCAGGGAAGCTATGGAGGTAACAGACTTCTGGCATTCTCTTGGAAACAGTGTATTGATCACTGTGATCACAGTGGTTCTTGCTATTGTAATTCATTCACTTTTAGGTTATGCTATAGCCAGAAACAAGAGAAGTAAATTTTATAAATTTATCTATCTCTATGTAGTGAGCGGTATGTTTGTTCCGTTTGCTATCCTGATGATGCCGCTTGTAAAGCAGACTGCTGAGATGGGCCTTGATAACAAAGTCGGTGTGATCATTCTTTACACGGTATTTTATATGCCTATGAACGTGCTTCTTTATTCCGGATATCTGACAAACATTCCAATGGCCCTTGAGGAGGCTGCCTGTGTGGATGGAGCCAGCACCTGGAAAACATATTGGAAGATCATCTTTCCGATCATGAAGCCGATGCATGCCACAGTGGCAGTTCTGACAGCACTTGGAACCTGGAATGATGTTATGACTCCATTGGTTATCATGTCCGGATCTACGGGTGGAACCACATTGCCTCTGGCACAGCTGAATTTCCAGACTCAGTTCGGAACAAACTATAACCTTGCGTTTGCCTCTTATCTGCTGGCACTGCTTCCGATCCTTCTGTTTTATCTGATCTGCCAGAAGCATATTTTAAATGGTGTTGTAAACGGTGCCGTAAAATAAAAACACAAGAAAAAGGAGGATTCACATATGGGAATCATCTACTGCGAGAAAGACAGAACGTTTACCCTGCAGACAAAAGAAACTACATATCAGATGCAGGTGGATCAGTACGGATTTCTTCTTCATCTCTATTATGGTAAAAAGGCAGAAGGCTGCATGGATTATCTTCTGACCTACTATGACAGAGGATTTTCCGGAAATCCCTATGATGCGGGAACAGACAGAACCTATTCCATGGACTCTCTTCCACAGGAGCTTTCCTGCTACGGAAACGGAGATTTCCGCAGTGCATCACTGATGCTGGAAAACGGTGACGGAAGCATGAGCTGTGATATGCGTTACAAGAACTATACTATCCGTGACGGTAAATACAGCCTTCCGGGGCTTCCGGCGGTTTATGCAGATAATGATGAGGCACAGACTCTGGAGATCGTACTGGAGGATCCGGCTACTGGCGTGGAGGCCATGCTTCTTTACGGTGTACTTCCGGAACTGGATATCATTACAAGAAGCGTCTATATCCGCAATCAGAGCAGTGAGAAGATCTATGTGAACAAGGTGATGTCCGCAGAACTGGATTTTCTTTACGGAGATTATGACCTGCTTACTTTTTACGGAAGACATGCCATGGAGCGGAATCTGCAGAGAGTACCGGTGGCTCATGGAAGTCAGATGATCGGCAGTGTCCGTGGCACATCCAGCCATCAGTATAATCCGATGATGATCCTGGCAGAGAAGGACACAACAGAGGATCATGGAGGCTGCTATGCTATGTCCTTTGTATATAGTGGAAATTTCCAGGGTGAGGTTCTTAAAGATCAGTACAATCAGACAAGAATGCTCCTTGGTGTACAGGAGGAGTGCTTCCGGTATCCGCTGGAAGCCGGGGAGACCTTCTATGCACCTGAGGTGATCTTAAGCTACACAGATCAGGGAATGAACCGTCTTTCCCAGAATCTGCACAGCTGCATCCGTCATCATATCTGCCGTGGTAAATATAAGACAGAGGTCCGTCCGGTGCTGGTAAACAGCTGGGAGGCAGCATATTTTGATTTTACAGGGGAGACTTTATATAATCTGGCAAAAGAGGCAAGGAGCCTTGGTATCGATATGCTGGTTCTGGATGACGGCTGGTTTGGAAAACGTGACGATGACAACAGTGGTCTTGGGGATTGGTATGTCAATGAGAAGAAGCTTGGAGAGACTCTCGGCGGACTGGTAAAAAGAGTCAATGACCTTGGAGTGAAATTCGGTATCTGGATCGAGCCTGAGATGATCTCTGAGGACAGTGATCTTTACCGTGAGCATCCGGACTGGGCACTTACGATTCCGGGAAGAAAACCAGTGAGATCCAGAAATCAGCTGGTACTTGATTTTTCCAGAAAAGAAGTTGTAGACGGAATCTTTGGACAGATCAGTGCGGTATTGGATAATGCCAATATTGAGTACGTTAAATGGGACATGAATCGAAGCCTGATGGATGTATTTTCCGTAATGACCAAGGATCAGGGACGTGTAATGTATGATTATGTCCTGGGATTGTACGATTTTCTGGATCGTATGGTGAACCGTTATCCGGATCTTCTGATCGAGGGCTGCAGCGGCGGCGGCGGAAGATTTGACGCAGGTATGCTGTATTACACACCGCAGATCTGGTGCAGCGACAACTCCGATGCTATAGACAGGCTTCGGATCCAGTATGGCACTTCCTTCGGATATCCGGTATCGGCCATGGGAGCACATGTATCTGCAGTGCCGAACCATCAGACAGGAAGGATCACTCCGTTACATACCAGAGGTGTGGTTGCTATGTCCGGAACCTTCGGCTACGAGCTGGATCTTCTGAAGCTGACTGAGGAAGAAAAAGATGAGGTCCGCAGCCAGATCGGGGAATTCCGTAAATATGCGCCACTGATCCAGAACGGACGGTACTATCGTCTGACAGATCCGTTTAAGAGTGAGGTCTGTGCATGGGAGATCGTTGGAAATTCTCAGGAAGAAGTTCTGCTCAATGTTGTCATGGAGGAGATCCATGGAAATATGACTGTGAATTATGTGCAGCTTCGCGGCCTTGATGAGAGTGCACTTTATAAGGAACAGACTACCGGCAGGATCTATTCCGGAGCTGCTCTGATGCATGGTGGAATGCCGCTTCCTGCAGAGTTTGGGGAGTACAGAGCTTATCAGTATCATTTTGTGAGAGAATAAGAGCGTATTGAGACAGTAAGATAAATAAAAGGATCCGTCATACAGACAGCTGAAAAAGCTGATGTATGGCGGATCTTTTTTTATCATAGCTCAGTGTACGGTGATCTGATAGCTCTTGATAAATTCCTCATCCGGTTTCAGCACATTGATATTTGCTTTTTCGGAAAGAGGCTTTTCAAAACCACAGTCATCACAGCGTCCCATCCACGGCTCCAGGCATACGAAGGGAGCACCGGGTACGGACCAGATACCGAAATTCGGGAAGCCCTCACTGGTAAGTGTCAGATATGGAGTTCCGTCCGGGAAGAGGATACCGGCCTTTTGGATCTGGCCGTTATCAAAAACAAGAGCGTCTTTATCAAACATATGAGGAGCAATGGAACAGGTTCCGTTTTCAAGGGAAAGTGTATGTGGCTCGTCAGCAAGGACTGTTCCTACAGACGTATCGATAAGGAGATAGGTAAGAGTGTCCAGGCCTTCAAAAGCAAGACGGTAATCACTCTGGGATTCGCCTTCACGTACCGGAACACGGAATGCCGGATGGCCGCCGATGGTAAAATACATAGTTTCAGAATCATTATTAACTACTTCCCAGCATACTTCCAGGTCGTGCTTCTTCAGAGTGTAGGTGATCTTCAGAGCGAAAGCAAACGGATAAACATTCAAGGTTTCTTCAGAGGACTTAAGGACAAAGGAAAGGGAAGTATCGGTGATATCCGTGCAGATAAAATCGCTGTCCCTTGCAAAGCCGTGCTGGCTGGAAGGATATTCCTTTCCGTTCAGACGCCAGATATCTTTGTAGTTACGTCCCACGTTGGGAAAAAGTACAGGTGCATGGCGTTTCCAGTAAGCCGGATCTGCCTGCCAGAGGATCTCCCTGTCATTAGTCTTGTCATAGATGCCGGTGAGTTCAGCACCGTGATCGGAAACGGAAATCTTAAGAAAGCTGTTTTCAATCGTTCGTGTCATGATAAACCTCCTGTATGACAGCATTCGGGTAATATTACCTCGGAATTGCTGCATGTTTTTTTCTATTTTAGCACATTTTTCAGATGATAACGAGAAAAATACAATCTGTGAAAAATATAACTGGAAAATCTGTCATATTTCACAAGAGAAATTGCTGTTTTTTGGAAGAATAACCTTGACTAATGAAGGATAAATCTATAAAATAATTATGTGCGTAGAAAACATACATTTTTTATGTTTTAAAGAACAATAATTAGGAGGAAAATGTAAAATGGCAAAATGGGTTTACATGTTTACAGAAGGTAATGCTACTATGAGAAATCTTCTGGGCGGCAAAGGTGCCAACCTTGCTGAGATGACAAACCTCGGTCTTCCTGTACCGCAGGGCTTCACAATCACAACAGAGGCCTGCACACAGTACTACGAGGATGGCAGATCCATCAACGATGAGATCATGGCTCAGATCATGGAAGCAATTACCAAGATGGAAGGAGTTACCGGTAAGAAATTCGGTGACAAAGAAAATCCTCTGCTTGTATCCGTTCGTTCTGGTGCGAGAGCATCTATGCCAGGTATGATGGATACAATCCTCAACCTTGGTTTAAATGAAGAAGTTGTTAACACTCTTGCTGAGAAATCCGGCAATGAGCGTTGGGCTTGGGACTGCTACAGAAGATTCATCCAGATGTACTCTGACGTAGTTATGGAAGTTGGTAAGAAATACTTCGAGGAGCTCATCGATGAGATGAAAGCTAAGAGAGGTGTTAAGCAGGACGTTGAGCTTACAGCTGCTGACCTGCATGAGCTTGCTGACCAGTTCAAAGCTGAGTATAAATCCAAAATCGGTGCTGATTTCCCAACTGATCCGAAGGAGCAGCTGGTAGGCGCAATCAAAGCCGTATTCCGTTCCTGGGACAACCCACGTGCGAACGTATATCGTCGTGACAACGATATCCCATATTCCTGGGGTACAGCTGTTAACGTACAGATGATGGCATTCGGTAACATGGGTGATGACTGTGGTACAGGTGTTGCCTTCACACGTGACCCTGCTACAGGTGCTAACGGTCTGTTTGGTGAGTTCCTTACCAATGCACAGGGCGAGGACGTAGTTGCTGGTGTTCGTACACCTATGCACATCTCCGAGATGGAGCAGAAGTTCCCGGAAGCATTCGTACAGTTCAAACAGGTTTGCGAGACTCTTGAGAAACATTACAGAGACATGCAGGATATGGAGTTTACTGTAGAGCATGGTAAACTGTATATGCTTCAGACACGTAATGGTAAGAGAACTGCACAGGCTGCTCTTAAGATCGCTTGTGACCTCGTTGATGAGGGAATGAGAACTGAGGAAGAGGCTGTTGCAATGATCGATCCTCGTAACCTTGATACACTTCTTCATCCGCAGTTCGATGCAGCTGCTCTTAAAGCTGCTACACCGATGGGTAAAGGTCTTGGTGCTTCTCCAGGAGCTGCTTGCGGTAAGATCGTATTCTCTGCAGAGGACGCTGTTGAGTGGGCTGCAAGAGGAGAGAAAGTTGTTCTTGTTCGTCTTGAGACATCCCCAGAGGATATCACAGGTATGAAAGCTGCTCAGGGTATCCTGACAGTTCGTGGTGGTATGACATCTCACGCAGCTGTAGTTGCTCGTGGTATGGGATCCTGCTGTGTATCCGGATGCGGCGATATCGCTATGGATGAGGAGAACAAGAAATTCACACTTGCTGGTAAAGAGTTCCATGAAGGAGATGCAATCTCCATTGATGGTACAACAGGTAACATCTATGACGGACTTATCCCGACTGTAGATGCTAAGATCGCTGGTGAGTTCGGACGTATCATGGGATGGGCTGACAAGTACAGAACAATGAAAGTTCGTACAAACGCTGATACTCCTGCTGATGCTAAGAAAGCTCGTGAGCTTGGTGCAGAGGGAATTGGTCTTTGCCGTACAGAGCATATGTTCTTTGAGGGCAACAGAATCGATGCATTCCGTGAGATGATCTGCTCTGAGACAGTAGAGGAGAGAGAAGCAGCACTTGCTAAGATCCTTCCGGAGCAGCAGGGAGACTTCGAGAAACTCTATGAGGCACTTGAAGGAAATCCTGTAACAATTCGTTTCCTTGATCCGCCACTTCATGAGTTCGTTCCTACAGAGGAAGAGGACATCAAGAAACTGGCTGATGCTCAGGGCAAGACTGTAGAGCAGATCAAGACAATCATCGCTTCCCTTCACGAGTTCAACCCGATGATGGGACATCGTGGATGCCGTCTTGCTGTTACTTATCCAGAGATTGCTAAGATGCAGACAAGCGCTGTTATCCGCGCAGCTATCAACGTTAAGAAGAATCATCCGGATTGGAACATCAAACCGGAGATCATGATTCCGCTTGTTGGTGACATCAAAGAGCTTAAATATGTTAAGAAATTCGTTGTAGAGACAGCAGATGCTGAGATCAAAGCAGCAGGTTCTGACCTTGAGTACGAGGTTGGTACTATGATCGAGATCCCGAGAGCAGCTCTTACAGCTGATGATATCGCTAAAGAGGCTGACTTCTTCTGCTTCGGTACAAACGACCTTACACAGATGACATACGGATTCTCCCGTGATGATGCTGGTAAGTTCCTTAACGCATACTATGATGCTAAGATCTTCGAGAACGATCCATTTGCTAAACTTGATCAGGTTGGCGTTGGTAAACTCATGAAGATGGCAATCCAGCTTGGAAAACCGGTTAACCCGAAACTTCACGTAGGTATCTGCGGTGAGCACGGTGGAGATCCGTCTTCCGTAGAGTTCTGCAACGAGATTGGACTTGACTATGTATCCTGCTCACCGTTCCGTGTACCGATCGCTCGTCTTGCAGCAGCACAGGCAGCAATCGCTAAGAAGAACGCATAAGTAAGAATACATTTCAGGCTGAAGTTTCAGTCTGAGCATATATAAAGCTTCTGGCAGTCTGTAGAAATACAGATTGTCAGAGGCTTTTTTTCTTTATGATATTTTTTGAAGTATTCCGACGGTTTACGAAAAATAGGATTCATGGTATCATGAAAGAAACAGGGCAGATAAAGCCGGAGGATAAGGAGAATTTTATGAATCAGGAATCACAGACACCTCATAAGAGACGTGTACGATATAAAGGAAAATATCCGAAGAAATTCGAGGAGAAATATAAAGAGCTTCAGCCTGAAAAGTATAAGGATACCATTGAACATGTGATCAGCAAGGGAAACACACCGGCTGGAATGCATATTTCCATTATGGTAAAAGAGATCATTGATTTTTTGGAGATCAGGCCGGGACAGGTTGGATTTGATGCTACACTTGGTTACGGTGGGCATACAAAGGCCATGCTGGAATGTCTGAGAGGTCAGGGACACATGTACGCCACGGATGTGGACCCGGAAGAATCTGCCAAGACAAGAAAACGTCTGGCAGAGCAGGGATTCGGAGAAAATATCCTGACAATTAAACTCCAGAATTTCTGCACCATTGATGAGATCGCAGAGGAAGTTGGAGGCTTTGATTTTATCCTTGCGGATCTTGGGGTGTCTTCTATGCAGATCGACAATCCCAAGAGAGGCTTTTCCTTTAAGGTGGATGGTCCTCTGGATTTAAGGCTGAACCAGGAAACCGGGATCAGCGCAGCACAGCGTCTGGATACCATTTCAAGAGAAGAGCTTGCAGGAATGCTGGATGAGAATTCCGATGAGCCGTACTGTGAGGAGATCGCGAAGGCCATCACAGATGAGATCCGCAGAGGAAACCACATAGATACCACTACGAAGCTTCGAGAAGTCATTGAGAAGACATTGTCCTTCCTTCCTGAAAAAGAGAGGAAAGACACGGTGAAAAAAACATGCCAGAGAGTTTTCCAGGCACTGCGTATTGATGTGAACCGGGAATTCGAGGTCCTCTATGATTTTATGGAAAAACTTCCCGGAGCGCTGAAGCCAGGCGGCCGTGTAGCAATCCTTACCTTCCATTCCGGAGAGGACAAGCTGGTAAAGAAAGCCTTAAAGCAGGGTTATAAAGACGGCATCTATTCCGACTATTCAAAAGATGTGATCCGTCCTTCCGCACAGGAATGTGCACAGAATGGGCGCGCCAGATCCACGAAGATGCGCTGGGCTGTGAAGGCCTGAGTGAAGAGTGAAAGAGCAGTTCTGATACAAATACAGAAACAGAAAAATCCTGGAATGCGTTGACATTCGGGATTTTTTTTGCTATGTTATATAAGTTTACATATGATAAAGCTACGGCTTAAACTGAATAGGAGAAAGGGTATGGATGTGGAGGAAAAGAAGGACATTTTTGATAAACTGATGCATCTTCCGGTGCTGAATATATTTGAACCTTTTTATAAGAAACATAAGGAAGTTCTGATGTATCTGTTCTTTGGAGGGCTCACATTTTTTCTGAACATTGCATTGTATGCATGGCTGGATAAGGGCCTGGGCATGAATGCGCTGATTGCCAATGTGATCTGCTGGGTGGTCTGCGTACTGTTCCAGTATTTTACAAACAGGACATGGGTATTCGATGGGCAGGTGGATTCCGCCGCCGGATTTTTAAAGCAGATGGCTTCGTTTTTCGGAGGACGGCTCTTTACTCTGATTGTGGAGGAAGCAATCCTTGCGGTATTTATCACCTGGCTTGGATTTAACAGCATGGCAGTGAAACTTGTTGCTCAGGTGGTTGTGATCGTATTGAATTATGTGATCAGTAAATTGATTGTTTTTAAAAAATAAAAGATAGTTATATTTGTGGAAAAGGAGTTGGACTGAAATTGACAAAGGACAAGACCAATGATATGACCGTGGGAAATCCGGTGAGCCTGATCATCCGCTTTATGATTCCCATGTGTCTCGGAAATATTTTTCAGCAGTTTTATAACATTGCGGATTCCATTGTTGCGGGGCAGTTCCTGGGAGTAGATGCGCTGGCTGCAATCGGAAGCACCGGTTCACTGATGTTTTTTGTTACCGGATGGCTTAACGGACTGAGCAGTGGCTTTGCCATTCTGGTATCCCAGTGGTTCGGGGCGAAGCAATATGATAAGATGCGTCATTACGTAGCTATGTCCATTTATCTGGCAGCAGCCTTTGCCATTGTGATGACCATTGGCTTTGAGGCTTTGAATGAACCGATTCTGCGGCTGATGAATTCACCGGAGGATCTGATGGGATCTGTGAAGGGATATATGGGAATTATTTATGCAGGCCTGATTGTAACAGCGGCATATAATTCACTGGCAGCGTTTCTCCGTGCACTTGGAGATTCAAAATCTCCGCTGTATTTTCTGATCATTTCGGCAGTGATCAATGTGTTCCTGGATATTCTGTTTATTGTAAAAATCGGGATGGGAGTGGAAGGCTGTGCCTATGCTACGGTTATCGCGCAGGCAATTTCCGCAGTCTGCTGCCTGATCTATATTATCAAAAAGTTCCCGATCCTGCATCTGAAGAAAGAAAACTTTGAAGTTTCTTTTACCAGCTTCCGTTATCTGCTGGCCCTTGGTATTCCCATGGGACTTCAGTTTTCCATCACAGCGATCGGAACCATTATTGTGCAGGGTGCGGTAAATATTTACGGTTCTGTATATATGGCAGGATTTTCCGCTGCGGGAAAAATACAGAATATCATTGCAACGGTATTTGTAGCTTTTGGTGCGACGATGGCAACCTATGTAGGACAGAACCGGGGCGCCGGAAAGATGGACCGTGTAAAAGCAGGAATGAAATATACCCAGATCATGGTCCTGATCTGGAGTGTGATCACTATGATCATAATGTTCTTTTTCGGAAAGTACATGACCTGGTTATTTATTGACAAGTCCCAGACGGATGTTATTAATGTTTCTGTTACTTATTTTCATACGGTATTCTGGGCATATCCGTTCCTTGGAAGTATCTTCCTCTACCGAAACGGACTTCAGGGACTGGGATATGGCTTGGTTCCCATGCTGGGCGGTGTGTTTGAACTGGCGGCAAGAAGTGCGATCGTTATGTTTGTTGCAGGAAAAACAAGTTTTGCAGGTGTATGTCTGGCGGATCCTGCCGCATGGATCGCAGCGCTGATTCCTCTGATCCCGTATTATATTTATGTGATGAAAAAGTGGAGCAGGGGAAAAAAGGAAACTGCTGCCTGAGTGGGTATAATACAGAAAATGAAAAGAATAAATTTAGGCTTGCAATTATGGAAGATACAGTTATAATGATATTATAACTGCGGAAAAAACCAGTAAACCGGGATTCCGGGTAAGATTACAGATCCAGAAGGGAGAATATAGATCATGGAAATCACAAAGGAAACAACAATGGGCGAGATGCTTGCATACGATGAGAAGATCGCATACATTCTTATGCAGGAAGGAATGCACTGCATCGGTTGTCCGTCTTCTATCGGTGAGTCTCTTGAGGAGGCATGTATGGTACACGGACTTGATGTAAACGCTGTACTGGCAGACATCCATCATTATGAGGAAACCAAGAAACAGAAATAATCAGCAGTACAATTTATATTAGGACGTACAGATTACGGACCGCAAGGGGATAACGACTGTGCATGTCTTTTTGACATGCCGTCGTTATCCCTTTTTTTGTGAGCAGACGATGAAGAGAGTCTTAAATATCTGCTTGATATGGAGGAAAAAAGCATGTATGTGATGATCGATAATTTCGATTCATTTGTTTATAATCTCAAGGCATATTTTCAGGAGCTTGGAAGAGAGATCCTGGTCAGACGCTGCGACGAGATCACCCTGGAGGAACTGGAAGAGCTGAACCCGGAAGGAATCATCCTTTCTCCGGGACCGAAGCGTCCCTGGGATGCGAAGCTCTGCGTAGATACCGTAAAAAGATTTCAGGGAAGGATTCCTGTTCTTGGTGTCTGTCTGGGCCATCAGGTGATTGGCCACTGTGGGGGAGCAGTAGTGGAAAAGGGTGTGTGTCCCATGCACGGAAAAGTAACAGAGATCCACAACCACGGAACAGGAGTGTTTGCAGGCCTGCCTGAGAAATACAAGGTGACAAGATACCATTCCCTGATCGTGCGGGAAGACAGCATTCCGGAGGAGTATCAGGTGGATGCGCTTTCTGATGATGGTGCTGTTATGGGAATTTCCCATAAAGCATTGCCTATCTATGGTGTTCAATTCCATCCGGAAGCCGTTCTTACGGAATATGGACATGAGCTTCTTGAGAATTTTTGCAGGATCGCGGAGAATTTTCAGAAGGAGGAGTAAAAATATGTACAAAAATCAGCGAAGAATAAAAGAACTGACCCCATATATCTCGGCAGTGGACATTTTTCGGATCTACGAGAGAGAACCCGGAGCAGCGTTTCTGGATTCCTCCCTTGTCAATGAGCTGGGACATTATTCCGTGATCGGAAGATGTCCGTATCTGAAGCTGGTAAAGGACGGAGAGAACTTTACTATCAACGGAAGGCCGGAAACAGAAACAACCTTTGAAGACTATATGCGGGAATATTTAAATACCCATGAGGACAAAAATAGCAGCGGACTTCCCATCGTATCCGGCGCAGTAGGATATTTTTCCTATGATTACGGAAGAAAACAGATGGGAGTACCATCCGGAGAAAAGGATCTTGTGACTGTTCCGGAGGCAGTTCTGACGTTTTATGACTGTTTTATCATAGAAGACTGTCAGGAAAAAAGAACCTATCTTGTGTCAAATGGAATCAGTGCAGACGCTGCAGCAGAAATCGGAGCGATGGAAAAAGCAATCCGGGAATTTACAGAGGCGGGGAAACAGGAAGGATCGGAAACAGGGGAAAAAAAGGAATCCGGAAACAGGATGGTCACGGAAAATTCTCACCGTGAGAAATTCAGGATCCAGGTTCATCCCAATTTTGAAAAAGAAGAATACAAGCAGGCAGTAGACCGGATGATCCGCTATATTATAGAGGGCGATATCTATATTGCCAATATGACGCAGCAGCTGACCATTGAAAGCGAAAAACCACCTCTGGATGTTTTTTATGATCTTCGGAAAAATAATCCGTCTCCTTTCGGCGGATATCTGGATTTCGGAGATTATCAGATCGTCTGTGCATCTCCGGAACGTTTTCTGAAGATGAAAGACCGTCATGTAAATACCCGTCCTATAAAGGGAACAAGAAAACGTGGCGTAACATCTGAGGAAGATGAAATGCTCCGTCGGGAGCTTCAGGATTCCGGAAAAGATAAGAGTGAACTTCTTATGATCGTAGACCTGGAGCGAAATGATCTGAACCGGGTGTGTACACCGGGAAGCGTGAAGGTAACCGAGCTTTTTACAGTGGAAGCATACGCTACGGTTTTTCATCTGGTATCGGATATTGAAGGAAAACTGGAAGAAGGAAAAAATGTTATGGATCTTCTGGAGGCTGCATTCCCCGGCGGTTCTATTACCGGTGCGCCGAAATACCGTGCCATGGAGATCATTGACGAGCTGGAACACGGAAAGAGAAATCTTTATACAGGCTCTATCGGCTACCTGACACTGGACGGAAGCTGTGATTTCAACATCGTGATCCGTACAGCTCTTCATAAAAACGGAAAATATCACCTTGGCGTTGGCGGCGGGATCACAGCAGAGTCAGATCTGGAATTTGAGTACGAGGAAACTCTGCAGAAGGCGAAAGCAATCCTGGATGCACTGCAGTAGAGAAACATACAGAACGGTAAAAGTGAAAGGCTCTGTGGACAGATCAGAGAATCTGACAGGGACACTTCATAAGGAGGTCAAAGGAAATGAACAACATAACCTTAGACGAATGTTTTCAGTTCGGTCTGGGAGCGTTTGAGACCATAGGAATAGAGCAGGGAATCCCCATACTTTTGGAAAAGCATCTGAAAAGACTGGAACGAGCGGCAGATTTCCTGAAGCTGGGTGATCCGGCAGTACGTGGGATCACAGCCAGGAGGATCGAAGAATATCTGGAAGAACAAAAAAAACGCCCGGAGGTGCAGAAAGAATTTGATGGACTGGAACACTGTGCGCTGAAGCTTATGCTTACAAAGGAAAATGCAGTGTATTCTCTTCGTGCCAATCATTATACGCCGGAGAATTATGAAAAAGGCTTTATCATGGATGTCAGCAAGGTAAAACGAAATGAAACATCACCTCTTGTATATCACAAAACCATGAATTACGGAGATTGTATCCTGGAAAAACGTAATGCTACAGCAGCAGGAATGGATGAACGGTTGTTTCTGAATACAAAGAAACAGATATCGGAAGGGACAGTAAGTAATGTATTCTTTGTGCGAAATGGCATGATCTATACACCAAAAGTCAGCTGCGGACTTCTCCCGGGAATCCTCCGTGAATATCTCTGTGACACGGAAGAGGTGGAAGAAACCTATATCTATGTTCAGGATCTTAAATGGTATGAGGAATGCTTTGTCACCAATTCCCTGATGGGAATCATGCCGGTGCGTCAGATCGGAGGAATCCGGTTTGAGGAAGACAAAGTGACAAGGGAGCTGATGAGAAGATATCGGAAGATGGTCAGAGATACTGCGAATAGGAAACAAATCAGATAAATGTTATTGCGAAACTATTACATTCAGGAAAGGTGATGGAATGTGAAGATCCGGCTTTCCGGGAAATGTACCTGAGGATGGAGGTAATATAAACAGGAATTTGGAATGGTACATAGATTTATAACGGAATTTGAATGAAAGTGACCAATACAGTCAGAGATAAGCGTGCATTAACCAGGGAAAGCTAAGGTTGATGCACGTTTTTTGTGCAAACTCAACCAAAAACGTTCATGAATTTTGTGAAGTAATTTGATTGACTTTGAATGAATTTGGAAGTATACTGAGTTCAACAAATGAAAAACAACAAAAAGCGGTCAAAAACCGCAGGATAAAAGATATGGGAGGAGAAAAAATGATCTGCACAGTTACTTTTAATCCGTCTCTGGACTATATCGTTTCCGTGGAGGATTTTAAACTCGGACTTACCAACCGGACAAGCTCTGAGCTGATGCTTCCGGGCGGAAAGGGAATCAACGTTTCCACCGTGCTGATGAATCTTGGAATCGAGAATACAGCACTTGGTTTCATGGCAGGATTCGTCGGAGATGAGATTGTAAGAAAGCTTGAGGAGATGGGAGTGAGATCTGATTTTATCAGGATCCCGGAAGGCGTTTCAAGGATCAACCTGAAGCTGAAATCTATTGATGGAACTGAGATCAACGGAATGGGACCGGAGATCAGCGCTGAAAAGGTTCAGGAGCTGATGAAGAAGCTTGACACACTGAAAGAGGGAGATGTGCTTTTTCTGGCAGGAAGTATTCCTTCATCTATGCCGGATGATATGTATGAGAAGATCATGGCGAGACTGGACGGAAAAGGCGTGATGATCGTTGTGGATGCAACGAGAGATCTTCTTGTAAATGTCCTGAAGTATCATCCATTCCTGGTGAAGCCCAATAACCATGAGCTTGGAGAAATCTTCGGCGTAGAGATTAAGAACCGTCAGGATGTGATCCCTTACGGAAAGAAGCTCCAGGAAAAAGGAGCCAGAAACGTGCTGATCTCAATGGCCGGTGAGGGAGCTGTCCTGGTAGCGGAAAACGGTCAGGTGTTTGAGAAACCGGCGCCGAAAGGAACACTGGTAAACGGCGTAGGAGCCGGAGATTCCATGGTAGCAGGCTTTATGGCAGGCTGGATGGAAAAACAGGATCACGAATATGCATTCCATATGGGAATTTCCGCAGGAAGTGCAAGTGCATTTTCTGAAAATCTTGCCACAAGGGAAGAGGTTCAGGCAGTATATGAACAGGTAACAGAGGGGTAAAGAAGAAAGGAGAAGGGAAGATGAGAATCACAGATCTGCTTGACAAACGAAGCATATCACTGGATGCTGCACCGAAGACGAAATCTGAAGCTCTGGACATGGCCGTAGATCTTATGGTAAAAAGTGAAAAGATCAGCGACAGGGAAGCTTATCGGAAACAGGTGTATTTAAGAGAGGAAGAAAGTACGACAGGAATCGGTGAGGGAATCGCTATTCCTCATGGAAAATGTGATGCGGTAAAGAAACCGGGACTTGCTGCCATGGTAGTAAAAAACGGCGTGGAATTTGAGGCACTGGATGATGAGCCGGTTACCCTTCTTTTCCTGATCGCAGCACCGAATACAGAAGATAACATTCATCTGGATGTACTCAGCAAGCTTTCCGTAATGCTGATGGATGATAATTTTACAGAATCCTTACGCAACGCAGGTTCTGTAGATGAATTTATGGAGATCATCGACAAGGCCGATGAGGAGAAAAAAGATATTGATGAAAGACTGGCAGATACAGGAAGTTCCGAAGGAGCCAGAGCTAAACTGCTGGCAGTTACTTCTTGCCCCACAGGTATTGCCCACACCTACATGGCAGCAGAGGGACTGGAAAAAGCAGCAAAGGCGAAAGACTGTTTCATTAAAATAGAGACACGAGGCTCCGGTGGAGCAAAAAATGTACTTACGGATCAGGAGATCCGGGAGGCAGACTGCATCATTGTAGCTGCAGATGCCAAGGTTCCCATGGATCGTTTCGATGGAAAGAAAGTCATCGAATGTCAGGTTTCAGATGGAATCAGCAAAGCGGACCAGCTTGTTGAACGTGCGATTTCCGGAGATGTTCCGGTATATCATGCAGCAGCAGGCAGTCAGAGCTCTTCCTCAAATGCAAAAGCAGGCGGCGGAGCAGGCCACAAGATCTATATGCAGCTGATGAACGGGGTATCTCATATGCTTCCACTGGTTGTAGGCGGTGGTATCCTGATCGCTCTAGCATTCTTGATCGATGGTTTAAGTGTAGATTTGAGTTCCCTTCCTGCAGACCAGAGAGCAAACTTTGGTACCATCACACCGGTAGCGGCTGTTCTGAAAAACATTGGTGGAACTGCATTTGGTTTCATGCTTCCGATCCTGGCCGGATTTATTGCAATGGCCATCGGTGACAGACCGGCACTTGCAGTTGGACTTGTGGGCGGTATGATCGCGGCAAACGGAAAATCCGGTTTCCTCGGAGCACTTCTTGCAGGCTTCCTTGCAGGATATCTGATCCTTGGACTTCGTAAGGTTTGTGATAAGCTTCCGGAAGCACTGGAAAAAATAGCGCCTGTACTGATCTATCCGGTTGTTGGTGTCCTTCTTATGGGACTCTGTATGACCTTCGTTGTAGAGCCGATCATGGGCGGTATTAATACAGGATTAAATAATGCCTTGACAGGCATGGGAAATTCAAGTAAAGTAATTTTAGGGTTGGTTCTTGGTGGTATGATGGCCATTGATATGGGCGGCCCGTTCAACAAAGCAGCATATGTATTTGGTACAGCAGCTATTGCGGCAGGCAACTATGACATTATGGCAGCAGTTATGGTGGGAGGTATGACTCCTCCGTGTGCCATCGCACTCGCATCCCTGCTGTTTAAAGACAAATTTACAAAAGAAGAGCGTGAGGCAGGACCGACCAACTTTATTATGGGACTTGCATTTATCACAGAAGGTGCGATTCCTTTTGCGGCATCTGACCCGGTCCATGTACTTCCGTCCTGTATCGTCGGTTCCGCAGCAGCTGGAGCAATCTCCATGTTCTTCAACTGTACACTGATGGCACCACATGGCGGAATCTTCGTATTCCCGGTTGTAGGTAATGCAATGATGTATCTGGTCGCACTGGTTGTGGGAACTCTGATCTCAGCTGTACTTCTCGGGGTACTGAAGAAAAAAGTTGCTTAAATTTTTTTAAATTAAAATGAAAACTGGAGGATAAAGAAATGAAAGAATTCAAGTATGTAGTAACAGATAACGAAGGAATCCATGCACGTCCGGCCGGAGAGCTTGTGAAGCTTGTAAAAGGTTTCGAGTCCAAGATCACTATCGAGAAGGACGGCAAGACTGTAGAGTGCAGAAAGCTTCTTGCACTTATGGGACTTGGCGTAAAGAAGGGACATGAGGTTACCTTTACATTCGATGGTGCAGATGAGGATGCAGCATACGAGGCAGTAAGCAAATTCATGCAGGAGAACCTGTAATCTCAGAATGAGTGAACAGAAGGCATCCCGGTCCGGTCGATCGGGATGTCTTTTTTGAAGGAGGAAAAGGAATGCTGACGGAGCAGAGATACGAGATCATACTCGGCCTTCTCAGAGAAAAAAACAGTGTTACGGTAACAGAACTGAAAGATATCCTGGATGCATCGGAATCTACGGTCCGCAGAGACATCACGGCGCTTTACAAGGCGGGGAAGCTGACCAGGGTTTTTGGCGGTGCGGTGGCGCTGGAACATACTGTCAATGCCTATGAGCCTACCGTAGCCCAGAAAGTTGAGCTGAATATTGAAGAAAAAAAGAAGATCGCAGCCTATGCGGCAGCTCTGATCCGTCCGGAAGATTTTGTGTATCTGGATGCGGGAACGACTACCGGATATATGCTGGAGCATCTGGAAGGCTCCGGGGCGACTTTTGTCACCAATGGTGTTTCCCATGCCAGGGCTCTGGCTCAGATGGGAGTCCGTGTGCTGCTGATCGGCGGAGAACTGAAGGGATCTACGGAAGCTGTGATCGGAAGTCAGGCCATGCAAATGCTGAAGAATTATCATTTTACAAAGGGCTTTTTCGGGACCAACGGGATGACTCAGAGAGAAGGCTTTACCACGCCGGAATCCAATGAAGCACTGGTAAAGCGAACCGCCATGGAGCAGTGTCTGGAAAAGTACGTAGTGTCTGACAGCTCCAAATTCGGACAGATCAGTGCAGTGACGTTCTTTTCATTTGACGGAGCAGTGATCCTGACGGAAAGCTGTTCCAAAGAATATAAAGATTGCAGAAATATACAGATCGTATCATAGAAAGATCACAAATAAAAAACCGGTTTGGAAGAAATTCTTCGTAAACCGGTTTTTTGTTTGTTGAGGATCTGTTTCAATCTTCCTTGGAGATCATGGCTTCCAGATCTTCTACGGAAATGTCTTTTTTGTGCATCAGCTTGAGCAGACGTTTCAGTTCGGCAGCTTCCTTTGCCTTTTTTTCAGCTTTGCGGATCTCATCCAGCTGAGCTGCCAGTGCAGTTTTTTCATCCTCCAGCGCTGCTATCTTTTCGGTGCAGGCAGCAATCTTGGAATCTACTTTGGAAATTTTCTCATTGAGTACTTCTATCTTTGTACGTCTCTGTGCCATATGAAACCTCCTGATAAAAATATTACTTCTTATACACTATACAATAGCATAAACGACGATGAAATACAATTGTGAATTGATGTGCAATATGTTATCATGAATGTATATAATATTTCAGAAACGCAGGAAAATACTATGGATAAAGATAAGGGTGTATTTATGACTGCCCGGGAAGTAAATATGGAAATAGAAATGCTGAAGACGGTTTTTGACATTGTAAGACTGGTGGATGTTAGCCGTACAGCTCCGGTAAATATTGGCTCAGACGATTGCTCTTATGAAGCAGAACATAAATGCTTTGCAGTGTGGAATAAAGGCAGAAGATGTGAGAACTGTATTTCTGCCAAAGTTTTTGCCCGTAAAAACAAAATGACGAAATTTGAGTTCGTCAATGATGACATTTATCAGGTGATCGCCAAATATGTGGTTATAGACGGGACACCGCTTGTCATGGAAATGGTCTTTAAAATGACGGATAAGATCTTTCTGGGAGCTTATGGAAGCGGATTTCTGATCGATAAGATCAGCAGATTCAACCGGGAATTATATGAAGATCCGCTGACTGGTGCCAGAAACCGGAGATATTTTGAGGAACAGCTGAAATCCCTGGATAAGATGGGGGCTATAGCTATGATCGACGTGGACAATTTTAAACAGATCAATGACAGCTATGGCCATGTAGCTGGAGATGCGGCGCTTTGTACCATTGTCAGAACGATCTTTGAGCATGTGCGGGCAGATGACGTGGTACTGCGTTATGGAGGAGACGAATTTCTTCTGATGTTTGAAGAAATCCCGGAAAAGGTATTTCAGCAGAAGCTGGAAGATATCCGGGAAGAGATCGCAATGGCAGATGTGCCGGAATACAAAGAAATCCGGCTTTCCATGAGCGTGGGAGGTGTATATGGAAGCTGTAAGGTCAGAGATGGAGTGATGGAAGCGGACAGGCTTCTCTATCAGGCCAAGCGGCAAAAAAACTGTGTTGCCTACAAGAGAATCTGACGGAAATGACATGACAGTCATTGAAAGCAGAATTATGTAACAGGCGCATGAGGTGTATATCTGGCAAGTGAAAGGGAGAATAGGGATATGAAGATAATCGCAAGGATCAGAAGTGATTTTCCGACAAAATTCGGAATCCCGCGTCAGAGCGGTCGAGTGGAAGAACTGACAGCCTGTATTGTTTTTGAACCGGAATACCGGGTACGGGAAGCGGTAAAAGGACTGGAAGATTTTTCGCATATCTGGCTGCTGTGGGAGTTTTCACAGTCGATCCGTGAGAACTGGTCCCCTACAGTACGTCCGCCACGCCTGGGCGGAAATGAAAGGATGGGCGTATTTGCCACCAGATCGCCCTTCCGTCCCAATCCTGTAGGCTTATCCTGTGTGAAGCTTGAAAAAATCGATCTGGAAAGCAAAGAAGCTCCTGTACTGATCGTATCCGGTGCGGACCTGATGGACGGAACCCCCATCTATGATATCAAGCCATATCTGCCTGTGGCAGACTGCCATCCGGAAGCACTGGGTGGCTTTGCGACGAAGGTGGAGCAGCATTTTCTGCAGGTAGAGATCCCGGAAGAATGGAAGGCAAGGATTCCGGAGGATAAGCTTACTGCGTTGGAAGGCGTGCTCAGAGAGGATCCGAGGCCTGCCTACCAGAAAGATCCGGAGAGGATATACGGAATGCCTTTTGCAGGAATGGATGTTCATTTTCAGGTAAAAAACGGCATACTTACAGTATGTGAGATCACAGGATATAAAAAATCAGACAGAATTTAAAATTACCTTTGACAAACTTTTTGTGAGATGGTATTATAATAATTGAGTTAGCAAGTGCTAACTCAATATTTTAAAAGCAAAGTTAGTTTAAAATAACCTTGAAACAGTCATATAAAAGTTCAAAGATCAAAGGAGAGTGAATTATGAGCGTTGTAATTGTAGGCGGTAATGAAAGAATGGTATGTCAGTATGAGGATATCTGCAAAGGCTTCGGATGCAAGGCGAAAGTTTTTGCCAAGGAAAAAGGAGCCATGAAGAAAAAGATCGGGGTGCCGGATCTGATGATCCTGTTCACCAGTACCGTTTCCCACAAAATGGTAAACTGCGCAGTAGAAGAAGCAAAGAAAAAATCCATTCCGGTATGCCGCTGTCACACAAGCAGCGCTGCAGCTCTCGAGAACATTCTGAAGCAGTACTGTGCATAAGAAACAGATCAGGAGATACTTTTCTCTTGTATAATTTGACTTTTTTTGCAGAAATGTTACGGAAAGGCTTGCAAAATTATAAATTATTCAATAAAATAGCCGTAGGTTTCTGTGGTAAAGCGTTGCAGTGAATGGTGAAAAGGCGGCGCTGGAAGTCGAAATTACAGGTGAGAGGTGTTATCATGAAAAAAGTTGTAAAATTCGGTGGAAGTTCTCTTGCAAATGCGGAGCAGTTCCAGAAAGTGGGCGATATCATCCGCAGTGATGAGAGCCGCCGTTATGTAGTTCCGTCAGCTCCGGGAAAGAGATTTGACGAGGATATCAAAGTGACGGATATGCTTTATGGATGTTATGACGCAGCATCCAAAGGGGAGGATATCACTGAGAAGATCAATGCGATTAAGGCGCGATATTATGAGATCATTAAGGGACTCGGACTGAGCCTTTCTCTTGAGGAGGAGTTCAAGAAGATCGATGAGGATTTCCGTGCACAGGCAGGAATCCAGTATGCGGCATCCAGAGGAGAGTTCCTCAATGGTAAGATCATGGCTGCATATCTTGGATATGATTTTGTGGATGCAGCTTCTGTGATCCGTTTTGATAAAGCTGGTAATCTGGAAGCGGAGGAGACCAATAAACTCCTTTCCAAAAAACTCAGCAAATCCCAGCATGCGGTTATTCCGGGATTTTACGGCGCATGTGCAGATGGCACAGTAAAGACATTTTCCAGAGGTGGTTCTGATGTGACAGGTTCCCTGGTTGCAAAAGCTATCCATGCAGATATTTATGAGAACTGGACGGACGTTTCCGGTTTTCTTGTAACAGATCCGCGTATCGTTCACAATCCGGAGCCTATCGAGGCGATCACATACAGAGAGCTTCGTGAGCTTTCCTACATGGGAGCTACTGTTCTTCATGAGGATGCCATTTTCCCGGTTCGTAAAGAGGGAATTCCGATCAATATCCGTAACACAAACAGCCCAGAGGATAAAGGTACTCTGATCGTAGAGAGCACCTGTAAGAAGCCGAAATTTACTATTACCGGTATCGCCGGAAAGAAAGGCTTCTGCTCTATTAATATCGAGAAATCCATGATGAACAGTGAGATCGGGTTCGGACGCAAGGTACTTCAGGTATTTGAAGATCAGGGGATCAGCTTTGAGCATGTACCATCCGGAATCGATACCATGACTGTATATGTTCATCAGGACGAATTTGAGGAGAAAGAGCAGCAGGTTATCGCAGGTATCCACCGTCTGGTGCAGCCTGATTTTGTGGAGATGGAATCTGACCTTGCACTGATCGCAGTTGTTGGTCGTGGAATGAAATCCCAGAGAGGCACTGCAGGAAGGATCTTCTCTGCTCTTGCCCATGCAAATGTAAACGTAAAAATGATCGACCAGGGTTCCAGTGAACTGAATATCATCATCGGTGTAGAGAATCGTGATTTCGAAAAGGCAGTCAGAGCAATCTACGATATTTTTGTTCTGACACGGATATAAACAAAATCCGGAAACGGATTTTGTTTATGAGGAAGTAGCGAAGCGGATTCCGAATATCCGATTGATATAAATCCGGAAACGGATTCCGAATATCCGATTTATTTAAAACCGCCGCAGTACGTGTAACATACCGTCCTGCGGCGGATTTTTTTGGAAAAAATCCAAGATTTATCTAAAAATAATACAATCAAATTCAACAGGATTTCCAAAGGAAAGACAAAGATATTGTACATTGTGTCGAAAAAAGTTTGATATGAAATAAACAGTATTGACAAAAACTTAACTTTTGTGTAAAACTGAAATATGAAAAAATCAGAAAGGCAGGCGGTCAGCTATGGAGAAACAGATCAAACTGGATGAAAAAAGTGCACAGGAGTTTGTCAGTGCAGCCAGCAGATGTAATTTTGATATTGATGTATTTTATAACCGTATTATCATTGATGCAAAGTCGATCCTCGGACTTTTGAGTCTGGATCTGACAAAGACTCTGACAGTAAAGTGTTACGGAGAAGATGAGGATTTTAATCGTGTTCTTTCCAAGTATGCAGCAGGTTGAGAAATATGAATAAAGAAAAACGGTGATAAAAGGGCGCAGTTCATGAGAAGAAAAGCAGAACATGCGTCCTTTTTATTATGGGAAGCTTTCGGATCATATTTTATGGTATAATCCTGGTATAGCATGGAAAAAGAATAGCTGCCGGACTGGAATTCCGGCAGCTGCCGGGAGTGAAAATATGGAAAAACCAAGAGTGCGGATTTCTGTCAGAAATCTTGTGGAATTTATACTGAGGAGCGGAGATCTGGATAACAGCAGTGGGACATCCGGAGATAAGGAAGCCATGTTAAAAGGCGGAAGGCTTCACCGCAAGATACAGCGGAGTATGAAGGGCGATTATCAGGCAGAGGTTTCTCTGAAAAAAGAAAGTGAATACGACGATGTGGTCATTCAGGTCGAGGGCCGTGCAGATGGGATCTTTACAGAGGACGGAGCCGTTTATATTGATGAGATCAAGGGGACTTACGGAAATGTCCAGGCAATGGACATGCCAATACCTGTCCACCGTGCCCAGGCCATGTGTTACGGACTGATCTGGGGAGAAAAAGAAGGGATTTCTGAAATCCACATTCAGATGACCTACGCTCATCTTGAGACGGAAGAAACCAGGAGATTTCGTGAGGATTTTTCCATAGAGGAGCTTAAAGGCTGGTATCAGAAGCTTCTGGATGCCTATCACAAATGGATCGCATATTCTCTTAACTGGAAAAAAGAGAGAAATGCATCCATGAAGGATCTGCAGTTTCCGTTTCCATACAGAGAAGGGCAGCGGGATATTGTTAGTGGTGTGTACCATACGGTTTCCAGCGGGAAGACCTTATTTGTTCAGGCGCCTACCGGTGTGGGAAAAACCATGTCTGCCATTTTTCCGTCCGTGCGCGCCATCGGTGAGGGAAAAGGTGAAACACTTTTTTATCTTACCGCAAAAACCATCACAGGAACTGTGGCGCAGGAGGCATTTCACATCCTGCGGGAAAAAGGTCTGAAATTCAAGGTAACGGCGATCACGGCAAAGGAAAAGCTGTGTTTTCAGGATACTCCGGAATGTACACCGGAGAAATGTCCTTATGCAAAGGGGCATTTTGACCGGGTAAATGATGCGGTTTATGAGCTCTGGACCACTGAAGAGGTATATTCCAGAGAAGTGATCCGTGCTCATGCAGAAAAATGGCAGGTGTGCCCTTTTGAAATGTGTCTGGATCTTTCAATCTGGGTAGACGGGATCATCTGTGATTATAATTACGTGTTTGATCCCAATGTTCATCTGAAACGTTTTTTCGGGGAAAATATTTCCGGGGATCATATTTTTCTGATCGATGAGGCACATAATCTGGTAGAACGTGGCAGAGAGATGTACAGTGCCGGTATTTCCCGTCAGAGTCTGGTAGCACTTCGAAAGAAGATAAGAAAGAGGTTTTCAAAACTGGCCAGAACACTGGATAAAGCAAATCGCCAGATGATGGAACTGGAAGAGAATCTTGCGGAAACAGGAAAAGGGTATCAGGTGCTTCCCAATCCCGGAGTACTGCCGATCACATTTCTCACGATATCAGGTGAACTGGAAGAAATACTGGAGGAAAAAGAACTGGAAGAAGAACTACGCAGGGAAATACTGGAATTTTATTTTATAGTGCGTGATTTTTTAAATGTTTCAGAGCTGGTAGATGAAAATTATGTAGTATATACCGAAAACAGCGCAGAAGAAGGATTTCGTCTGAGGCTGTTCTGTGTGAACCCGGCAGAAAATCTGGGAGAATACCTGAAAAAAGGGAAAAGTGCTATTTTCTTTTCAGCTACAATGTTTCCCATGCTCTATTACCGGGAGCTTTTGACAACAGACCGTGATGCCTATGGGATTTATGTGCAGTCTCCTTTCCCAAAAGAAAACCGCAGGATTCTTATCGGCAGCGACGTAAGCAGCCGGTATACCCGGAGAAATCGTGCAGAATACCGGAAGATCGCCGGATATATTGCCAGATGTGTCTGGCAGAGGCAGGGAAATTATATGGTGTTTTTTCCGTCGTATCGTCTTATGGAAGACGTACTGCAGGTTTATGAGGAAGAATTTTCCGTAGACTGGGTGCGCTGCGTGTGTCAGACACCAGATATGACAGAACAGGAACGGGAAGGATTTTTGGAGGAATTTCAGGAACGGGAAGGTACCCTGGTAGGGTTCTGTGTCCTTGGAGGGATTTTTTCTGAGGGTGTTGATCTGACAGGGGAAAGTCTGATCGGGGCAGTGATCGTAGGAACCGGACTTCCCCAGATCGGCAGTCAGCGTGAGATCCTGAAAGAGTATTACGATAAAAAGAATCACTGTGGTTTTGATTATGCATATCGCTATCCGGGTATGAACAAGGTGCTTCAGGCCGCCGGGCGCGTGATCCGCACAAAAGAGGATAAAGGCGTGATATTGCTTCTGGATGACCGCTTCTGGGATCGGGATTACCAGGAAATCTTTCCCAGGGAATGGCAGGACCGTACAGGCTGCAGGCTGGATACGGTAGAAGGTGCAGTGGAGACGTTCTGGAAGAGGTTTACTTGACAGAACGGAGAAATCCGATATACTTATAGAGTCTTTATCTGGAAAATCACTGGAGGAATGTGTGGATGCCGGATCAGGACAAGAAACTGTAAAATAGGATCATAAGAAAAGTGAAAGAAGTATATGAGACGAAAAAAAATATATAAAGCATTGGCATTTTGTCTGAGCACAGTGATGCTCGCACAGCCGGTTTTTGCGACAACAGTGCAGCAGACGGCACAGGGAAGCCTTGGTTCTGTTACGGAGGAGTCCCAGATACTTCCAATTCCCGGTGAAAACGGGAAATATATTCTGAAAAGCAATGGCTTTTACTGCCTGAATGAAGATGGAACCAAAGAAAATACTCCGGCAGTGTATTATTTTGATCATTTTGAGATCGACGGAACGGTTTTTGATGGATATTATTATCACGACGAAAGCGGTAAATTTACAGCGGGAAACTCGCATATGGTCCAGATCACCGATCTGAAGGCTCCGGCAAAAGACGGCAGCGGTGAGGAAGTTTCTTTTGACGGCTGTTATATGGTAAACAATCTGGGAAAACTCAGCGCCTCTCCACAGGTACGTTATATGGATGAGCTGGTGGTGGACAAAACAACATACAACGGGCTGTATTATTTTGATGAATATGGAAAAATGGTCACAGATCCAGGTATCCATTATCTGGAAATGAATGCTGCAGGACAGATGTTTGACGGATATTATTATTTTGGCGGAGAAAACGGCGTTCTGCTCCAGGAAGAGGGAGAGACTCCGGAGGGATTTTCCGTGGATAAATCCGGAAAAGTCGAGACGAAAGATCTGGGAATGGATGGCCTTGAGAAACGGCTTGCAGATCTTCTTGGAACCTATGAGGGTACATGGAGCGTTTATGTAAAGGATCTGACCAGTGATCAGGAGTTTGAACAGAACAGTCAATCACTGTACTCAGCCAGTCTGATCAAAGTGTTTGTCATGGCCCAGACCTATGCCAACATGGATACAGTCCTTCAGAGCGAAGCGGCAAAAATGAAAAAAGATGTTACAGATCCGTCCGTATCCACAAAGGTCAATGATCTTCTCTGGAATATGATCACAGTCAGTGACAATGAATCCTTTAATGAGCTGGTACGTCTGCAGACAGCATCGGGTGTTTTTAAGGACGGAGCACAGGCTGTAAATGGATTTCTTGCGGAACAGAAATTTGCAGATACTTCCGTTCAGCACATCTTAAGCCCGTCCTCTTCAAAGGACGTCGGCCTCGGCGGCAGGAACACCACTTCCGTAAAAGACTGCGCAGAGCTTCTTTTCCGGATCTATAAAGGAGAATGTGTATCGAAAGAAGCTTCGGAGGCTATGCGTAATCTGCTTCTGAATCAGCAGGTTACTACTAAGATCCCCAGCGGGATATCTGCGTCCGTGGAAATTGCAAATAAGACTGGAGAAACGGATACGGACCAGCATGATATCGCCATTGTATATGGAAAAAAGACTACATATATCCTCTGTGTGATGTCAGAAGACTGTAAACCTGGGGACGCAGTTTCGCATATCCGGGATATTTCCGGTATTGTTTATAATTATCTGAATATGGACCTTGACCAGGGGTGATCTGTGAGTTAGAATAAAAAACAGCTGAGCAAGATCCTGATGGATATTTCCGACAGAGAAGTATCCGAAATGTTCGTGAAAGGAGAATTCTATTATGAAGACAGTACATACAGACAAAGCACCTGCAGCAATCGGACCATACTCCCAGGCTATCATCCATGGAGATACGCTTTACACATCCGGTCAGATCCCGGTGGATCCGGCAACCGGAGAGGTAGTTGGAACAACCATCGAGGAGCAGGCTGACCGTGTTATGAAGAACCTCGGAGCAGTTCTGGAAGCTGCCGGCTCCAGCTATGAGAATGCAGTCAAGACAGTATGCTTCCTTGCAGATATGAACGATTTTGCGGCATTTAATGAAGTATATGCCAAATATTTCGTAAATAAACCTGCACGTTCCTGTGTTGCAGTCAAGACACTGCCAAAGAACGTTCTCTGCGAGGTAGAAGTGATCGCAGCAATCTGATGATTTGATAAAAAATCCCTGTTGTCTGATTTCAGTCAGACGCGGGGATTTTTTTCGTGGGGATAAAGTATTTTTCTCTGTTTTGGAGCAATCTCTTTTTGTGTGTTTTCAGGCGTTAAAACGGTAATGTTTTTTCTTGTGTAAAGTAGAGCGCTGTAGTATAATAAAACCAGTTTTTTAGGATACGTATAAAAGCTTAATAAGGATGATCGGCAAACCAGATGAAAGTCTGGGACGCAAAGCTATAGGGCCTGTAAAATGGCAGCCAGTTGCATGAAATGAGGTGCACTGTCTGTGAGACGGTGTTTTTTTTATCGTTAGCTTTACGGTTGTCGTAGCTGTCTGCGTTATGCTGGTGATTTCTCTTGTTATGCGTAGAAATCAGCAGGAAGCGATCCGTGTGGAGCGGGAAAATAATGCGAGGCTGGAAACCGTAAATACAGATATGAAAAAAACAAAAAGGATAGTTAGGGATAGATGGAAAATGAAAGGAAAAAGAGTGATTGCAGGCATTCTGCTTGCGGGCATCTTAGCAGTCACCCTGTCAGGGTGTAAAAACACAGATAACACGAAAGAAGAACCAGAAAAGCCTGTTATTACCCTTGGCAGCGATAATTATCCACCATACAATTATCTGAATGAGGATGGTGTACCGACGGGTATAGATGTAGAACTGGCTACAGAAGCTTTCGAGAGAATGGGATATCAGGTGAAGGTTGTCCAGATCAACTGGGAGAAGAAAAAAGAACTGGTAGAGAGTGGAGAGATTGATTGTATCATGGGATGTTTTTCCATGGAAGGGCGCCTTGACGATTACCGATGGGCAGGACCATACATAGCAAGCCGTCAGGTGGTCGCTGTAAATGAGAACAGTGATATCTATAAACTGAGTGATCTGGAGGGAAAGAATCTGGCTGTTCAGTCCACAACCAAACCGGAAAGCATCTTTCTGAACCGGACAGATGAAAGAATCCCCAAATTGGGAAATCTGATCAGTCTTGGACATCGGGAACTGATCTATACGTTTCTTGGGAAAGGATATGTAGATGCAGTTGCCGCACACGAGGAATCTATCGTTCAGTATATGAAGGATTATGATACAAGCTTCCGTATCCTGGAAGAGCCTCTTATGATCACCGGAATAGGTGTCGCTTTTGCAAAAGATGATGACAGGGGAATCTGTGAGCAGATGGATCAGACACTGGCGGAGATGCGTCAGGATGGCACATCCCTGAAAATTATTGAAAAATATCTGGATGATCCCCAGAAGTATCTGGAGGTGGATGATCTTGGATATTAAGAGAAAGACAAAAGGAAAACGAATCCAGCTGCTCGGAGGTCTGCTCGGAATCTGTGTGGCTGTAGTCTCTCTGTTTTATTTCTTCTACGCAGAAAAAGCGGAAGCAGAGAAAAGACTGGTGGAGATCGTAAACTATGTCAAAGTGCAGTGCTCAACCTACACCCATTATAATGAATCTTCGGAATCCAAAAGTCTTTTACGTGCCATTGAAAGTGCCAGACAGATGAGTACAAATATTAGCATGGAAACAGAAAACGGCGATCAGCTAAGCCAGGATTTGCTGAAAGAAAACCTGCAGACTCTCTGGGTGGATGGCATCATAGTGCTGGATAAAGAAGGAAAGATGGACTGTGAATACAGTATGGAGGAGTCTCTGACTAATGAGATCACGGAGTATCTGCAAAAAGAAATTATCATGGATTTTGCCGGATATGAAGAAAGATCTTATTCAGAACGGTTTGCCAGGAAAGATGGATCCTATATTGACATTGCAGCCTGTGCCAGAAAAGATGTGCCAGGTATCGTTGCAATCTATTACTACACATCTCCTGAATTTACCAGAAATTATACCCTGACGATACAAGAGCTTTTAAATGGTTATAGTGTCCAGAAAGATGGAACGATCATTGTTGCAGATGATGGGATCGTTGTTGCCAGTAATGATGAGAGGCTGTTAGGGCAGAATACAGCCGACAACGAAGTTGTTCAGGCAATGAAAAAGCATACAGACAGTCAGCACATTTATCATTTGAAGAATGAAGGAACCAGATGCTACGGAATCATGCTGAAGCAGCGGGATTATTATATTTATGCGTATCTTCCGGATACGGAAGTGTTTCATAATCTTCCATTAAATGTAGCAGGTGTTATTTTTATTTATCTTCTGATATTCAGTATATTCTGGTTCTGGGCATATAGAACCAATCTGACACACCGGAAACAGGAACAGGAAAAAGACGAAAAATATAAGGCAGAACTTCTGATAGCTGCAAAAAAGGCAGAGGCTGCCAATGAGGCAAAAACAGAGTTTCTCCAGCGGATGAGCCATGATATCCGGACTCCGATCAATGGAATCTGCGGCTTGGTCGATATGGCAGACCATTATGCAGATGATATGGAGAAACAGACGGAATACAGGACAAAGATTAAAGAGGCATCCAATCTGTTGCTGGAGCTGGTAAATGATGTTCTGGATATGAGTAAGCTGGAGTCCGGTGAGATCGTTCTGGAGGAGATCCCATTTAATCTGAGAAGTATTTCCAGGGAAGTATTTGTTGTGATCGAGCAGGTGGCAGCAGAACAGAATATCCGGATCATGTGGGAGAAAAAAGAAATCATACACCGGAATCTTATTGGAAGTCCGGGGTATGTGAAACGTGTGATGATGAATATCCTGTCCAATGCAGTGAAATATAACAGAGAAAACGGACATATTTATCTTAGCTGCATGGAAATCCCATCCGAACAGCCAGGAATGACAACAATGGAATTTATCTGCCGGGATGCAGGAATCGGAATGACTGAGGAGTTCCAGAAACATATTTTTGAACCATTTGCACAGGAACATACAGGAAGCCGTACAAAATTTCCAGGAACAGGCCTGGGAATGGCGATCGCAAAGAATCTGGTCGAGAAAATGGGTGGAACCATTACCCTCGAAAGTGAATACGGTGTAGGGACTACATTTGTGATCCGGGTTCCATTTAAGATAGATCTGGATGCGGATAAACGTGAAGAACAGAAGGATATATCAGAAAAATCTATAAAGGGACTGCATATTCTTCTGGCAGAAGATAATGAACTGAATATGGAAATCGCTGAATTTTTGCTTCAGAATGAAGGGGCTGACGTGACAAAAGCATGGAATGGTCAGGAAGCGGTTGAGCTGTTCAGAAAAAGTGGACCTGGTGGATTTGATGTCATTCTTATGGATATTATGATGCCGGTCATGAATGGTTATGAAGCTACAAAGATGATCCGGTCTCTGGACAGAGAGGATGCAAAAGAAATACCGATCATTGCAATGACAGCAAATGCGTTCACGGAGGACAGAATAAGAGCAAAAGAAGCAGGGATGGATGAACATATTGTTAAGCCTGTTGATGTGGGGTTACTGATAAAAGTAATTCATAAATTGGTGAAATATAATGGATATGGCAGTGACAAATAAGCAGTGAAATATAGATAGGAGGACAAAATCATGACAATACAGGAATGCTATGAAGCTATCGGAGGAAATTATGAAGAGGTTTTAGGACGCCTTCAAAGCGAAGCACTGATCCGGAAATTCACATTAAAGTTCCTTGAGGATCCGAGTTACCTGCAGTTAAAACTGGCATTGGAAAATAAAAATTATGAAGATGCTTTCCGCAGTGCACACACACTGAAAGGGGTTTGTCAGAATCTTTCTTTTGACCGTCTGTAAGAGGTTAGTAATGAGTTAACAGAACTTTTGAGAGATAGAACCGGAGCGCAGCCTGGGATATCGGAGGCAATGGAAAAAGTAACAGAAGTATATGAGAGGATGATTGAAGAAATAAAGAAGGGACTGTCGAATTAAGTGATGCGACACGACGTTCGATCTTTGACCAGGTGCTTGGAACATCATAAACCCATTGGATAAAGGAAATAAAAAAATATGGATAAAAGACAAAAGATCCTGATTGTAGACGATTCAGAATTTAACAGGGATATGTTGAAGGAGATCCTCGGAGAAACTTATAATTACCTGGAAGCGGAAAATGGAAATCAGGCAATTCAGATGATAGGAGAAAATATAGGAATTGATCTGATGCTTTTAGATATCAATATGCCACAGATGAATGGTTTTGAAGTCTTGGAAATAATGAAAAGAAGCCAGTGTATTGCTGAAACTCCTGTAATTATGATATCTTCGGAAGATGCCGTTGATACTATGCGTAAGGCATATGAGCTGGGAATCACGGATTATATCACACGACCGTTTGATTCTGTGATTGTAAAGAAAAGAGTTCAGAATACCCTGGGACTCTATATGAAGCAAAAGCATCTGATTAATGTGGTTTATGATCAGGTTTACGAAAAAGAAGAAAATAATAATATTATGATCCGGATCCTGAGTAATGTACTGGGATCACGTAACAGTGAGAGTAGAGAACATATCCTGCATATTAAAACAGCAACAGAACTGATGCTGAGACAACTGGTAAAAATAACAGATGCTTATCCTATGACAGAGGCAGATATTTCTTTGATCACAACAGCATCTTCTCTTCATGATATCGGTAAGATCCGTATTCCGGAAGAAATCCTGAACAAACCTGGCAGACTTACCGATGAAGAATTCAGAATTATGAAAACTCATAGTGAACTTGGTGCAGATATGATCCAGGATATGCATTTCCCAAAAGACAATTCATTGGTACGTGCTTCATGGGAAATCTGCAGATGGCATCATGAAAGATGGGATGGAAAAGGTTATCCGGATGGACTGAAAGGAGAAGAAATACCAATCTCCGCACAGGTGGTGTCGATCGTTGATGTTTATGACGCACTTACAAGTGAAAGATGTTATAAGAAAGCATTTGATCATGACACAGCGATCCAGATGATCCTGGATGGGCAATGCGGACAATTTAACCCCATCCTCCTTAAGTGCCTGAAAGAGCTGCGTCTTCAGCTTTCGAAAATGCTTGATAAAGAGAAGGATGACAATAGCTATTACCATGAAGTGCAGAGACTTTCAAATGAAATACTCAGCGACAGATCTTTACCGAACCCAAATTATTCACAGAGTATTCTCAGGGTCATGAAGGAAAAGGTTGATTTCTTCAAAGCGAACAGCGGCATGGGTTCAATTGATTACAATACAAGTTCCGGTCAGCTGACTATATTAAACGGAAAACAGCAGATATTATATCAGAGAAATAATCCGGATTTTGATCTGTTCAAAGAATTCGGAGTAAATGAAGAAGATGTTCATCATATTCAGGGTTTATTACATCAGACATCTGTACAAAATAAAGAAATCTCTGTGCAGATAAAAGCAAGGGTGGAAAATGACCGCCAGATGTATAAACTGAAATTGCATACATTGTGGTCGCCTTTAAAGAAGGATGGATACATTGGGATCGTTGGATATTTTGATATTGTAAAATAGAAAAATGCAAAGGAAGCTCAGAAGGAGGATCCTAATGAAAAAGAAAATCCGGCACTGGCTGGAATTACTATTCTTGCTATGACTGCCAATGCCTTTGATGAGGATAGAAAGAAAGCACTGAAATGTGGTATGGATGGGTTCTTGTCCAAACCAATTGTCATAGAGGAATTGATCATCATCCTGCAGAAGAACCTGGATTAGGTGTCCGGAGTATTAGAAAAACCGCACAAATAAAGGAAATAAAAATATGGATAAAAGTAGGAAAAAATCAACCGTACTATGTGCAGGTATATTTGTGTTTCTGGGAATATGGATGGTATTGACAGTACCTTGCCGGGCTGCTGAGACGAACAACGATGAAAAGCAGTCACAGATCATCCGTGTCGGCTCATTTGAGGATACTTTTAATTATGTCGATAAAAACGGTGTAAGACGAGGATATGGATACGAACTTATGCAGGCTTTGGCAGGTTATACCGGATGGAAATTTGAGTATGTGAAATGTGACTGGTCTGACTGTTTTGATAAACTTGAAAATGGTGAGATCGATATCATGGGTGATATCTCTTACACCGATGAACGTGCACAAAAGATGCTTTTCCCGGATGAACCGATGGGGGAGGAAAAATATATCCTTTATGCTGATTTATCGGATACGGATATTGGAATGTCTGATTTCAAGTCTCTGGATGGGAAACGTGTAGGTGTGCTCATGGATACAGAACCTGAGATCATGCTGACAGAATGGGAAAATAAGAATGGCATACATACAGAACATGTAAATGTGAATAATGATGATGATGTCGAAAAGAAATTAGCAAATCATGAGATCGACTGTTTTGTATCTCTGGAGGAATCGATCTGGTCTGAACAGGGAATATCATCCGTTACCACGATTGGCAAATCAGGCATATATTTTGCAATAAATAAAGAACGCAGCGATATCAAGACGGAGCTGGACTATGCTATGCGTCAACTGGAACAGGATAGTCCCTTTTTTAAGGCAGATCTGTATAAGAAGTATTTTACACTTGATTATATTCAGGTTCTTACAGGTAAAGAAAAGGTCTGGGTGGAAGAACATGGAGGTATCCAGATAGGATTTTTGAACAATGATCCGGCAATCTTTTCCATGGATGAAGAGACTGGAAAACTTACCGGTATGCTGGCGGAATATATCTCCTATGCCAAAGATTGTCTGGGAAATCAGACACTGGAATTTAATATACATGCATATGATGATTATGATGAAATGATTCAGGCGCTGCAGAATCGTGAGATTGACATGATTTTTTATGCCGGCAGGAATCCATATTTTGCAGAACAAAACGGATATGCACTTACAAACACAGCCTGGACTTACAGTTTGATGGCGGTAACTGATGAGGAAAAATTTGATGAGAATAAGGTGCATACTGTAGCTGTGCCAAAGGAAAAATATGCCTTAAAACAGCATATTGCATTCAGTTATCCTGAATGGAAGCTTGTAGATTGTGATTCGCTTGACAATGCAGCAGATATGGTCATCCAAGGAAAAGCAGACTGTTTCCTCATGGGAGCAAGCCAGGCGCTGATATATGATAACAGTCAAAAGTTCAAGAGTGTTCCACTTACAAAAACAATGGAGGCATGCTTTACTGTAAGAGAGGGAGAGGGAAGCCTTTTATCAATACTGAATAAAACTATAAAGGCCATGCCGTCTGACATGCTTACAAGTGCACTTGCTATCTATGACAGTACTGCAGATAAAGTAACATTTTCTGATTTCATAAAAGACAATCTGCTTGTTTTTTTGGCTACGGTAGGATTTTTGGCACTCAGCATCATTGGTATTATCCTCGTACTTTTGCGGAAGGCAAGGAAAGCAGAAGCTGTCGCAAAGCTTGCGGCAAAGGATACAAAAAAACTCAATGACAAACTGGAAATCGCTTTGAAAAAAGCAGAGGATGCCAGTCTGGCAAAGACTCGTTTTCTTAACAATATGTCACATGACATCCGTACTCCTATGAATGCAATTCTGGGTTATGCACAGCTTATGGAGGAAGAACTAAAAGAAAAGGATCTGCCTGAAACTTCAGATCATCTGGAAAAATTGCAGCAGTCTGGAAATCTTCTTCTGTCAATCATAAATAATGTACTTGATATGGCTCGGATTGAGAGCGGAAAGATGGAAATTGATGAGAACTATGGCCGGATTGAAGATATCCGGCAGACTTTATTTGAAATATTTGGTGATGAAGCAAAGAAAAAGAATATTGCACTTCATTACACAATAAATGTGGAGCATGAGCATATACTGACAGATACTACCAAGGTAAAAGAAATATTTGTCAATATCCTGAGCAATGCCATAAAATATACCCCATCCGGTGGTTCTGTTATGATAAACATAGACGAATTAGTATGTGATGAGCCCGGGTACATGATGGTAAGGACCAGGGTGAGCGATACCGGAATCGGTATGAGCCAGGATTATCTGACAAAGATTTTCGATGCATTCACGCGTGAGCGAAACACTACAAAGAGCAAAATCACAGGAAGCGGATTGGGAATGTCAATCGTAAAGAGATATGTTGATCTGCTCGGCGGAACAATAGATGTAGAGAGTGAGCCTGGAAAGGGCAGCACCTTTACTGTAACATTAAAACACAGGATAGCGGATGAAAGCTATTATGTAAAAAAACATGATGAAGGCTCTGGAACAGCCAGTAAAATCCTTGAAGGCAAGAATATCCTTTTGGCAGAGGACAATGATCTGAATGCAGAGATTGCAGAAGCAATACTTGAGCGTGCCGGCCTTAAAACAGAACGTGTGGAGGATGGCATTCAGTGTGTAAATAAGATAACAAAAATGCCGGTGGGAACATATGATATGATCCTCATGGATATCCAGATGCCCCGAATGGACGGTTATAAAGCAACACAGGCAATCAGGCACTTACCGGATAAGGATAAGGCATGCATACCGATCGTTGCAATGACGGCAAATGCATTTGAAGAAGATAAGCGGGATGCTGTTGCAGCTGGAATGAATGGTCATATTGCAAAGCCGATCCAGATTGATAAACTGCTGTCGATGTTAGCGGAAGTTTTAAGGCAGTAAGAAAACTAATAATTTCGTGTTATACTGAATGGAGTGGTCATTCTTTCTGTATTGAAAAAACAGGAAAACTTACAGACTGGGAAGGACAACAGCATGAACGCAAACAGACTGCGTTCATGAGCAAGTAGCGAAAGCGGATTGCGAATGTCCGCTTTACTGGATGATAAAGAGGAAATGAATGAACAGAAAGATAGAAAAACAGATAAGAAAAAAGAGTAAGAATAATAGAGTATGTTTGAGCATTTTTGCATTTGTCATGCTGCTTTTTGTACCGTTTTTTGTTTATGCGTCGGAAACAAAAAGTGATGGGAATACAACTCAGGTAATAAAGGAAGAAAATAAAACCGTGAGAGTTGGCTATTTCCCATATGCCAATTTTCAGGAAGGCGGCTATGGGGAACACAAGCAGGGAGCAGGCTATGAGTATCTCCAGAAGATTTCGTATATAACTGGCTGGAAGTATGAATATGTCTATGGCTCATTTAAAGAGTGTCTGGATATGTTGGCAGATGGAGAAATAGATATACTTGGAAATGTCAGTTACACACCGGAAAGAGCAGAATCTATAGATTACTCAACCTATGCCGCAGGAACAGAAAGATATTGGATCTATACCCGGGAAGATCATACAGATCTTATGGATGGTGATCCAAAGCAGATGAATGGCTGTCGTATTGGTGTAGCAGATGGAAGCTATCAGAAAGAACTTCTGGAAAAATGGCTGGACAGCAATCAGATCCAGGCAGAGGTGGTTGTTTGTAAAGGCTATGATGAAATGATAGAAAAACTGGATGCAGATGAACTGGATGCACTTGTGATCCCAGTGCTGTCTGTCAACAGCGATTTTATTGCCATTGCCAATATCGGTGCAAGTGACTGTTATTTCGGTGTATCAAAATCCAGACCAGATCTGTTAAAGGAATTAAATTCTGCCATGGAAGAAATCAACAATACAGAAACGGACTACAGCAGCAAGCTGTATGCCCGTTATGAAGGAAAAGCGGTCATAAACTATGCACTCAACAAGGAAGAAAAACAATGGCTGGATGCACATGAAAATACGATCCGCGTGGGATATCTAAAGGATAATCTTCCTTTTTGTGGTGAAGAAAATGGGAAACTCACAGGAATTCTTGGAACTGTTCTGGATACTGTTCAGGAAAAATATAAAATTACGATCAAGGCAGTTCCATGTTCCACGGGAGTAGAGATGAATGAGGCATTGCAATCTGGCAAAATAGATATTGCCGGTCCTATCATTCAGGATTTTTATACACAGGAACAGTTTCAAGTGGTTTTGACGGATGCAATCTTTGATATTACGCCGGTTGTTATTTACAAGGGAAAAGAATATAGCAGCAGTCTCTCTACGGTCGCAGTGACAGAGACCTCACTGTATTCTGGATTGATGGTGTCCCTTCTTTTTCCAGATGCAGAAATCAAACAATATGATACACAGGAAGAATGCCTGGAGGCTGTAGCAAATGGAAAAGTGGGAGCAACTGTCGTTCCATCCTCAAAGATCAATATTCTTAATGAAAGTCCACTGACCCAAAGTCTGTCATTTGCAGAGATGGCAAAACGGCAGGAATTAGGAATGTTCACGACGAGAGAAAACAGAAGAGCAGCTACCATTATCAATAAAGCAATTGAGCAGTCATCCAATGTTTTAAATGGTGTTGTCCTTGCACAGAATTCTGTTTCAGAAAAGGAAATGACCTTGAAGGATATCCTTGCTGAGCATGCAGGCTTAGTTATCGGAGTTTCGTTTGTGATTATTTTTGTACTGCTTCTTCTGGTTTATTCTCTTTCCGTGAGTAGAAAAAAACAGATGGAAGCCCTGAAAGAAGCACAGAATGCAAATGCGGCGAATATTGCAAAAACGACATTCCTGAACCATATGTCTCATGATCTCAGGACACCAATGAATGCAATTGTTGGATTTACAGATATTGCCATGAAGAGGAAACCGGACAAAGAGGTGGAGAATTGTCTGAAAAAGATCAGGCAGAGTTCAGAATATCTGATGACACTGATCAACGATGTGTTGGATATCAGCCGCATTGAAAGTGGTAAACTGGAATATAAACCGGTACCGACAGATCTCAGGGATATGATAAATACTGTTTTGTCGATCGCAAAGGGATATATGGAAAATCGTGACCTTAATTTGTATGTTTCAAGAGAAAAACTAAAAACTCCTTATGTGATGGTAGATGAACTCAGAATCAGGGAAGTATTGCTCAACATTATCAGTAATGCAGTCAAATTTACAAAAGACGGAGGCACCATTTCATTCGCTGCAGAAAACGCTCCGGGTAATGATGAGAATCATATAATTGTACGCTATCGTATATCAGATACCGGAATTGGTATGAGTGAGGAGTTCCAGACCAGAATATTTGATGAGTTCAGTCAGGAAAATGGTGGGGCAAGAACCAGCTATAAGGGAGCCGGACTGGGAATGGCCATTGCCAAACAGTATGTAGATCTTATGGGTGGAAAAATTGAGGTCAGCAGCAGAAAGGGTATTGGCTCAACATTTACGGTAGAAATTCCCCTGCTTATAGCAGAACAGATACTGTCTGAAAAGGAAGAAAAGTTAAGGAAAGATATGGATTTACATGGTCTGCATGTCCTTTTGGCAGAGGACAATGATTTAAATGCAGAGATAGCAGCAGCTTTGCTGGAAGAACAAGGGATGATCGTAACTAGGACTGCCGATGGAAAATCTGCCTTGGCACAGTTTTGCAATACAGCTCCGGGGACCTTTGATCTGATTTTGATGGATATCATGATGCCGGAAATGAATGGCTATGAAACGACAAAAGCTATCAGAAATCTGTCGGAGCGTCCAGACGGAAAGGAGATCCCTATTATTGCAATGACAGCAAATGCATTTGCAGAGGATGTACAGGCTGCTTTGCATGCCGGAATGGATGACCATGTGGCGAAGCCGGTTGATATGAGGATTTTAATATCTGTCATCACAAAATATATAGAACGGTAATGTCAATGCTGCGTGGATTTCGGAAGTGGGAGAACAGTTCGATATATATATCGGCTGTTCTTTTTTTATTTTTGGACGTTAAAACGGTAATGTTTTTCTTGTATATAGTAGAGCACTATAGTATAATAAAACCAGTTTTTTTGTATACGTGTAAAAGCTATAATAAGGAAATCGGCAAACCAGATGAAAGTCTGGGACGCAAAGCTACAGGGCCTGTAAAATGGCAGCCAGTTGCATAAAATGAGGTGCACTGTCTGGTTGGCAGTGCTTTTTTTGAGGAATGATTTATCAACAGGAGATGATCTTCCCGATATTTGTACACAGACAGTTTATGATCCAAACATCAATGACATGAGTGGATTGATAAGCTGCTGTTGATGTTAGCGGAAGTTATAAAGCAACAAGAAAACTGCTGCAACTGTCATTCCATCTTCAAAGATTAATATTCTTAATGAAAGTTCGCTGACCAAAAGTCTGTCATTTGATTTCCTGTAGGAAAGTAAATGAATATTATTTAAGGTTTGGGATAAATTGTGAAATGCAGACAAACAAGAAAAGTAAAAATATAATAGGTATTATACAGAGTTTCCTTATATTGATATTAGTAGTTCTTATTATTTTTATGATGATTCAGATTAGTAGGCTGCAGGGGACAGCACGCGTAATAAATTATGCAGGTCTGGTACGTGGAGCTACACAGCGTGAAGTAAAATTAGAAATTACAGGAAACCAAAATGAAGAATTAATTAAATATTTGGATGATATTCTTCTTGGATTGAGATATCAGGATGGACATTATGATCTGGTAAAACTCAATGACGAAGAATACCAGGAAAAATTGCAAATCCAGAGTGATTACTGGGATAAATTGAAAACAGAAATTGAAGCAGCAAGAAACAAGGGATACGAAAATACAGACATTGTTAATATGAGTGAAATATATTTTTCGATGGCAGATGAAACTGTCTCTTCCGCAGAAAGCTATTCAGAAAAGATCGCTGTAAAGATTCGTACTATAGAGCTTTTGTCGGCACTTGATATGTTGAGTCTGGTGATATTGGTTATTATGCAGACTCTAAGGGCAATGCAGATGGCAATGCAAAACAGACTGCTGGAACAGAAAGCATTCATAGATGCCCATACTGGGCTGCCAAATAAAAATGCCTGTAATGATCTTCTTAATAAAAAAGATATAATTACAGATCCTACAGCTTGCATAATGTTTGATTTAAATAATTTAAAAACTGTAAATGATACAATGGGACATTCCGCAGGAGATCAGTTAATAATAAATTTCGCAAAGCTTTTGCGCAGTGTTATTCCAGAAAAGGATTTTGTTGGAAGATATGGCGGAGATGAGTTTATAGCAGTCATTTATCATACAAGCGAGGCGAAAATTAAGGAAATATTAAAATCCTTGAACAGAGAAAAAGACAGATTAAATAGTTATGAAAATCAAATACCAATCGACTATGCATGCGGATGGGCATTATCCTCCGATGATATGTCGTGTACAATGCAGATGTTATTGGATGCTGCAGATGCTTATATGTATAAAAATAAACAGATATGCAAGAAATATAATTAGCTTTCAGCTCAGAGTAGATAAAAGATAATAGACGCGATCAGACGAAATATTGTTTTGCGTAGAAACACTGGAAATCCTTGAAAACAAAGGATTCTTGGTATAAGATGAAACAAGTCAAAGCACGTTATTGCGTAAAAAAAGAAAGCAATATATTTATACCGTGAAGTCTGGAAAGTGTTGATTTTAAAGCATTTTTGGATGTGTGGGATGCTTTGAAAATATGATTTTGTGACAATTTTGTGACAAACGGCGGAAAAATCACGGATTTACAAAGACGAAGCATATTGATTTCATGATCGGCATATGCTATAATGCCAGTAGGCAAAAAAGATATGACGATGTTCCATGTGAACAAAGAACGAACCCCCGTATGTACCACCAATACATGCGAGGGTTCTTCTCTTTTTATTTCAGTGGTTGAGCATCCACCAGGCTATTCGTTGTCCTTGTTATGACTGTCTAACCATTTGCAAATGAGATGGCAAGTCACACCTGCCGCAACAGCCACTAAAAAAGATATGACTATTTCCATGTGTTCACCTCCCCCCGTTGCCGGGTCTCGGTTGGACAACGCAGTCAGTATAACACAACTTAGAACAGAATGGAACATATAAAAATACCCGGTGCAAATTAATGTACCGGGTGTTTCTTTGGCCTTTTTGTCAATTCTTGATGTTTTTGTTTTAACCATTCTTCATACTGCTTTTGAGTTTGAATAGAAGAGTTATAGTCATTAGGGCAAGGAGAAACTTTCTTTCCCTTAATCAAATCTCTGTAATAGTAGGATTCTTTTTGCGTTTCCGGTCGTTATATTGCTTTTGAGCTTTTTTGTCAGCAGAACATTTAGGGCAAAAATTTACACGTTTACAGAATGAAATGAAAAAGCTTGAAAATGTAATGTAATAATCAGAGCCATTCCCTTTATTGGGCGTGGCTTTTTATTATGACAATTTTTGTGACAAACAAAAGAAAATAGACGCAACCAGACGAAACATTGTTTGGCGTAGAAACACCGGAAATCCTTGAAAATAAAGGATTTTTGCTATATGATGAAACAAGTTGAACTCTATCATTGCGTAATAAAAAAAAATCCTGTATAATACCAAACTGTAATATTGTATCATTCAGCGGACAGAGAAATACGCTGTGAATCATTAAAAGAAGTCAGGAGGACATAAGTACATGCGAGTCGATGCGGACGATTTTGCCCGACCTTGCAGCTGCGGGAGGGAGCACCACATAGACGTTAGAGAAATTGTAATTGAATCAGGAGCTATCGGGAAACTGGAAAAGGAAATGTCAGACGGTGATCTGAAAGAATGTATTTCCCCGCTTCTGATCTGTGACACGAACAGTTACAAAGCTACAGAGGAACTGATGGAGGATATCTACGACCGGTGTCAGGTACTGATCCTGGATGCTGAAGGTCTTGAGGCAGATGAGCGTGCCGTGGAGATCGTGGAGAATTATATGGAAGAGGACATCGATCTTGTTCTTGCAGTTGGAGCGGGGACGATCCATGATCTCAGCCGTTTTGTCGCCCATCAGTACCGGATCCCTTTTGTCTCTGTGCCCACCGCAGCCAGTTCAGACGGATTTACTTCCACAGTAGCAGACATGACCTGGAATGGTGTAAAAAAAGTATTTCAGGCATCTGCGCCACTTTTTGTTTTTGCGGATACGGATATTTTTGCTAAGGCGCCTGCAAGGCTTACAGCAGCCGGGGTGTCGGATATTCTGGGAAAATACATTGCGCTGGCAGACTGGAAGATAGCAAGTATTCTTGTGGATGAATACTATTGTACAGCGGTGGCAGACCTGGAAACAAAAGCGATCCGGACTGTTAAGGATAATCTGAAAGAAATTGCAGCAGGAGAGAAAGATGCATGTGAGAAGCTGATGTATGCGCTGATCCTTTCCGGACTGGCCATGCAGATGACAGGAAACTCCAGACCGGCATCCGGGGCGGAGCACCATATGGTCCACCTCTGGGATATGGAAGTGGTCAATGGTCACCTGGATGCTCTTCACGGGGAGAAGGTTTCTGCAGCAACCATGCTGGTCCTTCTGGAATATAAAAAGCTTGCAGATGCTATCCGAAGAGGAGCCTGCAGAGTGCATGCCTTTACAGACGGAGACACAGAACTCCTGCAGGAGACCTTCGGCAGAAAAGGGATTCTTGGAGCACTTGAAAAAGAAAACACCCCGGAACTTCTGGACGATGTAAGCACAGAAACACTTTCCGGTGCACTTCCGGAAATCCTTAAGATCATAGATCTTCTTCCTGCAGTTACAGATATGCAGGAGATGATGAGTATCGTTGGCTGCGTGAGCAGAGTCCGGGATATCGGACTGCCGGGAAAAGCGATCGAGGAGAGTCTCAGACTTGCACCGTATACAAGAAGAAGGCTGAGCCTTCTGAGACTTCGGAAGATGCTCACATACTGAGCAGGAACAGCTCATAAAAGGTTCTTTTGACTTGACATAAATTTCAGGAAAGGCAGTGATGAACGGTTTGATGAGAGTAGGAATGGGATATGATGTACATAAACTGACAGAGGGCAGGAAGCTGATCCTTGGTGGTGTTGATATTCCCTGGGAAAAAGGTCTTTTGGGCCATTCGGATGCGGATGTTCTGATCCATGCGATCATGGATGCACTTCTGGGAGCTGCGGCTCTTGGAGATATCGGAAAGCATTTTCCGGATACAGACCCTGCATATAAGGGAATCTCCAGTGTGAAACTTCTGGTGCATGTTGCCGGATTACTGAAGGAGAATGACTATGCGATCGGAAATATCGATGCCACCATCATTGCTCAGAAACCGAAGATGGCACCACATATTCCGACGATGAGAGAAAATATCGCAGAAGCACTTGGGATTAAAATATCACAGCTGAATATCAAGGCGACCACAGAGGAAGGCATTGGATTTACAGGACAGGGAGAGGGAATCTCCTCACAGGCGATCTGCTCCCTGTACAGAATCGGGAAATTGGAGGAAGAGTAACATGAAGATTTTTAACACACTGACACGCAGAAAAGAGGAATTTGTACCTCTGGAAGAAGGAAAAGTAAAAATGTATGTCTGCGGACCTACGGTATACAATCTGATCCATATCGGAAATGCCCGCCCTATGATCATTTTTGATACGGTGCGCAGATATATGGAATATAAAGGATATGAAGTAAATTATGTATCCAACTTTACCGATGTAGATGACAAGATCATTAAGAAGGCCATTGAAGAGGGCGTTTCCGCAGAGGAAATCTCTACCCGTTATATCAAAGAGTGCAAGAAGGATATGGCAGATATGAATGTAAAACCTGCTACAACTGCACCTCAGGCTACACAGGAGATCCAGGGCATGATCGACATGATCCAGACTCTTATTGATAAAGGATATGCATATCCGGCAGCTGACGGGACCGTTTATTTCCGTGTAAAGAAATTCAAAGAGTATGGCAAGCTTTCTCATAAGAATCTGGATGATCTCCAGTCAGGATTCCGTTCTCTTAAGGTATCCGGTGAGGATCAGAAGGAAGATCCGTTAGACTTCGTGCTTTGGAAACCAAAGAAAGAGGGCGAGCCGTCCTGGCCATCACCGTGGTGCGACGGACGTCCTGGCTGGCATATTGAGTGCTCTGTTATGTCCAAGAAATATCTCGGAGAAGAGATTGATATCCATGCAGGCGGTGAGGATCTGATCTTCCCGCATCATGAGAATGAGATCGCACAAAGTGAGTGCTGCAATGGTAAGATTTTTGCAAGATACTGGATGCATAATGGTTTCCTGAACATCGACAACCGCAAGATGTCCAAATCTCTCGGAAATTTCCGTACCGTTCGTCAGATCGGTGAACAGTATGATCTTCAGGTTCTCCGTTTCTTTATGCTGAACGCACATTACAGAAGTCCGCTGAACTTCAGCGCAGATCTGATGGAGGCAGCAAAGAACTCTCTGGAGCGTATCCTTGAGGCGGCAGGCAAGCTCAGCGACCGTAAAGACAATGGGGCGGCAGAGAATATTACAGAGGAAGAGCTTGCGCTTCTCAAAGAGGCAGAAGGTTTTGTTACCAAATTTGAAGCGGCCATGGATGATGATTTTAATACTGCAGATGCACTTGCGGCAATTTTTGAGCTTGTAAAATTTGCCAACACAAACGTAGACGAGAACAGCTCAAGGGAGTTTGCCGGTGGTCTTTATGAGGAACTTTTTAAGCTCAGTGATGTGCTGGGACTGAAAATCGAGAAAAAAGAAGAGATTCTTGACAAAGAGATCGAGGATCTGATCCAGGAACGCCAAGCTGCAAGAAAGGCAAAGGATTTCAAGAGAGCAGATGAGATCCGAGATGAGCTCCTGAAAAAAGGTATCATCCTTAAAGATACAAGAGAAGGTGTGAAATGGCAGAGAGCTTAAAGAAACTGAAAGAGCTGTTTGATCTGAAAGACGCAGACCTTCGGACTTATTCGCCGCTGACGCTGGCCTATATCGGGGATGGTGTTTATGAGCTGGTGATCCGTACTATTCTTGTGAAAAAAGCGAATTGTCCGGTAAATCGTCTCCACAAAAAAGCTAGCAGCCTTGTAAAAGCATCTGCGCAGTCGGGTATGATGGAGATCCTCGAACCACTTTTGACAGAAGAAGAAAAAAGTGTATATCGAAGAGGAAGGAATGCGCATTCCGCTACCATGGCCAAACATGCCACCATGGCGGATTACCGGCGTGCCACAGGGTTTGAGGCGCTGATGGGATATCTTTACCTGAAAGAGGATTTTTCAAGGATACTGGAACTGGTCCATGCAGGACTTGAGAAGGAGGAAATTTAAATTGACTGAAATGATAGAAGGAAGAAATGCGGTCCTTGAGGCATTTCGTTCCGGTAAATGTGTTGATAAACTGTTTATTCTGGATGGCTGTCAGGACGGACCGGTCCGCACCATCGCAAGAGAAGCCAGAAAACATGATACCATTGTAAAATTTGTTCCAAAGGAACGATTGGATTCCATGAGCGAGACAGGTGCACATCAGGGTGTGATCGCACAGGTTGCGGCTTATGATTATTCTACAGTGGAAGATATCCTGAAAAAAGCAGAAGATAAGGGAGAGCCTCCGTTTATCATTCTTCTTGATAATATTGAAGATCCTCATAATCTGGGAGCTATCATCCGTACCGCAAATCTCGCAGGTGCTCATGGTGTGATCATTCCCAAACACAGAGCAGTAGGACTGACTGCTACGGTTGCAAAGACGTCGGCAGGCGCACTGAATTATACACCGGTTGCCAAGGTTGCTAATCTGGGACAGACTATTGATGAACTGAAAGAAAAAGGCATCTGGTTCGTATGTGCAGATATGGACGGAGAGGTGATGTACCGTCAGAATCTGACAGGACCTATTGGCCTTGTGATCGGAAATGAGGGAAATGGTGTAAGCCGCCTTGTAAAAGAGAAATGTGATTTTACTACCGCGATCCCGATGAAAGGGGATATCGATTCCCTTAACGCTTCTGTAGCAGCAGGGGTGCTTGCTTTTGAAATCGTGAGACAGAGACTGTCAAAATAAATACATCAAATACAGCCATAGCTGTTCGGAGAAAAAATGTGCCGATATAATGAGATGACGGATGAAGCTCTTATCAAAAGACTTCGTGCAGGGGAATCTGCAATTGCAGATTATCTGATGGAAAAGTATAAAGGTCTGGTCAGAAAAAAAGCCCGTGCCATGTTTCTGATAGGTGGGGACACAGATGATCTGATACAGGAGGGGATGATCGGACTGTTTAAGGCAGTCCGTGATTACCAGTCAGACAGGGAGTCGTCTTTTCAGTCTTTTGCAAATATATGTATTGACAGACAGATATATACTGCAATTAAAAGTTCAAACCGCCAGAAACATCAGCCACTGAACACTTATGTGTCTTTAAGCGACGGAGAGGCGGAGGAAAACTTCAGAGATTCCTGTGTGGAGCATGATAATCCGGAATCGATCCTGATCGACCGGGAAAATGTGGCGGCTCTTGAAAATGAAATGAAAAAGAGCTTGAGCCCTCTGGAAAACAGGGTACTGCAGTTGTATCTGGATGGAAATGGATATATGGATATTGCCCAGATCCTTGGAAAAACACCGAAATCCATTGATAATGCACTGCAGAGGATCCGTGGGAAAATTAAAAGCTATTTTTGAGAAGAGTAAATACCTCTTTCCTTTTGAATATAAAAGTATTAAAATAATATTCATAAGGAGCAGAATAAGAAAGGAGACCAAATTATGGCAAAGATCAATAAATATTGGGGACTTGTTGCAGTAGGAGCGCTTACCGCTGCCGCAGCAGGAGCTATCGCAGCACTTGTATCCAGACGATCTGTATGCGAAGAAGACTTTGAGGATGATTTCGAAGATCTTGATGATTTCAAGGATGACGAGAAGAAGGAAGAAAAAGAAGAGAAAGAAGTCTTCCAGGACTGGGACAAGACTGCATCTGAGACTGTAGAAGTTTCCAAAGAGGCAGAGGATGCTGAAGAGGCACCAACAGAAGCAGAAGAGGAAACACCTGCAGATGATGAATCGGAGGCCGAAGCGGAAGAAGAGACAGAAGCAGAAGAGACAAAGACAGAAGAGTAAAAAGAGAATCCTGCGTGCTGTGTCTGTGAGCGACAGCACACAGGATTTTTTGTGCTATAATCATGAAAATATGAATTTTTAAAAAAATAAAAATAATGTATTGACAATATGACAATCATCTGATAATATAAACAACTGTGAGCGGCACAAACGTCGCGAAACAAGCTGCTGTGGCTCAGTCGGTAGAGCGTCGCCTTGGTAAGGCGGAGGTCACGGGTTCGATTCCCGTCAGCAGCTTTTTTTGTGTCTAAAAACAGACAATTTTTTGTTTAGATAAAGGTTTTGCGGGTTTCAAAAATTCCGGATTTATGATAAGATAAAACATCAGGATGATATTTAGGAGGGAAAGCAATGGAGAACGAAACAGTTTCCAAAAACTTTATTGAAAATATTATAGACAAAGATCTTGAAGAAGGCGTTTATGACACCGTGCATACACGTTTCCCACCGGAACCTAACGGCTATCTTCATATCGGACATGCGAAATCCATTCTTTTAAATTATGGATTGGCTCAGAAATACAACGGAAAATTCAATCTCCGTTTTGATGATACCAACCCTACAAAGGAGAAATCCGAATTTGTAGAGTCCATCAAGGCTGACGTGAAATGGCTTGGTGCAGACTGGGAAGACAGACTTTTCTTTGCATCTGATTATTTTGATCAGATGTATGAGGCAGCAGTGAAACTTATTAAGAAAGGCAAGGCCTTTGTCTGCGACCTGACTGCAGACCAGATCCGTGAGTACCGAGGAACTCTTACAGAGCCAGGTAAAGAGAGCCCGTACAGAAACCGTACTGTAGAAGAGAATCTTCAGCTTTTTGAAGAGATGCGTGAGGGCAAATACGGAGATGGCGAGAAGGTTCTCCGTGCCAAGATCGATATGGCATCACCGAATATGAACATGCGTGACCCGGTCATTTACCGTGTAGCCCGCATGACACATCACAATACAGGAGATAAATGGTGCATCTATCCGATGTACGACTTCGCTCATCCAATCGAGGATGCCATTGAGGGTGTGACACATTCTATCTGTACTCTGGAGTTTGAGGACCACAGACCGCTTTATGACTGGGTGGTAAAGGAACTGGAATATCCGCACCCACCGAAGCAGATCGAGTTTGCAAAGCTGTACCTGACCAACGTTGTTACAGGTAAACGTTATATCAAGAAGCTTGTTGAGGACGGCATCGTAGATGGATGGGATGATCCGAGACTAGTATCCATCGCCGCACTTCGCCGCCGTGGATTTACACCGGAGTCTATCCGTAAATTTGTAGAACTCTGTGGTGTTTCAAAGGCGAACAGTTCTGTAGATTATGCAATGCTCGAGTACTGCATCCGTGAGGACCTGAAGCTGAAACGTCCGCGTATGATGGCGATTCTTGATCCGATCAAGCTCGTGATCGATAACTATCCGGAAGGACAGGTTGAGTATCTTGAAGCTCCGAATAATATGGAGAATGAGGAACTTGGAACCAGAAAGATTCCGTTCAGTGGAGAACTTTATATTGAACGTGATGATTTTATGGCAGAGCCTCCTAAGAAATACAAACGTCTCTATATTGGAAATGAAGTTCGTCTTATGAATGCATATTTTGTAACCTGCACAGGTTATGAGGCAGATGACGACGGAACGATCCGTGTAGTCCACTGTACCTATGACCCGGAGACCAAGGGCGGAAATGCACCGGACGGACGTAAGGTAAAAGGAACGATCCACTGGGTGGAAGCATCCAATGCAGGTAAAGTTGAGGTAAGACTTTACGAGAATATCGTAGATGAAGAAAAAGGTGTTTACAATAAAGAAGATGGTTCTCTTAATGTAAATCCGAATTCTCTTACAGTAACAAGTGCTTATGTAGAGCCGGAGCTTCTGAAAGCAAAAGGTTATGACAGCTATCAGTTTGTACGTAACGGTTTCTTCTGCGCAGATATCCATGACTCCAGGGAGGGAGCACCGGTATTTAACCGCATTGTATCTCTGAAGAGCTCTTTCAAATTACCGAAAGCATAAAAACTGTCAAAAAGAATACGAAACATATGACAGCAGTACACCGTGAACAGGTATCAGGGTGTACTGCTTGTTTTGTTTTATCGTCATCAGGAATAAATGGATAAGTACAAAATGCTCCTGCAACGATTTCGGTTGCGCCCATTTACAGAAACGGTTATACTGATAACACAGGAAAGAGAGGAATTACACATGAAGAAAATCGTGCTTGCTTCCGCATCTCCCAGGAGGCGGGAACTTTTAAGCCAGGTAGGAGTCGCCTTTGAAGTGAAGCCTGCCAGCGGGGAAGAACGGATCACCAGTGCAGAGCCTGCGAAAGTGGTGGAGGAACTTTCTCGTCAGAAAGCTATGTTTACGGCATACGCGCTGGAGGAAGAGGAGAACCGAGATCTGAGAGATGTGGTTGTGATCGGTGCAGATACCGTTGTATCTTATGAGGGTAAGATTTTAGGTAAACCGGCAGATGAGACAGCTGCAATAGAGATGCTCGCTATGCTGCAGGGGAATACACATCAGGTATATACCGGTGTAACTTTGCTGATAAGAGAAAAAGGGAGATGGAAAGCTCATACCTTCCATGAGTGCACAGATGTGAGCTTTTATCCGGTGACAGAGGAAGAAATAAAGGAATATGTAAACAGCAAAGACCCAATGGACAAAGCCGGAAGCTATGGGATCCAGGGCGCCTGGGGAGCCTATGTGAAGGGAATCCGTGGTGATTATAACAACGTGGTGGGACTGCCTGTGGCAAGACTGATCTATGAGACAAAAAAACTGGGAATGAACCTGAGAGGATGAAAGACAAAATGATAAAAGCTTGTATATTTGATCTGGATGGAACAATTGCGGATACACTGGAATCTATGGCATATGTGGCGAATGAGATCATGGAAAAGTTTTCCCTGAAACCACAGCCGGCAGATAATTTTCGTTATTACAGCGGTGAAGGTGCAGATATGCTGATCAGAAGATGCCTGATCGATGCAGGAGATCCGGAGCTGGTACACTACGAAGAAGTCAGGGAACTTTATCGCAGGAAATTTGATGAAGATCCGCTGTATAAAGTTGTGCCATATAAAGATATGCCGGAAACCCTTCAGAAGCTGAAACATACAGGCCTTAAGATGGCTGTATGCTCCAATAAGCCTCATGTTGCGGCGCAGAAAGTGGTAAAGGCGATCTATGGCGATCTGTTTGATGAGGTGATGGGACAGCAGGAAGGGATCCGCAGAAAGCCGGCACCGGATGGTCCGCTGAAGATTGCAGAAGATTTCGGCGTAAAGCCGGAAGAATGTATGTATATCGGAGATACAAAGACAGATATGCAGACAGGAAGTGCTGCCGGAATGTATACCGTTGGTGCACTATGGGGATTCCGTGACAGAGAAGAGCTTGAAAATAACGGTGCAGATATTGTAGCAGCTGTACCTGGTGATCTGTTTACTATTTATGAGGAGAAGCAGCATGATTAAGATGGTTGCCAGCGATCTGGATGGAACGCTGCTTATCGGTGGAAGACAGACGCTGCCGGAAGAGATCTTTCCGCTGGTAAAGGAACTGAAAAAAATGGGAATCCTCTTTGTGGCAGCCAGTGGCAGACAGTATGCCAATATGAGGAATCTTTTTGCGCCGGTAAAGGACGAGATGGCATTTATCAGTGAAAATGGCGGGCTCGCTGTCCAGAATGAGAAGCTTCTGTACTGCGACAGCTTTGACAAAGAACTGGTCAGAGAGATCATTCAGGTAATATGGGAAAAGCCCGGAGCGGAATTTTCCTGTTCTACAAAGGATTTTTATTATATCATGCCCAAGACAGAACATTATCGCCATCTGATGATCGAAGAAGTAAAAAATCAGTGTAAGATCATAAAGAGTTTTGATGAGATCACAGAGCCTTGTATGAAGGTTGCAGTTTATGAGAGAGAAGGAATGACGGAGGAATCCATCCAGTACTGGAGAGAACGGTTCAAAGACAGATGTACTGTTGTGACATCCGGATTTGCGTGGGTGGATTTTGTTCCATTTACCACGAACAAAGCAAAAGGGATCCGTAAATACCAGGAACTTTTGGGAATCGGACCGGATGAATGCATGGCGTTCGGGGATGAATACAATGATATTGAAATGATGAAATCTGTAAAATACAGCTTTGCCATGAAGCATGCGAAGCCAGGGGTAAAGGCGGCGGCTTTCTACGAGACAGAGAAGGTGGAACCAGTACTTCGCAGACTGATTGCGGCGGGCGGAGATATAAAGGAGGTACTTTAATATGTACAAGAAAGAATATGTCCAGACATTTCTGGAAAAACAGGGTCAGCTTTTTGATGAGCCGGTAGCAGAGGATTTTGAGGAGGCAGAGGAATTTCTCGAGGATTGCATGGCAGTTGTGCTGGATTCCCTGAAGGATGTTAAAAAATATCTGGATGGAATGGGCGCAGATGTGGAGGGGATTTCCCTGAAGGAGCTGGAAGAAGAAAGCGAAGTATTTAAACTCCCGGACGGAAAATATATGATCGTAGAAGGCTGACGGAAAGCAGGGATTACACCTCTGAAAATTAAATATGATAAACTTGCATCAGCAAAAAGAAAGCCCTGCGTAGAAAGGGTAAATGTGGGGAAAATAAAATGATGTAAAGGAGGATGGGATATGAAAAAAAGCAGAGTGCTGGCAGTCGTCATGGCTGTGCTTATGATTGTAACGCTGCTTCCATCGATGGTATTTGCCACTACAGCTCCATCTGGAAATCTTGATGGAAAGCTGAAGGTCAAAGGAACACTTGCGATCGGGTCTACCTTAAGTGCAGATTACTCAAAGGTCAAGCCGGAGGGGATCACAGATGATAATGTGAGTTTTTCCTGGTCATTAAAAGACGGAGACCTTCTTACAGAGGTAGGAACTGACAAGACTTATAAAATCGATGAAAAAGATCTGGGTATTCCGATCGTTCTGAAGATCACCGGAAAAGAAGAGACGGGAGTCAGTGGTGAGCTTACGGTGACGACCCAGGAGGTTTCCGAAACAGAGGAGGAAGCCAAAGCACTGGCAGAAAAGAAAAAGGAAGAAGCCAAAGCAGCAGGAGAAGATCCGGATGCGGAGGAAAGTGAAGCTTCGGAGTCTTCAGAGAACACGCCGGATACAGAAGCTGGAACGTCAGAGGAGCCTGATAGTGCTCAGCCTGAGGAAACCATAGAGCCGGCAGAAGAAACGGAGTCTGCGGATGTGCAGGAGAATACAGATGTACAGGAACCTGCAGATACCCAGGAGCCTGCTGAAAACTCTGTTATAGAAGTAAACGGAGAACAGTCAGGGTCTCAAAATACCGATGAGACAGATGCATCCGGAGACAATCAGACGGAGACGCCAGCTTCCGCAGATACAGCAGCAGACGCTACCGAAAAAAATGAGGAACCGACATATTCGGCATCTGCATATACGGAAGATGGAAGTGGAATTCTGGATTTTGGTTCCGTGGAAGAGGGATATACGGAAATTCCGGAAGCACAGATGGTTACTATCACAAATAACGGAACCGGAGATCTTAATTTTAAAGAGATCGCCCCGGAGAATTTCATGGCTGCGGATATTAACGATGCGCCATTAAAGAGTGGTGAAAGTGTTGCTGTGTGGGTAAAACCACGAGAAGGTCTGAAGGCTGGAGAATACAAAGATCTGATCACGTATCATACAGAAGAAGGTGCCGATGTCTTCTTTGAAGCGGACTTTACAGTAAAAGAACCGGAAAATAAAAAAGCCGAAGATAATGAAAGTAATGAGCAGACAGATCCTGGGGAAACATCGGACCCTGCAACGGAAAAAATATATAAGCTAACTGCGGATCCGACAGAACTGCCTTTTGATGATCTGACTGCCGGTTATGAAAAGGTAGAAACAACAGGTACAGTCACGATCAAAAACGAAGGTACAGAAGCTGTGACGTTAGTACAGCCTGAGTCGGAGTTTTTTGATATTGCGCCGGTCAGTGAAGTGGAGAGCAGCGGAAAAATCCAGTTGGCGCAGGGAGGAGAGCAGACCTTTACCGTACAGCCTAAGCTTGGACTCTCTGCAAAAGATGATCCATACGTGGAAGAGCTTGTATTTGCTTCTGATGAAAGCACGGAAGCATCTGCTACAGTGACGGCTTCGGTTATGGTAAAGACAGAAACACCAAAAACAGTTACTGCAACAGTGAAACCGGAAGGCCCTCTGAAGTTTGGAACACTGGAACAGGGCTATGAGACTGCGCCGGATGCAAAGCCTGTAACCGTAGAGAATACAGGTACAGAGGCTATCCGGATCCAGCTTTCTGCTCCGGAGGATTATGAGGTGGGAGAGCCTTCTGCGGAAGTGCTCAATCCCGGAGATAAGGCGGCAACCTTTACCGTACAGCCCAAGACTGGTCTTCAGGCCGGAGATCACAGTGATACGATTTCTGTGACAGATCAGAATACCGGAAACACACTGGCTGAAGTCCGGCTGGAATTTACAGTTTCGGAGCCGGAACCGGAACCCAATCCCGGTCTTTCGGTAACAGACAGTCTGGAGTTTGGAACTAAAGAGGAAGGCTATAAGGAACTTCCTGATGCGAAGAAAGTTACAGTTACCAACACCGGAAATACAAAGATCGTTTTGAAACAGCCTTCATCAAATGCATATACAATTGGTACACTTTCCGCCACAGAGCTGGAAGCAGGAGATAATGCAACCTTTAGCGTACAGCCGGTCAGCGGACTTTCACAGGGGGAATATCTGGAAGACATTGTGATCGCCAATGATGCAAATGTGGAAGCTTATGTAAACGTTCATTTCAGCGTTACAAAGAAAAAAACAGATAACAGTAAGAAGGCGAATAACCTTACAGGTATCAAAAAGCCATCCGATATCAAAGATCTTCCCAATGGAACCCAGAAAACCCAGAAAGCCCTGAAGCTTCCGGGAACAGTAAAGATCACTACAACAAAGGGAGAGCAGAAGGCATCTGTTAAATGGGATGTTAAGGGATCTTCTTATGATCCGTCTTCTGCAGAACGTCAGATATTTAATGTAAAAGGTACTGTCATTCTTCCGGAGGGGGTTAAGAATCCTAACAAGATCAGTACAGTGATCGCAGTAAGTATTACAGTAAATGGATATCAGGGCACGGAAGCCGCTGCATCGGACAATAAGATCACAGGAATTGATTCCAATGGCAAGTATGATACCAATACAAAGATCACCTTTACAGCATCTGGTGCAGGGATGGATAATACAAACCCGCGTAAGGGAGATACCAGATATCAGCCGAAGAGCTGGAAGATCACAGAGACCCGTACCTGGGATGGAGAGCCTTATACTGCAACATTCCGTGTCAGCAAGCCAGGAAAATATACTCTGAAAGTTACCTTTGGACAGCAGAAATATGACGGCTCCAGCTGGAAGGATACCGGTACACAGTCAGAAAGTACGGTTACTTTTACGGTATCACAGGCAGCAGTTCTTACTGCGACTCCGAGTCCGGCAGTGACACAGACAAATCAGAAATCTGCAGTGCAGACGGGAGACAGTACACCGATCATGACATTTGTGATCATTTTGATCGTGGCTGTGGTATGTATTGGAGGAATCCTTGTATATCGTAGAAAGAAAAAATAAGAACAGAATGTAGAAGATAGTTTTACAGCACCCTCCGTACAAAAAAATGTACGGAGGGATTTTTTTGCACATAGAGATCCGTTTTACATGCTGTTGCTAGCACTCTATAATGATGAGTGCTAAATTTTTCTTGACTTTTGTAAAAAGTCGTATTAGTATATATTTATTGAAAAAAACAACAGGTTTCCGACTCTGTCGGAACATCAGAAATAAAAACAAAAATAAAAACAAAAGGAGAGTGACATATATGTCAGCAAAACATGGCAGTTTATCAATCAACAGTGAAAACATTTTTCCGATTATCAAGAAATGGTTATATTCCGACCATGATATTTTTGTAAGAGAGATGATCTCCAACGGATGCGATGCGATCACCAAACTGAGAAAGCTGGAAGTTATGGGAGATTATACATTCCCGGAAGGTTACAAACCGGCTGTAAATGTTATCGTTGATCCGGATCAGAAAACTTTGAAGTTTATCGATAACGGTATTGGTATGACAGCAGATGAAGTAGAGGAATATATCACACAGATCGCTTTTTCCGGTGCCACAGAGTTTCTTGAGAAATATAAGGATAAAACAACGGATGATCAGATGATCGGTCATTTCGGACTTGGATTTTATTCTGCATTTATGGTTGCAGATGAAGTTCATATCGATACTCTCTCTTACAAGGAGGGTTCCACACCGGTACATTGGACCTGTGACGGTGGTACGGAGTATGAGATGGCAGACGGAAACAAAACAGAACCGGGAACAGAGATCACTCTTTTCCTCAATGAGGAAAGCCTGGAGTTTGCCAATGAATATCGTATGAGAGAGGTTATTGAGAAATACTGTTCTTTCATGCCGGTAAATATCTATCTTTCCAAAGCAAATGCTGAACAGGAGTATGAAACCATCGATGAGGCAGATCTCCGTGAAGATGACGTGGTAGTTGAACATATCCATGAGGACGCCAAGACGGAGGAAAAGGAGAATGATAAAGGCGAGAAAGAAGTTGTGGAAGTTTCTCCTGCCAAAGATAAAGTAAAGATCAATAAACGGCCGGTATCCTTAAGCGATACACAGCCGCTCTGGATGAAACACCCAAATGAGTGCACGGATGAAGAGTATAAAGAATTTTACCGTAAGGTATTTATGGATTACAAGGAACCGCTGTTCTGGATCCATCTGAACATGGACTATCCGTTCAACCTGAAAGGTATCCTGTATTTCCCGAAGATCAGGACAGAGTATGATTCCATTGAGGGAACCATCAAGCTTTATAATAATCAGGTATTTATTGCAGATAACATCAAAGAGGTGATCCCGGAATTCCTTCTTCTTCTGAAAGGCGTGATCGACTGTCCGGATCTTCCACTGAATGTTTCCCGTTCTGCACTGCAGAATGATGGTTTTGTGAAAAAGATTTCTGAATACATCACCAAGAAAGTAGCAGATAAGCTCACCGGAATGTGCAAGACAGACAGAGAGTCTTATGAGAAGTACTGGGATGATATCAGCCCGTTTATCAAATTTGGATGCATCAAGGATGCGAAATTTGGTGAGAAGATGAATGATTATATCCTCTTTAAGAATCTGGATGGCAAATATCTTACCCTGAAAGACTGCATTGAGGAAAATAAAAAAGAAGAAACAAAAGCAGCTGAAGAGGAGAAGACAGAGGAGAAAGCTTCTGAAGGATCCCAGAATGAGGAACCGGAAAAAACGGTGATCTATTATGTGACCGATGAGGTACAGCAGAGCCAGTACATTAATATGTTCCGTGAAGCGGGTAAAGATGCTGTACTGCTGAAGCATGTGATCGATTCACAGTTTATTTCCCATCTTGAACAGCAGGATCAGACGATCCAGTTCAAGAGAATTGATGCAGATCTGACAGAAGAGCTTCGTGAAGACGGAGAAGCGGATGAAGCAACAGTCAAGACACTTACTGAGGTGTTCCGTAAGAATCTTGGCAAGGATAAACTTGAAGTAAAAGTAGAGAAGCTGAAAAATGAGGGAACTGCAGCGATGATCACTCTTCCTGAGGAGAGCCGCCGTATGCAGGATATGATGAAAATGTACAATATGTACGGAATGGATCCGAATATGTTCGGTGGTCAGGAAGTACTTGTACTGAACGCAAATCATCCTCTTGTAAGATTTATAGCAGAAAATCAGGGATCAGAGTATGTTCCGGTGATCTGTGAACAGCTTTATGATCTTGCAATGATGAGCCATAAACAGCTTTCTCCTGAAGAAATGACAAAATTTGTAAAGAGAAGCAACGATATCCTTATGGTCCTTACAAAATAAAACGACATATAAAATGATCGAAAGGCTTTGCCCGTAATGGGGCGAAGCCTTTGTTTTTTTATAACAATATGTGTATCTTTAACACAATTAGAGGAATTTTAAATAAAATAATAGATATTAAATAAAAATAACCTGTAAAATATGACTAAAAATTTAAATAAGTATCTAATATGTATAAAATAAATTTTCGGAAGAAAGCGAAAAATATAGATAAGTGTCGTATTATACATAAGGGAGTGCTTTTAAAAAGAGAAAAAAATGAAATGGAGGAACAAATGTATGAAAAAGGTGTATGAATTGATCAGAAGACTTGGTGCAAATTCGAAATACAAAGGATATTTTTTCGTTGCGGAAGCGGTAAAGATTTCCATGGGGTATCAGTATAAACCATTGCGGATCACAAAGGATATTTATCCATACCTGGCGCGGAAGTACAGATCAACACCTACCAATATTGAGCATGATATCAGAACAATGGTAAATGTGTGTTGGGAAGGAAATAAAAAACTGCTGGATGAGATTGCAGGATATCCTCTAGAATACAAGCCTACCAACAGTGAATTTATTGATATGCTTGCGTATTACCTGAGGGAAATAGAAGAAGAGAATTGACTATAGCCTTTCAAAAAGAATCTGATTCCTGGACAGAAAGCTCAGGATCATATCATCCCAGAGCTGCTCCGGGCGTTTATCCATAGAGAATGTTTTGAGAGAGGTTCCGGTAGTACAAAGAAGGCTGTTATTTTTAAATTGAAGATTTAAGAATAGTCCGTCAATCTGTTCGGAGGAAATTCCGAAATCTGTATTTCTCATTGCAGCTTCAACTCCACTCCGACTTAAATGTAGCACGATCCTGAAGCTTAAGGGCGTACGCTTACCGCGGATCACAGACCAGCAGAAAGGTCTGATGTCCTTCCAGAGAGAATGTGTCCGGCCGTGCTCTGTGAGTCTGTTCATGCTGTCTGTATCAAAAAAATCTTTCTGAAGCCTGCCATCAATGGTAAAAGTATTAAAAGTAGTCACAGTCGCTTCGGACAGACAGAATTTGTCAAATACTTCTCCTATAAAAAGTTTGTTTGTGAAATCCCGGATATCGGTGATCTTTAATGCAAGCATGCCGCACTTCCTTTCTTTTATGTGATCGCGTGTAGACATTATATCTCAGATAAAGAAAAAAGGACAGACTTTTTAAAAAACTCTTTTCAAATATCTGTTTATGTGATACGATAGATGTGGTATTGAATACTACATATAATGGAAAAGAGGACGATATAATTGAGCTATAAGATTGCGATAGATAGCTGTGGGGAGCTTTTAGATGAATGGAAAAATGACGGCAGGATTGAATCCATACCACTGACGCTGACGGTGGGCGGTGAGAATATTATAGATGATGAGAATTTCGATCAGAAAGATTTTTTAAAGAAGGTTGCGGCCTGCCCGGAATGCCCCAAGTCTGCATGCCCTTCTCCGGAACGCTATATGAAGGCATATGAGTGTGATGCGGAACACATTTATGCGGTGACGCTATCGGCAGAATTGAGTGGTTCCTATAACAGTGCGATTCTTGGAAAAAACCTGTTCCTGGAAGAGCAGCCGGAGAAAAAGGTTCATGTATTTAATTCCAAATCTGCATCCGGTGGTCAGAGTCTGATTGCCATGAAGATCGTGGAGTGTGAAGAAAAGGGACTTTCTTTTGAAGAAGTAGTAAGTGAAGTAGAGAAATATATTGAAGAGATGAACACATTTTTTGTGTTGGAGAATCTGGAAACTCTGCGCAAGAACGGACGTTTGGGCAGAGTGAAAGCTCTGGTGGCCAGTGCACTGAAGATCAAGCCGGTTATGGGAGCTACTCCGGAAGGAACGATCTGTCAGCTGGATCAGGCCAGAGGCATGAATAAAGCAATCGTAAAAATGGTGGATCACATTGGAGAGAAGGGGATCAACATCCCGGAAAAGACAGTTGCCATCACTCATTGCAACTGTCCGGAAAGAGCGAAGATGCTGGAGGAGGCTATCCGTGAGAAACTGCACCCAGCAAAGATCGTAGTTATGGATACTGCCGGTGTCAGCAGTATGTATGCCAACGATGGTGGCGTTATCGTAGCAGTCTGATCAGAGAAAATCTCCAGTTCAGAAAATTATCACATTTCTTCAGGGAGTTGCCGCTTTTCTTTTGAAAACAAGTGTGCTATAATGAACGAAGTACTGAAGCGGCAAAGGAGAAAGACAATGAGCCAGAAGAAAGTTGACAAATATAAAAACAACAAATACTCGCGAAACAGTGCCCTGAAGAAGGAACGCGCAGAATTTGTACTTGAGATGGCGGCATGGATCCTCATCGCGGTTCTGCTTGTAGGCTGGATCGGATATTCCGCATATGCCAAGATCCAGGCGAAGGAAGCCAGTGTGAAGGTGGATACTGTGATGGATACTTCTGCATTGACAGATTATATTTCCGGATTATCTTCAGACAGTGCGGAATAGAAAACACATATGAAATGATGGGTTCCCGGGATGTGTTGAAGCATCCCGGGGATTTTTATATACAGGATAAATATAATGCAATAAAAAACGGGTCTGCCATAAAGCAGCCCCGTTTTGACTTATACGTTTTTTATGGTTATAGAATTATAACTTTGTAACGTTAGCAGCCTGCATTCCGCGAGCGCCCTCAGTTAAGTCGTAGGATACAGCCTGTCCTTCTTCAAGAGATTTGAAGCCTTCACCGTTGATAGCGGAGAAGTGTACGAATACATCCTGTCCGTCCTCACCTGTGATAAAACCATAACCTTTTTCTGCGTTGAACCATTTTACAGTTCCCTTGTTCATTTTGTGTTACCTCCATAAAAATAAAAAAAATTAAAATAGCCTTCTGATGATAATAAAAAATCACCAGATTTTACAGACTATATTCATGTAAATATAATCTCTAAAAACTAGTGATTTTACATTAAATATCTTGCCATGTTCTGATTATATAACCCGTGTTTTGAAATGTCAAGGAGAAAATTCCAACAATTCCGGGGTGTAAAAAGAGGCGAAATTGCTTTGTAAAAAAAATCTTTATAAATAGAGAGATTTCGTGTATGATATAGGAGAATACAAGCGGATTGAAGGATCTGCTTTGAAAATACAGGATGAGAGGAGAACAGAAATGGGGATTCTGATTCGAGGAGGCCGGATCGTGGATGCGGCTACAGATACGGATAAAACAGGCGATATTTATCTGGAAGACGGAATCATTGCGGAAATAGGCCAGAAGCTGAAAAAGAAAGACGGCGACCGTGTGATTGATGCGAAAGGAAAGCTGGTCATGCCGGGAATTATCGACCTTCATGTCCATTTTCGTGATCCGGGCCAGACACATAAGGAAGATATCAAGAGTGGTGCTGCTGCGGCAGCACGTGGTGGTGTGACAACTGTAGTTGCTATGCCAAATACAACTCCCACTATTGATAATCCGGACCGGGTAAACTATGTACATAACAAGGCGGCGCAGGTTTCCGGTATTCATGTACTTCAGGCAGGTGCAGCCACCATGGGAGAAAAAGGTACTGAACTTGCAGATATTGCCGGAATGGTGAAAGCAGGGATCCCGGCAGTGTCCGAGGATGGTAAATCTGTGATGAATACAGCACTTTGTAAAGAAGCAATGAGGATCGCAGCAGAATGTGGCGTGCCATTTTTTGACCATTGTGAAGATATCGATCTGCGTGGAGATGGATGCATGAATGAGGATGAGAACGCCAAAAGACTGGGGCTTCCCGGAATCTGCAATGCAGTGGAAGATACCATTACAGCCAGAGATATCATTCTGGCGCTGGAGACAGGAGTCCATCTTCATCTCTGCCACTGTTCCACTTATGGGGATGCTCAGATGATGAAGATCGTAAAAGAGAAAGGATACGACAATATCACAGCTGAAGTATGCCCGCACCATTTTATCCTTTCATCCGATGATATTAAAACAGATGACCCGAATTACAAGATGAATCCGCCGCTCCGTACACCGAAGGATGTGGAAGCGCTGAAACAGGGCCTGAAGGACGGTACCATCGAGGTGATCAGCACGGACCATGCACCGCACAGTGCACAGGAAAAAACAGGTTCTATGAAGAATGCACCATTTGGGATCGTAGGTCTGGAAACAAGCCTTCCGCTCACCTATACAGAGCTGGTGGAAAAAGATGTGATCACACTGAAACAGATGGTTGAGAAGATGTGCCTGAACCCGGCGAAAATCCTCGGGCTTGACAGAGGAACTCTCCAGAAAGGCCATCCGGCAGATGTGATCATCGTGGATACGGAGCAGGAGTATGCTATCGATAAAAATAAATTTGTTTCCAAAGGACATAACACACCGTTTGATGGCTGGAAAGTAAAGGGAAAAGTGCTTTATACCATCTGTGACGGAAAAATTGTATTTAAAAACCAGGAGGAGAAAGAATCATGATTAACAAACTGATCAGCAATATCCGCAAAACAAATGCACCAATCGTTGTAGGACTGGATCCTATGCTGAATTATATTCCGGAGCATATCCAGAAGAAGGCTTTTGCAGAGTTTGGAGAGACTCTGGAGGGCGCTGCAGAAGCAATCTGGCAGTATAACAAAGGGATCGTGGATGCGACCTGTGATCTGATCCCGGCAGTGAAACCACAGATCGCCATGTATGAGCAGTTTGGTATCCCGGGACTGATCGCATACAAGAAAACGGTTGAGTATTGTAAAGCCAAAGATCTGGTTGTGATCGGTGATATCAAAAGAGGTGATATCGGTTCCACATCTGCAGCATATGCAGTTGGTCACCTGGGACAGGTTCAGGTAGGCTCAAAAAAATATGCAGGTTTTGATGAGGATTTTGCAACGGTCAATCCATACCTTGGTTCTGATGGTGTGAAACCCTTTATGGATGTATGTAAGGAAGAGAAAAAGGGTATCTTTGTTCTGGTCAAAACTTCCAATCCATCAAGTGGTGAGTTCCAGGATCGTGTCATCGACGGTCGCCCGCTCTATGAGCTGGTAGGTGAGAAGGTTGCACAATGGGGCGATGAGCTTATGGGTGATGAATATAGTTATGTTGGTGCTGTTGTAGGTGCGACCTATCCGGAAATGGGAAAGGTATTAAGAAAGATCATGCCGAAGACATTTATCCTTGTTCCCGGATATGGTGCTCAGGGTGGAAAGGGCGCAGATCTTGTCCATTTCTTTAATGAGGACGGACTTGGTGCTATCGTAAACTCTTCCAGAGGAATCATCGCTGCATATAAGCAGGAGAAATATAAAGAGTTTGGCGCTGAAAATTACGCAGATGCTTCCAGAGCGGCAGTAAAAGATATGATCGCGGATATCAGCGGTGCGCTGGAGAACAGATAATACAGGAGGCATTTTATGAGTACATCAGAAAGTAAAAAAACAAAAAAGCCCTGTAAGATACTCAGCCAGGAATGTATTGGTACAGATATTTACAGTATGTGGCTGGATGCAGGTGAGATTGGAAAAAATGCAGTGCCGGGACAGTTTGTATCACTTTACAGCCGCAATGGCGGTAAGCTTCTGCCAAGACCCATCAGTCTCTGTGAGATCGATAAAGCAGAAGGAAAACTGAGACTGGTATATCGCGTTACAGGAAAAGGAACCGGTACGGAGGAATTTTCCAGACTTCATGCAGGGGTCCCCATTGAGACTATGGGACCTCTGGGAAATGGTTTTCCGCTGGATGCAGTAAAAGGCAAAAAAGTGTTTCTCATGGGTGGAGGAATCGGAATCCCGCCAATGCTGGAAACTGCTAAACAGCTGGACGCAGAAAAGATCATGGTTCTCGGATACAGAGATGAGCTGTTTTTAAATAAGGAATTTGAAGCTTATGGAGATGTCTATGTGGCAACAGAAGACGGCTCTGCAGGAACAAAGGGAAATGTTATGGATGCCATCCGTGAGAACGATCTTGAGGCAGATGCGATCTTTGCCTGCGGACCTGCCCCGATGCTCCGTGCCATCAAGGCATATGCCCTTGAAAAAGGAATTCCGTGCTGGATCTCCATGGAAGAGCGTATGGCCTGTGGCGTAGGCGCGTGTCTTGCCTGTGTGTGCAAATCCAAAGATGTGGATTCTCATTCTCATGTCCATAACAAGAGAGTATGTAAAGACGGACCTGTATTCCTGAGCACGGAGGTAGAGCTATGAGCAGAATGAATGTAAATCTTGCCGGCGTAGAACTTAAGAATCCGGTGATGACAGCGTCCGGAACATTTGGTTCCGGAGCGGAATACAGTGAATTTGTGGATCTGAACAGACTTGGCGCAGTTGTGACAAAAGGTGTGGCAAATGTACCGTGGCCGGGAAATCCTACACCGAGAGTGACAGAGACAGCATCCGGAATGCTCAATGCCATTGGTCTTCAGAATCCGGGGATTGATGTTTTCTGTGAAAGAGATATTCCGTTCCTTAAAAAATATGATACAAAGATCATCGTCAATGTCTGTGGAAAATCTGCAAAGGATTACTGTGAGGTTGTAGAACGCCTTGGAAATGAGCCTGTGGATATGCTGGAGATTAATGTTTCCTGCCCGAATGTCAAGGAAGGCGGAATTGCCTTCGGTCAGAATCCGAAAGCTCTTGAAGAGATCACAAAAGAAGTAAAGAAATATGCAAAACAGCCGGTGATCATGAAGCTGAGCCCAAATGTAACCGATATTACCGAGATGGCGAAAGCAGCAGAAGCTGGCGGCGCAGATGTTCTTTCTCTTATCAATACCCTGACAGGAATGAAGATCGATATCAACAGACGTACATTTGCACTGGCAAATAAAACTGGTGGAATGTCCGGTCCTGCAGTAAAACCGGTAGCTGTCCGTATGGTATATCAGGTGGCAAATGCAGTATCCCTTCCTATCATCGGTATGGGAGGAATCGCAACTGCTGAGGATGCCCTGGAATTTATTATGGCAGGTGCTACTGCAGTGTCTGTGGGAACTGCAAACTTTTTTAACCCTTATGCTACTGTGGAGATCGCAGATGGTATTCAGGCATTTCTTGAAAAACAGAAAGTGGAAGACATCAATGAGCTGATCGGAGTAGTGAAATAACGGAGGATTGCCGTATTTGCAATTCTGTTGTTCATATGTTAGAATTAACAGGATAAATAAAGGGATTTTACACTGGGATTGCAGCAGAGTGTGGATCCTGGGTTTGTCGTATATATGAAAAACATGGAGGATTAGATAAATGGAACAGTATAAGCAGGAATTTATTGAATTTATGATTGACTGTAATGTCCTGAAATTTGGAGATTTTACTACGAAATCAGGAAGAAAGACACCATTTTTTGTAAATACAGGATTTTACCGTACCGGTGCGCAGCTTCGCAAGCTGGGACAGTATTATGCAAAAGCGATAGAAAGCAAATTCGGACTGGATTTTGATGTGCTGTTTGGACCGGCATACAAAGGAATTCCGCTTTCTGTAGCAGCAACTATGGAGATCAGTGAAATGTACGGAAAGGATATCCGTTACTGTTCCAACCGTAAGGAAGTGAAAGACCACGGAGATAAAGGAATTCTTCTTGGCAGCCCGATCCAGGATGGGGATAAGGTAGTGATCATTGAGGATGTTACGACTGCAGGAACATCCATTAAAGAAACACTTCCGATCATCAAAGCGCAGGGAGATGTAAATCCGATAGGTCTTGTGGTTTCTGTTGACCGTATGGAACGCGGCCAGGGAACAAAGAGTGCGCTCAAAGAGATCGAGGAAACCTACGGCCTTCAGACTACAGCTATTGTAACTATGGCGGAGGTTGTTGAGCATCTCTACAACAAAGAATACAAAGGCCGTGTTGTGATCGATGATAAGCTGAAAGCTGCCATTGATGCATATTATGACCAGTACGGCGCAGAATAATATTGTTATAAAAGGTCATAAAAGAGCGGCGGATTCCGAAGGTCCGCTTTTACTGGGAGGACGCAGCCTTATGAATGAAAAAATTTATAAAACTATGGCGAGCAGCGGGGCGGGAAGCCTTGCACTCGGTATTGTCGTTCTGGTGACGGGACTTGTCACAGGAATTCTGATGATCGTGAACGGTGCGAGACTGCTCAGAAGAAAATCAGAGATATTAATCTAATATGATCTGAAAAGCCGCACGTTGTTCCGTGTGGCTTTTCGGACTATTTAAGCAGGGGAGAATATTGGAAAAAGGGACAAAACGCAGAGTAAAAAAACTCGGGACAGCTTTTTTTGTATTGTATGTTCTTGTTCTTGTGTATCTTCTGTTCTTTTCCGAAGGATACGGAAGAGTGGCGGATGCAGAAAGAGAATACCGTTACAATCTTGTTCCGTTTGTGGAGATCAGGCGTTTCTGGACTTATCGAAAAATAGTGGGTACATTTGCGCTTTTCACAAATGTTTTTGGAAATGTGCTGGGATTTGTGCCATACGGATTTATTCTTCCGGTAATAACCGGAAAAATGCGAAATGGCTTTTTTATCATATTATCCGGCTTTTTTATCAGTCTGACGATAGAAGTGATCCAGCTGCTTACAAAAGTTGGCTGCTTTGATGTGGATGATATGATATTGAATACTCTGGGCGCAGCGCTTGGATATGGGATTTATGCAGTCTGCGACAGGATTAGGAGAAAAATTAATGGCAAGAAGATATAGATATGCATTTGCAAAAAAAAGAGAAGCTTCCAAGGGAAAATGGTCTGTAGGACTTGCGGCGGCTTCCCTCGTGCTGTTTATCGCGGCAGTTGTGCTTGCACTCTTTTTTGATGGAAAGCTCGGGGGCCTGATCGGCGGAACCGGGCTTTTTGCCATGCTGCTTTCTGCATATGGCTTTACACTGGGGCTTTCCAGCTTTTCGGAAGAAAACCGGAAACACAGGACGAGCATGGTCGGGTCTATTTTGAACGGAGTGATCCTGGTTATCTGGCTGGGACTTTTTTTATCGGGGGTATAACAGATGGATAAAAAAGAACGCTTAAAAAAACAGCTGGACTTTATTATGGAGATAGATAAAGTCAAGAATATTTTCCGACAGACATATCTTGCAGACGGAAAGCGGAAAGAGAATGATGCGGAGCATTCCTGGCATCTGGCGTTGATGGCGGTGCTTTTAAAGGAATATTCCAATGAGGAAGTGGATCTTTCGAAGGTGATTCCTATGGTACTGGCGCATGATCTGGTAGAAATCGATGCAGGTGATACCTATGCATATGATGAAAAAGGAGCGACAACCAAGGAATACAGGGAGAAGCAGGCAGCAGAACGGATCTATGGACTATTGCCGGAAGATCAGGGACAGTGGTTAAAAGCATTATGGGAGGAGTTTGAGGCTTACGAAACCCCGGAGGCGAAATTTGCCCATGTGCTAGATAATTGTCAGCCATTGTTTCTAAATGATGCTTCCAACGGAAAAAGCTGGGAAGAGCATCAGGTGAAGAAAAGTCAGATTTATAAGAGAAACCGGAAAACAGGAGAGGGTTCTGAAGTGATCTGGGAATATATGAAAGAACTCGTTGACAAACACATTGCCCTGGGGCATGTGATCGATGATGAAAAAGATGGGAGATGAAGTCTTGGAAGAATGCATGAAAGAACGTTATGGACTTGCGAAGGAACGGATCCGTGAGATCATAACAGAAGAAACCGTAAAAAAACCGTTTGGAGATTTTTTCAGAAACAGGGCAAAGTTTCTTTCCATGGCAGCAGATGTGATGGATGAGAGCGCAGCAGAGCTTACGATGGAGGTGTTGAAAGAGAGAAATCATTGCTTTTATCAGGATATCCTCCCGGAAAATTATGAAAGCAGCTATGGAAATCCGGCGTATGCAGTACAGCAGATGGGAGAATATGGAAAAGCCTTCAGTTTTCTGTATGCAGAGATCGCAGGAACTGTAGCTTATGCTCATGAGAAAAGGCTGTGGGATATGACTGTATCCATGGAACTGTTTCTGGAAGTATATTCTGCATTTTGTGAGGAAGAACTTCCGGAGGCGGCAACAGTGGAGGGGATTCTCCGTTCCTATGTAAATGATTACTGCCAGGATATGATGGAGCAGAGGATACGGGAAGGTGTAGATCCGGAGCTTGACTTTGCAGCAGATATCATCATGAATTCGGATCTTTCGGATCTGAGATATCTGTATCGCTATGGCGAGTTTGTTTCAGAGAATGAAACAGGAGTTGCAGAGTTTCTGAACTCCCTTTCTCAGGAAGAGATCGATAAGATGGCTTCTACCTATACAGAAGGCTATCGGATCGGATTTATCACCGGACGGAAGGATATCACAAAAAAGAAAACAGTAAATATCCGATATAGTCTTGGTTTTGAACGGATGGTAAAAGCAGCGATCCTCCAGTTTGAAAAAATGGGTCTGAAGCCGGTGATCTATCGCCATGCAACGCATGTGGTAAATAAGAGAGGCGCCGTGAGAGTAGGCTATACAGGCGGCGTTGCCAATCCGCAGTACGATTACGATCATCGTCAGGACAGTGCATTGTTCCTGGATGGGGATTTTGTTCAGCGAAAACTTCGTGCTATGCAGACCTCCTATGAGAAGTACAGAGAACTGGCAGAAGTACATGGCGGTCCGGCCTGCATTGATACATTTGGAGAAAATCCTTTCTCTCCGATAAGTAAACCGGAAGCTTATGCATTAAGCGAGACACAGCAGAAGCTTCAGACAGAACTTGACAATGAATCCGGACAGATCGTAAACCGATACATCAAAGGTGATGAGAGAAGTTTTACGATCATTGCATATCCGGTTCCTGAGATTGGTGGAAATTATGAGGAAATTTTCCGTGAGATCGTAAAGATCAATACATTGGATTACCATCTCTATCAGGAAATCCAGCAGACGATCATCAATACCCTGGATACCTGTGAGTGGGTGGAAGTCAAAGGACGTGGAGACAATGAGACGGATCTTCTGATCCATCTTCATGAACTGACAGATCCGAAGAAACAGACAAATTTTGAGAACTGCGTGGCAGATGTGAACATTCCGGTGGGCGAAGTCTTTACATCTCCGCAGCTGGCAGGCACAGGCGGAATCCTTCATGTGAAAAAAGTATATCTGAACGGTCTTCAGTTCCGGGATCTGAAGCTGGTATTTGACTGCGGCCAGGTTATTGATTACACCTGCTCGAATTTTAAAACCGAAGAAGAGAACCGGAAATATATTGAAGATAATATCCTCCACCACCATCCGAAGATCCCCATGGGAGAGTTTGCCATCGGTACAAATACCACAGCTTATGTGGCGGCGCTGAAATACGGAATTGCGGATAAGTTTCCGATCCTGATCGCAGAAAAAATGGGACCGCATTTTGCTGTGGGCGATACCTGTTACAGCTGGGCAGAGGATACACCGGTATATAATCCGGATGGAAAAGAGATCATCGCCAGGGATAATGAGATTTCCGAGATGCGAAAAGATGACGTAAGCCTTGCTTATTATGGCTGTCATACAGATATTACCATTCCCTATGATGAGCTTGGAAGTATCCGTGTGATCGATGATGAGGGAGAAATGCTTTCCATTATCGAAAACGGAAGGTTTGTTCTTCCGGGAACAGAGGAATTAAACCGTCCTTTTGAGAATCTTCCATTAAATAATAATATAAGTTAATTAGTAAATTTACAGTTTTTCCGATCGTATTGACAGAAAGTGAGAATATACGTAGAATAACCATAACAATAGTCAAAGGACACAGGCTAATATTCAGTTAGTGTACCATGAAAGGAGAACACAATGGCAAAAGTAGGAATTGTAATGGGTAGTGATTCGGATATGCCGGTTATGAGCAAAGCAGCAGATATCCTGGAGAAACTGGGGATTGATTATGAAATGAAGATCATTTCCGCACACAGAGAACCGGATGTATTTTTCGAGTATGCAAAGACAGCAGAAGAAAAAGGCTTCAAAGTTATCATCGCAGGCGCAGGAATGGCAGCTCATCTTCCGGGAATGTGCGCAGCGATCTTTCCAATGCCGGTGATCGGTATTCCGATGCATACAACCTCTCTGGGAGGACGAGATTCCCTTTACTCAATCGTACAGATGCCAAGCGGTATCCCGGTTGCCACAGTAGCGATCAATGGTGGCGCCAATGCGGGACTTCTTGCTGCCAAGATCCTTGCAACTTCCGATGCAGAGCTTCTTTCCAGACTGAAAGCCTACAGTCAGGATCTGAAGGAGCAGGTTGAGAAGAAAGACGCAAGGCTTCAGGAAGTTGGATACAAAAATTACTAAATAAATCTTTTACCATAAAATAAAAAGGTGTTGTCATAAGGAGGACATTATGGATTACAAGACTTCAGGCGTAGATATTGAGGCAGGATACAAATCAGTAGAGCTGATGAAAAAGCACATTGCCAAGACAATGAGACCGGAGGTACTTGGAGGAATCGGTGGATTCTCAGGTGCATTTTCCATGGAGAAATTCAAAGATATGGAAGAGCCTACTCTGGTTTCCGGAACAGACGGATGTGGAACCAAGGTTAAGGTAGCCATGGTTATGGACAAGCATGATACCATCGGAATCGATGCTGTAGCCATGTGTGTAAATGATATTGCATGTGCAGGCGGCGAGCCATTGTTTTTCCTGGACTACATTGCCTGCGGCAAAAATTATCCGGAAAAGATCGCAGAGATCGTAAAAGGTGTTGCAGAGGGCTGTGTACAGTCTGAGGCAGCTCTGATCGGTGGTGAGACAGCAGAGCATCCTGGACTTATGCCGGAAGATGAGTACGACCTTGCCGGATTTGCAGTAGGAGTCGTTGACAAAAAAGATCTTCTTACAGGAGAGGCCCTGAAACCAGGAGATGTCCTGATCGGTATGGCTTCCACAGGAGTTCACAGTAATGGATTTTCTCTTGTACGTAAAGTATTTGACATGACAAAAGAGTCTCTGGATACTTATTATGAAGAGCTTGGAACAACTCTGGGAGAGGCACTGATCGCACCGACCAGAATCTATGTAAAAGCGCTGAAGAGCATCCGAGAGTCTGGCGTGAAGATCCATGCATGCAGCCATATCACAGGGGGTGGATTCTATGAGAATATCCCACGTATGCTGAAAGAGGGAACCAGAGCTGTTGTCAAAAAAGACAGCTATCCGGTACTTCCGATCTTCAAGCTCCTTGCTGAAAAAGGAAATATTGATGAGCATATGATGTATAATACATATAATATGGGTCTTGGAATGATCCTGGCAGTAGATCCTGCAGATGTTGACAAAACAATGGAAGCTATCCGTAAAACCGGCGATAAGCCATATGTGGTAGGATCCATTGAAGAGGGAGAAAAGGGAGTGACCTTATGTTAAAGATCGGTGTTCTTGTTTCCGGTGGGGGAACGAATCTTCAGGCGATCCTGGATGCTATTGATGCAGGAGGGATCACAAATGCAAAAGTGGATATTGTGATCAGTAATAATGCCTCCGCTTATGCTCTGGAAAGAGCCAGAAAGCACGATATAGAGGCGGTATGCATCGCACCGAAAGACTATCCGGACCGAGAAGCTTTCCATAAAGCATTACTGGCGAAGCTTCAGGAAAAAGAGGTGGATCTGATCGTTCTTGCAGGATATCTGGTTGCAATCCCTCCGATGATGGTGGAAGCGTATCCCAACAAGATCATCAATATCCATCCATCTCTGATCCCGTCTTTCTGCGGAAAAGGTTTTTATGGACTTAAGGTCCATGATGCAGTTCTTGCAAGAGGAGTGAAAGTAACAGGCGCTACGGTTCATTTCGTAGATGCCGGAACGGATACAGGTCCGATCATCCTTCAGAAGGCAGTAAAGGTAAAAGACGGAGATACATCCAAGGAGCTTCAGAGACGTGTAATGGAAAAAGCAGAGTGGAAGATCCTTCCGGAAGCAATCAATCTTATCGCCAATGACAAAATCACAGTGACAGATGGAATTGTTTCTTTAAAGTAATCAGCAGACAGATGAAACAAAGGAGTAAACAGATGAAAGTATTAATCGTAGGAAGCGGCGGAAGAGAACATGCAATTGCATGGAGTGTTGCAAAAAGCCCGAAAGTTGACAAGATCTACTGTGCACCTGGAAATGCAGGAATCGCAGAGTATGCGGAATGTGCAGATATCGGAGCAATGGAATTTGAAAAACTGGCAGCCTTTGCCAAAGAAAAAGAGATCGATCTTACTATCGTGGGAATGGATGATCCTCTTGTGGGCGGAATCGTAGATGTATTTGAGGCAGAGGGACTGCGTGTGTTCGGACCGCGCAAAAATGCTGCTATTCTGGAAGGCTCCAAGGCTTTTTCCAAGGATCTTATGAAAAAATACGACATTCCTACAGCTGCTTATGAGAATTTTGATGATCCGGAAAAAGCTCTGGAATATTTAAGGACCGAAGCAAAATTCCCGATCGTTTTGAAGGCAGATGGCCTTGCTCTTGGAAAAGGTGTTCTGATCTGCCAGGATCTTGCAGAGGCAGAAGCTGGCGTAAAAGAGATCATGGAAGACAAAAAATTCGGAAATGCCGGAAATACCATGGTAATTGAAGAATTTATGACTGGCCGTGAGGTTTCCGTACTTTCTTTTGTAGATGGAAAGACGATCCGTACCATGACATCCGCACAGGATCACAAGCGTGCGAAGGATGGGGATCAGGGACTGAATACAGGCGGAATGGGAACATTTTCTCCAAGTCCGTTCTATACTCCGGAAGTAGATGAATTCTGTAAGAAATATGTTTATCAGAAAACAGTAGATGCCATGGCAGCAGAGGGACGTCCGTTTAAGGGAATCATTTTCTTCGGACTGATGCTTACTGCAGATGGCCCGAAGGTTCTGGAATATAATGCAAGATTTGGGGATCCGGAGGCACAGGTTGTTCTTCCGCGTATGGAGAATGATATCATTGAAGTAATGGAAGCCTGTGTAGACGGCAAACTTGATCAGATCGATCTGAAATTTGAGGACAATGCAGCAGTTTGTGTTGTTCTTGCAAGTGATGGATATCCGGTAAAATACGAAAAAGGTATCCCGATCCATGGATTTGAGAATTTTAAGGACAAAGACGGATACTACTGTTTCCATGCGGGAACCAAATTTAAAGATGGAGAGATCGTTACAAACGGTGGGCGTGTTCTTGGCATCACTGCCAAAGGAGAGACATTAAAAGAAGCCAGAAAGAATGCATATGCTGCTACAGAGTGGATCAGCTTTGCAAATAAGTATATGCGTCACGATATCGGAAAAGCTATCGACGAGGCTTAAGTTGGTCATTTTTCACAGGCACAGCTTGACGAAAACAGGGATTTCATTGTACAATAGTAACAACTATGAAACACAGTGAGTAGTTACGAACATGAAAAGCTGGATGCTGACAGGGCACAACAGGAACCAACCATTTTCCTTGATGAGGTGTCGCATCCAAGTGATGAGGCAGAGAGGACAGAAAAATGGGAATCAGTGTAGAAGAAGCAATCCATGAGCTCAGAAACAGGGAGGAAGTAGTTGTTGCATATTCACAGGCAACCAGACTTCCATATGTGACCTGTGATGAAGAAACATTTAATGACCAGGCAAGGATTTTTGCCACAGAAGAAGAGATCAAAGAATATGGTAAACAGCTCCTTGAGGATAAGATCCTTCTTATGGGCATGAAATATGAGAAAAAAGACTATCCAAGACTGTATGGTACGCTGTACGCGATCGGAGTGAACAGTGTGATCTGGATCGACGGAGAAGAGAAGATCGAGATTGAGATCGGAAAGATCGCAAACCAGAGAGATATGAGTAAGATCGAGCCGTCAAAGAGACCGCTTCTGAACCCGTCTCTTGAACTTTCCGGAATCTATTTTATGCAGGAATTGCGTCGCCCGGTAAAACAGGAAGAGCATAAGAATATCCGTGAGTTGGAAGAAGAGCTGATAGCAAACCTGCGTAAGGCAGAATTCCTGATCGCGATCAATGCAGAGCAGGAAGAAGATGGAAAGCTCCATATTCCGTATCTGAAAAATAAAGAGGATAAGATCATGCAGCCTGTGTTTACAGATGTTATGGAATTTGAGAAATTTGGAAGAGGCAAGAATCTCCGTGTTGCGAAAGTGACTATAGACAAACTTCCGAGCCTGATGATTCCGCAGGCAAACGCTTATGTGGTAAATCCAATGGGATTTAATCTGGTTCTTAACAAAGAACAGATAGAGAAGATTGCAGGGATCAGTAAATAAAAACAAAAATCACAGCAGGCTGCCAGGATGAAACTGTGCAGCCTTTTGCTGTTGTAGAGGAGAGATTACCCTATGGTGATAGAAATCGATTTTAACAGTGATGAGGCAATCTATATGCAGATCACCAATCAGATCATAATGGGGATCGCTACATCAAGGCTTCATGAAGGGGATACTCTGCCTTCTGTACGGCAGCTTGCAAGCATTGCAGGAATCAATATGCATACTGTGAATAAGGCATATGCGCTGCTTCGTCAGGAAGGCTTTGTGACTATTGACAGGCGAAAGGGAGCGGTGATCTCCATAGATGCAGATAAGGTCAGAGCACTGGAAGAAATGAAACAGAATCTGACAGTAGCAATGGCATGGGGATGCTGTAAAAATGTAACAAGAGAAGAAGTCCATCAGCTGGTGGACGAGATTTTTGACGAGTATGACACAGACAGATAGGAGGAGACATCATGCAGGAACGATATACAAAACAGGCAGAGAATGTTCTTGCTCTGGCAAAAGAGGCAGCCAGCTCCTGCGGACATAGTTATATCGGCACGGAGCATCTGCTGGTCGGGCTTGTAGAAGAAAAGGAGGGCACAGCAGGAAGAGTTCTGGAGGAGTTTGGAATCCAGGCTGATAAAGCGATGGCTCTGATCGATAAACTGATCGCACCGCCGGGAAATACGGCTGTTTCACAGAAACCGGGATTCAGTCCGAGAACCAGAAGAGTTCTTGAGGGTGCATATGCAGAAGCAGAATCCATGCGTTTTGAGGAAGTCGGGACAGAACATATTCTGCTGGCAATGTTGAAAGAAACAGACTGTGTGGGTACCAGACTGCTGTACACAATGGGTGCCAATATCCAGAAGCTTTATGCGGCAGTGCTGACAGCTATGGGAATGGACAGCGATGCCATTGCGGAAGAATTCCAGGCTGTAAAAGCTTCAAAGGGAAGAAACAGCAGTGTAACACCAACTCTGGATCAGTATAGCCGAGATCTGACGGCCATGGCAGAAGAAGGTAAGCTGGATCCTGTAGTGGGAAGGGATAAAGAGATTGCCAGACTGATCCAGATCCTGAGCAGAAGAACAAAGAACAATCCCTGCCTGACTGGAGAACCGGGAGTAGGAAAAACGGCTATTGTAGAGGGACTTGCACAGCGGATCGTCACAGGAATGGTACCGGATACTGTGAAGGATAAGCGGGTTGTAGTTCTGGATCTTTCCGGAATGGTCGCAGGAAGTAAATATCGCGGTGAGTTTGAAGAACGTATCCGAAATGTGATCGATGAGGTAAGCGAACAGCAGGGAATATTGCTCTTTATTGATGAGATCCATACGATCATCGGAGCCGGTGGAGCGGAAGGTGCACTGGATGCTTCCAATATCCTGAAACCGTCTCTTTCCCGTGGAGAGATCCAGCTGATCGGAGCAACGACACTGGAAGAATATCGGAAATACATTGAAAAGGATGCAGCGCTTGAACGGCGTTTTCAGCCTATCATCGTGGAAGAGCCTACAGAAGAGGAGGCTGTTGAAATCCTGAAGGGGCTGCGCCCATATTATGAAAAACATCATGGTGTAGAGATTCTGGATGAGGCCCTTGAGGCGGCTGTAAAAATGTCCGTTCGTTATATCAATGACCGGTTTCTTCCGGATAAAGCCATTGACATTATTGATGAGGCAGCGTCGAAAGTACAACTGGCGGGATATCGTCCGTCTCCGAAAGCAGAAGCACTGGAAAGAGAGATCCACGATATTCTGAAACAAAAAGAACAGGCAGTCATAAATGCAGATCTTGAAGGTGCAAAAACAGCACAGGCAAAGCAGAATGAGGCGGAAGCAGAATTGGAAAAGATCCGAAGAAAGGCGGAGCGGAAAAATAGGAAAAATCCACTTACAGTTGATGAAGAGGCAGTTGCCGGTATTGTGTCTGACTGGACAAAAATACCTGTACAGCGTCTGACAGAGGGGGAATCCCGTAAGCTTGCAAATTTGGAAAAGGTTCTGAAAAAACGTGTGATCGGACAGGATGAGGCAGTTTCTGCAGTTGCCCGTGCGGTAAAAAGGGGAAGAGTAGGATTAAAGGATCCGGCAAGGCCTATAGGTTCTTTCTTATTCCTGGGACCTACCGGAGTGGGAAAAACGGAGCTTTCCAAAGCGCTGGCGGAAGCTGTATTTGGAAGTGAGCAGGCAATGATCCGTGTAGATATGTCCGAATATATGGAAAAACATAGTGTTTCTAAAATGATCGGATCGCCGCCCGGATATGTAGGCTATGAAGAAGGTGGACAGCTCAGCGAAAAAGTGCGCAGAAATCCATACAGTGTCATTCTTTTTGACGAGATTGAAAAGGCTCATCCGGATGTGTTTAATATTCTTCTGCAGGTACTTGATGATGGTCATATTACAGATGCTCAAGGCAGAAAAGTGGATTTTAAGCAGACGATCATTATCATGACTTCCAACGCAGGTGCGCAGATGATCATGGAACCGAAACATCTTGGATTTATGTCCGGAGATACGGAAAAGCGTGATTATGAACGTATGAAGTCCGGAGTGATGGAAGAAGTGCGGCGGATGTTTAAACCGGAATTTCTGAACCGGATCGATGAGATCATGGTATTCCATTCTCTGAATAAAGAAAATATCAGGAAGATCGTTACTATTCTTTTGAAAAACCTGGAAAAACGCTGTCAGGAACAGCTGGATATCATACTGAAAGTTACCGGAGCAGCTAAAGATCTTATCGCAGATGCAGGCTTTGACAGTAAATACGGTGCAAGACCGCTGCGTCGTGCGATCCAGACAAAGATTGAGGATGAGATGGCAACAGAAATCCTTGAAGGTCGGATCAAAGCCGGTGATACCGTACAGGTGAAGGTCAAAGACAAGAAAATCTACTTTGAAGTAAAAGATGCGGAGAAAGCGTAAGAATTTTATTACTTTCTATAGCCAAAAAAACAGAAATAAGTTATAATTAACAAAATTAAAACTATACAATGAAAGATTTCAGGAGGACATAAGATCATGGCAGTGGTACAGGAATTGATCCGCACAGAAGATAATGGGACTATCAGTTTTGGAGATTATGAATTAAATCAGAAATCCAAATTGTCGGATTATCAGTATCAGGGAGATATGTATAAAGTAAAAACATATAAGGAGATCACCAAACTTGAGCGTAATGGAATGTTCGTATATGAGTCTGTTCCGGGAACCAGTGTGTTCCATCTTCAGCAGGATGGAACAGCAATGAGTTTTGAGGTTCAGGGCTTTGAGGATTCTCAGATTACTGTTGAACTGGAAGCTGAGACAGAGTATCAGGTATTTATTGACGATGTAAGTACAGGTACAATGACCACAAACCTGGGCGGCAAGCTTTCTTTCAGTGTTGAACTGGATGCGAACACCAAAGCAGAAGTTAAAATTGTAAAATGCTAAAAAATAAAAAAACGGTTTATTTCTGTCAGGAATGCGGGTATGAATCAGCCAAGTGGATGGGGCAGTGCCCGGCATGCAAGGCATGGAATACTTTTGTGGAGGAAACGGTTTCTTCCAAAAAATCTTCCTCAGGGAGTATTAAAACTACACAAAAGAAAACGGAGCCTGTAGTTCTGAAAGATATCAGTCTTTCTTCAGATGAACGTCAGAGCTGCGAAATCGGTGAACTTGACAGGGTGCTGGGAGGCGGAATCGTCCCCGGCTCCCTTGTTTTGGTAGGTGGAGATCCTGGTATTGGCAAGTCTACATTGTTGTTGCAGGTGTGCAGAAATTTATCTTCACAGGGGATTTCTGTTTTGTATATTTCTGGTGAGGAGTCTCTCAGACAGATCAAGCTCCGGGCAGATCGGCTTGGAACGTTTAATGATAAACTGAAACTGCTCTGTGAGACGAAGCTTGAAAATATCCGGGAGATCATTGAGCGGACGAAACCAGATGTAGCTGTTGTGGATTCTATCCAGACGATGTTTCATGAAGATATTTCGTCTGCGCCGGGAAGTGTTTCTCAGGTGAGGGAATCTACCAATGTACTGATGCAGATCGCTAAGGGTATGGGAGTGTCCATTTTTATCGTGGGTCATGTGACCAAGGAGGGAAATGTGGCAGGTCCTCGTGTACTGGAACATATGGTAGATACTGTGCTTTACTTTGAGGGAGACAGGCATGCTTCTTACCGGATCCTGCGTGCGGTGAAAAATCGTTTTGGTTCTACCAATGAAATTGGTGTTTTTGAGATGCAGAATTCCGGACTTGAAGAAGTGAAGAATCCTTCCGAGTTCCTTTTGAATGGAAGACCGGAGAATGCTTCGGGGTCTGTTGTTGCATGTTCTATGGAGGGGACGAGACCGATTTTGGTGGAGATCCAGGCTCTGGTGTGTCAGAGTAATTTTGGAATTCCGAGAAGAACAGCAGTTGGTACGGATTTTAATCGTGTGAATCTTTTGATGGCGGTTCTGGAGAAGAAGGCGGGAGTTCATCTTGCTGCTTCGGATGCTTATGTGAATATTGCGGGTGGCATGAAGATGACAGAGCCGGCGATCGATCTGGGTATTTGTCTTGCTATTATTTCCAGTGCGAAGGAGATCGTGATCCCGGATTCTGTGATGGCGTTTGGTGAAATTGGTCTGAGTGGCGAGGTTCGTGCAGTGAGTATGGCCGGACAGCGTGTGCAGGAAGCGAAAAAGCTTGGGTTTGAGACGGTGATACTTCCTGAGGTGAACCGGACGGCTACAGAGAGTATTAAAGGAATTAAATTGGTTTATGTGGCTGGGATCCGGGATGCGATTTCTTTTATCAGAGGGTTGTGAGTTTCCGGCAGGTTATTTTGAATAGGATCATGTGGTCAGCCGCTGTATGGTTTGTACGGCGGCTGTGTTTGGGTTAATAGATAAAAAAACATAGATGATAGTAAGGGAAAGGCTGGTGTTGGTTATGGGTATTGGTAATATTGGAAATATTGGAAATATGATGAAGGTTATGAATGCATGGAATACATTTAAACAGAATCATCCGAAGTTTCCGGCATTTTGTAGTGCGGTTTCCCGGCGGGGGATTCGTGAGGGGAGTATTCTTGAGGTGACGTATATTAGCCCTGAGGGTGAGAAGCTGACTACGAATATTAAAGTGCAGGCCAGCGATCTTGAGTTGCTGAGAGAACTTTCTGGTGGTAATTGAGTTGAGCGGATAGCGAATGTTGATTATATATTGTATAGGTCTGTTTGACGGGTGTTTTGGTTTCGGTGTCTGGCAGTGTTGGAACTGCCGGGTGCCGTTTTTTTTGTTGGGATGGAGAGGGACGCCAGAGGGAGGTGGCATCGGTCCGGGGAGTGGATGCAGTCGGTGGGGTTTTTGAGGTTTTGTGGGTGGATGTGGTTGAGGGACGCCAGAGGAAGGTGGCATCGCTCCGGGCAGGGACTCCGTCGGGGGATACTACTAGGGCTCCGTGAGACGGCTAAAAGCATTGCGGCAGGGCCAGAACTCGCCTGCGGCTCAGACAGCAGGCCCTGCCGCAATAACGCCGTCTCCCGCAGCCCAAGTAGTAATCACCCCTCCTCCGCAGCAGCCCGGCCCGATGCCACCTTCCTCTGGCTGACGCTTCCAGCCGACAGGAAAAAACATGCGGGGGATGGAAGCGGACTGGGCGTCCTGTCCTGAAATGTCAGACCGGTACAGAATATTCCTATAAGTATCGAAGAATACAGAAACAGGATCGGCCCAGCGTATCACCATAAATATCGAAGAATACAGGAACCAGATCGGCCCAGTGTATCACCATAAATATCGAAGAATACAGGGACCAGATCGGCCCAGCGTACCACTATAAGTACCGAAGAATCCCAGAACCAGATCGCAGATCGCAGATCGCAGATCGGCACAGCGTACCACCATAAGTACCGAAGAATACAGAAACCAGATCGGCACAACGTTCCACATCCAATACCGAAGCATACAGACAAAAGTCAACAACGCAGCACACACAACAACGCAGAACTCCTTCCGTGCCCAAGAGGGTGGGGGTGCAGGGGGAGGGCCTTCGGGCTACGGAACTCTGAGATGGCCTTCCCCCTGCATATTCCCGCATTGAAAATGCGACCGGCGTAGCGCCATCCAGCGAAGAGACTTATTATTAAAAAACAACACGATAAACAACAATAAAGATAATCCTATAAATTACAAATAAGAATAAAAAATTGTCCTATAAAAATAAACTTCCAGGAAAATCTAAAAAAATTGAAATTTATGGTTGACAAGCATAACTCCCAGTGGTATTATAACTGAGCTGTCGCAAATAATTGTTTTTAAAAAACAAACAATTAAAAAGAATTTCAGAAAAATGAAATTTACAGTTGACAAAAGACAGAAGATATGATAAAGTATCCAAGTCGTCAACAAAACGACAACAAGATCTTAACTCAAAAATGTTTGAAAAAAACTTAAAAAAGTGCTTGACAAACAAAAAGAGATGAGATAAAATAAACGAGCTGTCTGAGAGACAGACAAAACAAACCTTGATAACTAAACAGTGAAACACATACGATTCTCGAAAATTTCTTTACATTTAAAGAACGGTTTAAACAAACCAAAAGCAGTAAAAACGAGAGATAGCCAAACGGTTGTCT